>DYIZ01000190.1 GCA_020723385.1 Candidatus Aquidulcis sp.
CATCCATTTGCACGTTTTTCCCCTTTTGGTATACAATCTACCCATGATGGATGAATCGGTTCCCGTTTATCGAAATCCGAAGTGGCAGGCGTTTTTTGTCGTCCTGTTGGCGGCAGTTGTTTACATCTGGATGATGGGCCGCCAGGGAACCGTCAGCGATGTGATCGTTGATGGGCAGTATGCCTACGTGGCGGTCGGAAATACGGGCGGGCTGCGCATCGTGGATTTGCAAAGCCTGATGACCCCGAGGGAGGTCGGGTTTGTGGATACTCCCGGCGCGGCCCGCAAGCTGGCTTTCGACGGGCATTACGTTTATGTCGCAGATGGCGCGGGGGGGCTGCGGGTGGTGGATGTATCAGACAAGGCCAATCCAATCGAAGTGGGGTCGGCGACGTTCAATCGGGATATTCAGGATGTTCTTGTTTACAACGGATTGGCTTATCTCGCCGCGGGTAAGAATGGCTTGCTGATCGTGAGTGTTTTGAATCCGGCCAACCCCCAACAGGTTGGCTTTGTCGAAACACCCGGTATTGCCCAGGGTCTTGCCGTGGATACGCTCTACATATCCGATTTGAGCGCCCAATCATCGCTTATCACCACGCTGTATGTCGCCGACGGCCCGATGGGACTCCAGGTGGTGAATATCGCTAACCCTGCAACCCCGGCCATTATCGGCGCTTACAATACCGCCGGAAATGCACATGATGTCGCCGTCTACAACAGTTACGCTTTTGTGGCGGACGGCAATAGCGGGTTGCAGTTGGTTGATGTTTACAATCTCCAGAATCTCCAACGGGTTGGGGTATACGACACGCGCGGCGAAGCTCTCGGGATTTGGTATGAAGCAGGCTGGGTCTATCTTGCCGAAGGTAACAGGGGAATCGAGATTTTTGACGCCACCAACCCAACGACCAACCCCCTGTTCTTGGGAGGCTTTGATACACCGGGGACAGCTCAAAGCTTGATGGTGATGAACCGCATGGTTTACATTGCGGACGGCGCTAACGGGATGCAGCTTGCCACGGCAACCGAACCGGCTGCAGCGAGCATCATTGGAGACGGCTACGAGGCTCCCGGCGAGGCCAGTTTTGGGGATGTGCTGGGGATCGTGCCCCGTTTCCTCGGATTCTTGCAAGGCGGCATCCAGGCTAAATCCATCGCCATGGTCAAGTCAATTTTCTTTGATTTGTGCCTGTGCTCGCTTGGGTTGGTTTTTGGGGTGATTTTCTTCGCCCAGTTCGTTTTGCCGGTGCGGAAGCTCAAGGACCGCCTCAGCGTTATCGAGCGTTTTGTCCTGCATTTGCTGGGGATGCATGGCCCGGCGATTTTCATCGAGGATGGGGAGGTGCGCCAGAGTCAAAAAGATAAGCTGGCCTACGGAGAAGGCGTGGCCGTGCTGGATACGGCCAGCGCGGCGGTTTTCCGCAACGCCCACGCTTTCACCCGCCCCGCCGGTCCGGGCGTGGTTTTCACCCGCGCTGGTGAGTTCCTCGCCGGGCAGTTGGATCTTCACCGGCAGATCAAGTTCATCGGGCCGCGCTCCGGTGAAAATCCGTTTGCCCCGCGCAAGGAAAACCCAACCGAAGCCGAAAAAGCCGATGATGACGCCCGTTTCGAGCGGCGTAATATGACCACCGCCCTCACCCGCGATGGCGTCGAGGTGATCCCCAACATCCTTTCGGTATTCAAGCTGGATGCCGATTACGGCGAAGGCGGCACGCAGTTCGGCTACCGGGACCGTTCAGTCTGGCAGGCTATCGCCCACGAGGGTATTCGCCCGGAGCCGGTGGGATTGCAAGATCGTCGCGTGTCTTGGGATTGGCTGCCGGTGTACATGACTGTTGACCTTTGGCGTGAATATCTACGAAAGTTTACCGTGGACGATTTGTTCGGCTTTTCCTGTGAGCCGCCGGACAGCAACACACCGTTGGATCCGAAATTGCCTCTCATCCTGCGCCTGGTGAGAGCGCGCCTGACGCAAAAATTCGTAGATCGCTACGATGAGATGGGCCGTCCGGTTTACAAGCTGGATGCGCTGGGTCATCCCACCCAGGAGATCGAGCAAATACAAAGCCCTCAATTCGACCAGCTCCAGGAGCGCGGCATCCGGGTGATTGCAGCCAACATCCGCGACCTGCGTTTCCCGGCGGCAGTCGAAAAGAATCTGGTCGAGCAGTGGAAAGCCAACTGGCTGGAGCGCGCCCGCGATGAGCTGCGTGACTCGGGCCGTATGCAGACTGAGAAACAAATCGAGGGTGAGCGCGACGCCATCATGAGGTTCGCTGAAGGAGCCAGCCAGCCGGTGTATGATCGGTTGTTCGCCTCGAAAAATGGATTGTCGAATAACAACCTGGCGTTGAGTGAAATCATCGAGCTGTTGACGCGCGGCACACTGGATAGCTGCCTGCGCGACCCCGATCTGCGCGGCCGCTTGAGCAACGAAAAGAGCAGCTTGAGCGCTCTCATTGACTGGATCAGGAAGTAATCGAATGGCGCGACCAATAAACCCTCGCAAGCCCCCCGCCACGACTTTGGACGCCTTCAGCAAAGACATGTCTGCCCTGATCGAGCGGTTATCGAAATGGGTGGATCGTCCGTTGAGCGCCTTTTTCGCCTTCACACAGGCGGCCGCGGAACGGCGTTTGCTGCTGCTCGGCGTGTTCCTGGCGGTTTCCTGGCTCGTCATCGCCCTTGTCTCGCATCCCATCGAGTTTTCCCTGGCTGGCATTCGCACCGGGCTTATACAATCATTGTTCGCTTTCGACGTTCTCCGGCGCTTGCTGGTGATCGCTGTCACCTTTTGGCTGACCTCCCGCTGGGCAGCGATCTATCTCGATGATATTTTCGATTTGAACGAGTTCCCCGTGGCGGCGCGTTTCATTCGCGGCGCAGCTTTTGGCCTCTCGCACAGCCGGCTCACCATCAAGGATGGCAGTATTTCGCCAGAAGTGCGCGCAAAATCGCCCATGATTCGCATCGGCGGGCCAGGATTGGTGAACGCCCACATGGAGAACGCAGTCCTGTTCGAGAAGATAGACGGCTCCCCGGATGTCATTGGCGCCTCGACCAGGCGTTATAAAATCCTGGATGGATTCGAACGCTTCCGCCAGGTGATAGACTTGCGCGATCAGGTGCTGGAAGTATCCGTAGAAGGCCGCACCCAAGATGGCATCCTGGTCAAAGCTAAAGATGTCAAATTCGTTTTCAGTGTGTACCGGGGCGAGCCTGGCCCGAAAGAATCCTCGACGTTTCCGCAGCCTTACCGGTACGTGGGCAAAGCCATCGAAAACCTGGTCTACCGCCAGAAGAAAGGCGATCCCTTGCCGCTTGCCATGAAAAGCGCGGTCGAGGCGGAGATGCGCGATTTTATTGGCCAGCACAAACTCAGTGAATTCCTCGCCAACACTGAGACGGGGCAGTCTGATTTCACTTCCCGTGAAGAGATGGCGAATTTATTCTACAATTTTGCCAGCTTCTTCACCAAAAACGCCCCCGAGCGCGGCGCCCAGCTCCAATGGATTGGGGTAGGCACCTGGGAGACAATTTCAGATATTGTGCCAGAGCGCCACCTGGATGCCTGGCAAATGAATTGCCAGGCGCGCGCCGGCCGCAGCCCCAAAACGTTGAATAAGGCCAAGAAAGACTCCCGTCTCAAGGAGCAATTGCGCCTGGTTAACGATTTGCTGGTAACAGCCGGGCATCTGGAAAGCACTATCGGAGCGCCAAATGAGCAGGTTTTTCGCAGCCTGGGCAAAATTTACTTCGACCGGATGGTGGATGCCTTACGGTTTTACGAAGAGAAGGGCCAGCCCCCCCCCGAAGCCTTGAAAGCCGTCCACCAATACCTGCTTCGCAGGGTACAGCGCTGGTTATAATAACCAAAAGCACCCTGAGCGTAGTCGAAGGGTGCGGGTGATGCTCACCTCCGGCATCCTTCGACTGCGTTCAGGATGCCTCTCACGGGTTCGTAGGATATGCTTTAGCATAACAAGAGGATGGCGGTGACCAACGAATTTCCAACCTACACAGAGAAACCCGTGCTCGTGATTGGCGCGGCCGGAGTGGATATCGTGGGCCGGATGCGGGGCGACCTCCACGAGGGCACCTCCAACCCGGCGGCGATCCGCACCTCGTTTGGCGGAGTCGCCCGCAACGTGGCCGAGAATCTGGCCCGCCTGGGGCATCCCGTTCGGCTGCTGACCGCCGTCGGCCAGGATTCCCTGGGCGACCAGTTGCTCCAACAGGCCGCCTCCGCCGGGGTGGATGTGGAAGCTGTCATGCGGGTGCCCGATGCTCCCACGGGCGCTTACCTGGCGGTCATCCAATCCGACGGCGCGCTCCACTTCGCGCTGGATGATATGCGCGCCTTATCTGCTCTGACGCCGGATTATGTCCGGCAATACACTGACCTTTTCGAGGATTCATCGCTGTTATTTATTGACGCCAATCTGCCGAAAGATACGCTGCGCACGGTCATGTCGCTGGCGCGCCAGGCCCATCTGCCGGTTTGCGCCGACCCCACTTCTTCGAGCCTCGCCCCCCGCCTTCTGCCTTATCTGAAACGCCTGTTTATGATTACGCCCAACAGCGGCGAGGCGGCGATCCTTTGCGGCCGCCCGCCCTCCGACCGGCCGCGCCAAGCGCTGGAGACAGCCCGCTGCCTGGTCAGCCAGGGGGTCGGGATTGCGCTGGTCACGCTGGCTGAGTTCGGCGTCAGTTATGCGACTTCGGCCACCAGCGGACACATCCCGGCGTTGCGCACGCAAATCCTCGATCCCACCGGCGCAGGCGACGCGCTGACCGCTGTGGTGATCTTCGGTTTGCTCAACGATATCCCGATTGACGATGCGGTGCGCCTGGGAGTGACAGCCGCCTCGCTCACCTTGCGCCACCGTGGGGCAGTGCTGCCCGATTTGTCGCTGGAGAAGTTGTACGATCAGTTGGTGTAATTTTTACCGCTTTTGAAGAAGTTCAATAAACCGCTTAGGAAGGCAGGAAAATAGGAAAATCCGCCCTTTTCCTACCTTCCTTTTTTCCTAAGCGATCATTCCGCAGTCAGCTAACTACCTATGCCCCCCAACAACCTCCATTTCCTCATCACCCCCGAAATCGCCCAGGCGGTTGACGCCCACCAGCCGGTGGTGGCCCTCGAATCCACCGTCATCACCCACGGATTGCCGTATCCCGAAAACCTGGCCCTCGCCCGCGACATGGAATCCGAGATCCGCCAGCAAGGTGCGACGCCTGCCACCATCGCCGTCATCGAAGGGCAGATTACGATTGGCCTGAGCGATGCACAACTCGAAGCGCTGGCACGCGGCGCGGCGGCCCATAAGATCAGCTCGCGCGACTTTGCTGCCGCCATCGCCAAGAGATGGAACGGCGGCACGACGGTGGCAGGCACGCTCGTTGCCGCACACGCCGCCGGGATTGGCGTGTTTGCCACCGGCGGGATCGGCGGCGTCCACCGGGACGCGCCAACCGATGTTTCCGCCGATCTCACCCAATTATCCCGAACCCCTGTGGTTGTGGTATGCGCCGGAGCAAAAGCGATCCTCGATTTACCAGCAACCCTTGAGATGCTCGAAACGCTCGGCGTGCCGGTCGTCGGTTATCAGACGGACGATTTCCCGGCGTTTTATTCGTCGAGCAGCGGGTTGAAGGCCAGCGCCCGCGCCGACAGCCCAGTAGAAGCTGCTGCCATTGCTCACGCGCATTGGTCTCTCGGGCTGGAGAGCGCCATTCTCGTGGCGCAGCCCCCTCCGGCTGAGGCCGCACTGCCGCTGGAGGCTGTCAACGACGCCATTCAGCAGGCATTGTCCGAAGCCCAGGCGCGTCACATTCGCGGGCAGGCTGTCACGCCGTTCCTCTTGGCCCGTGTCAGCGAGCTGACCGGCGGCGCCAGTTTGCGGACGAACCTGGCCTTGCTGCGCAACAATGCTCGCCTGGCGGCGCATATCGCCGCTGAGCTGGTAAAGTATTGATCAGGGAGTGAGTGATAATGACCCTCCCCTCGCCTCAGCGCCGAAGAGACCTTACGATCCAGATCATCGTTGTAGTGATCGTATTGGCGATTGCGGCGGGCGCATGTTACCTGTGGGTTATCGGGCGCAAGCCATCTAATGGACATTCCGTCACATATAAAGTAGATGGCTCGGCCTCGGTGGCCGTCGTCACTTACATCCAGGCTGATGGCGCTGCCACGAAGCCGGAGGATGTCCGCGTCCCCTGGCGTAAGAAATTGACCATCCCCAGCGGGACGATCGTCATCCTGACGGTGGGCAACCCAACCCAGATTGGCGATATTACCTGTTCGATTCTGCTGGACGGAGCAGCCTGGAAGCAGGAGAGCGCCAGCGCCCCGGCGGATAAGGCGTCGTGCGCCGGGATCGTGCCGTAATTATGCTTATCGTAATCGTGCTTTAAGTCACTTGACCCGTTTTCCCCATCCGGCTACAATAAAATCAGGATGGCCGCAAATTGCCATAATCCCAGGACACGAAAGGCGTCGAGCCATTTCTACCGACGCTTGTGTCCTGGTTTTGTTTTTCTCCATCACACTACCCCAATTGCCAGGAGTCCAAAATGACAGATTTTCTCTTTCGCGGCTCTTT
Organism: Candidatus Aquidulcis sp.; assembly: GCA_020723385.1. Lineage (GTDB taxonomy): Bacteria > Chloroflexota > Anaerolineae > Anaerolineales > UBA4823 > DYIZ01. The sequence continues at coordinate 6,615 of DYIZ01000190.1, forward strand.
AGCCGACCTCGACCCTGCTGTTTACGAGTTGACTCAACTGGAGGCGGAACGCCAGGCCCGTAAGCTGATTCTCATTCCGAGTGAGAGCACTGCCGCATATGCGACGCGCGAAGCCCTTGGTTCGGTTTTCCAGAATATCTATGCCGAAGGTTATCCTGATGAGGACACGCGTTTTATGGAGCAGCGTGAGATCCTCGATTACGAGGCCCGCCTCGGACATTACCGCCGCTACTCGGACCCGCGTTATTACAAAGGCGTCGAATACGCGGATATTATCGAGGCGCTGGCTCGCCGCCGCTGCGCTGAAATCTTTGCCACGCCCAATTATCCCGCCAGCAGCCTGTACGTCAACGTGCAGCCGCTCTCGGGCGCGCCGGCCAATAATGCCGTGTATACGGCGCTGCTTACCCCTGGCGATACGCTGATGGGGATGGATCTGCTGCACGGGGGGCATCTCACCCACGGCTCGCCGGTCAGCCGTTCGGGCAAGGTGTTCAAGGCGGTCCATTACACGGTGGATCCCGTCACCGAACAGATCAATTACGATGCGGTCGAAGAACTGGCGAAGCAGGCAAAGCCGAAGATCATCGTCGCCGGGTATTCTTCATATCCGTGGGCGGTGGATTGGAAACGCTTCCGGCAGATCGCCGACTCGGTGGGTGCATATCTCATGGCCGACATCGCCCACGTTGCCGGGCTGGTGGCGGGCGGCGTGTACCCCTCGCCAGTCGGGTTTGCTCATATCATCACGTTCACGACCCACAAATCGTTGCTCGGCCCGCGCGGCGCATGCATCATCACCACAGACGGGCCTTTGGGACGCAAGATTGATCGGGGTGTCTTCCCTGGCGAGCAGGGCGGCCCGCACGTTCATGCTTACGCCGCCATGGCGGTAGCCTTCAAATTTGCCGCCACCGAGCAGTTCCGCCAGTACCAGGCGCAGGTGGTCAAGAATGCGGCAGTCTTCACCGAGCGTTTGAAAGAGCACGGCTTTCGTATCCCCTTTGGCGGGACGAATACCCACTTGATGAACCTGGATTGCAAGTCGGTGACCGGCGCAGATGGGGCTTATCTCTCCGGCGACCAGGCAGCCCGCATCCTCGACATCGCTGGCGTGGTGGTCAACCGCAACACCATCCCCGGCGATGTGTCGGCGGCCCACGCCTCGGGCATCCGCATGGGCACGCCGTGGGTCACTCAGCGCGGCTTCACCGAGGTCGAGATGACCGCCCTGGCGGATGTCATCGCTGATGTGCTCAGAGCCAGTCATCCCTATTACCTCGAGAGCCGCAAAGGCGAGGAACTGCGCGCCAAAGTGAATTTCGATGTGCTGGAAAACGGCAAGCTGCGCGTACGCGCTCTGGCGGAGAAGGCCGGGCTGGATTTCACGCCAACTGTCCATGGGTATCCGCACTTTTATTATCTCGACGATTCCCCGGCGGGCGTGTTCGACCTTGGCGGGCAACGCGTGCGCCAGTTCCTGTGCTTCGCCCTCGGCTCCGACGTGGATGAGCTTCAGCCAGGAGAGAGCCAACCCACCCGTTTGCACACCCCACAGGGTGCAGTGGATGGGGCGATTGCCTGCGTGACGCCTTATGAATTCCGTTTGAGTGTCAATTCTAGCAAGGCCGCCCTGGTCGCCGCCTGGCTGCGGGCGCTCTCGGATGGCTACGTGACTCTCGACGAAGATGAAACCCCCGGGGCCATCCTTCGCAAGCTGCCTGGTCCCATCGGGGTGCGCGAATCATCTGCCGCTCCGATCACACTCCCCACCGCCGGGGTGGCGCGCAAACCCTATTTCATCGGCGCGCCCACGTTCGAAGGTGAGCCTCTGCCGCCGTTCGAATGGGTCGAAAAAGAATCGCCGTTGCGCCGTACCCCCGTTTACGAGACCCACCAGGCGCTTGGTGCAAAGATCATCCCCTTCGCCGGCTGGGAAATGCCCGTGTGGTACACCTCCGTCATCGAGGAGCATGTAGCCTGCCGCACCGCGGCCGGGCTGTTCGACGTGGCGCACATGGGCGTCTACCAGGCCGAAGGGCCAGACGCGGCTACTTTCCTGGACAGTGTGTGCGGGAACGACATCAGCGGCCTCGGGGTAGGCGAGTCGCTCTACACGCATTTCCTGACCCCCAACTCCGAAGTGATTGACGATCTGCTGGTATACCGGCGCGGCTTCGAAAAATTCCTGGTGGTGGTGAACGCCTCCAACGACGATAAAGACTGGGCCTGGCTGAACGCGGTGAAAGCTGGTACTGTGCGAGTTGACAACCAGCGGCCTTGCGCCCGCGCCTACGGGCGGTCAGTGACCTTGCGAAATCTGCGTGACCCGAAAGAGGGCGCCGACATGCGGGTGGACATCGCCCTGCAGGGGCCGAAATCCCGTGAGATTTTGCTGTCCCTGGGGGTTGACCCGGCCACGCGTAAGTCCATCATGGCCCTCAAGCGCACCGAGCTATGTGAAGCCGTGGTCGGAGGTATTGATTTGGTCGTCTCCCGCACCGGCTACACGGGTGAAAAGATGGCCTTCGAGTTGTTCGTCCACCCCGACCGGGCGAACGAGCTGTTCCAGGCGCTTCTCAAAGCGGGCGAGCCGCTCGGCATCAAGCCCTGTGGTTTGGGGGCGCGCGATTCACTGCGCACCGAAGCTGGCCTGCCGCTCTATGGGCATGAGATGGGGGCCGGGTCGGGCCAACGCGGCGAACGCGATTTGTGCGTGGCGGAAGGCGGTTTCGGCAGCTATATCAAAACGTACAAACCGTGGTTCATCGGGCGCGAAGCCTTCATCGAGCGGGAAAAGACCCGCAAGGGCGTGGTCGTACGCTTCCGCTTCACCGAAAAAGGCGTGCGCATGGCTCACAACGGCGACCCCGTGCTCGACAAACGGGGGCGCGTCATCGGTTTCGTGACGAGCTGCGCGGTGGACAAGGAAGGCCTGCTCACCGGGCAAGCCTACGTCGAGTTGAAATCCGCCGAGGAAGGTGTGCAGTTATTCATCTTCCAGGGCGCTCCGAAAGACGCCGGTAAAATCCCTGCGGAGATGAAGCTCGGCGAGAAGTCTTTACTGCCCACCCCGGCAGTGGTGGTCAGCCGGTTTCCTAAATAGCCGTCAGCAATCAGCGGTCAGCGATCAGCTAAAACGAAAAACGCACGACTGATCGCTGAAAGCTGATAGCTGACCGCTGACAGCTATCAGACAAAGGAGAAAAAATGCACACCCCTTGGGAGCATCGTTTTGCACACCGGACGCAGCGCATGGGCAGCTCAGTCATCCGAGAATTGCTCAAGCTGACCGAAAGCCCCGATATCATTTCTTTCGCCGGCGGTTTGCCGGCGCCGGATGTTTTTCCGGTCGAAGATTTTGCTGAGGCTTGCCAGCGTGTGCTGCGTGACATGGGCAAATACGCGCTGCAATACGGTTCGACTGAAGGTTACACCCCCTTGCGTGAAATGATCGCCCGCCATACGGCACGGTATGGCATCAGCGTGACCATTGACAATATCATGATCACCTCCGGCTCGCAGCAAGCGCTCGATCTGCTGGGTAAGATTTTCATCAACCGGGGCGACCGTGTCCTGGTGGAGTCGCCCACCTACCTGGGGGCGCTGCAAGCCTGGAATGCTTACGGCGCCGAATATGTGGCCGTGCCCTCCGACAAAGACGGCATGATGACCGACGCTCTCGAAAACGCGCTGCGCACCGGGCCAAAATTCATCTACGTGCTGCCGAACTTCCAGAATCCAACGGGCGTGACGCTTCCAATCGAGCGCCGGCATAAACTGATCGAGTTGGCCGACCGGTATGGGGTGCCCATCGTCGAAGATGATCCCTACGGGCAGTTGCGCTACGAGGGGGAGCATCTTCCTTCGGTGGTGGCCCTGGATGGACAGTACCGCGACGATCAGGGGGCGTGCTACAGCGGGAATGTGATCTATCTCAGCACCTTCTCGAAGACGCTGGCCCCCGGAATCCGCCTGGCCTGGGTGATCGCCCCGCCCGAGGTGATCCGCAAGATGGTGCAGGCCAAGCAGGGCGCTGATCTGCACACGGCCACCTTCAACCAGATCGTGGCTTACGAGGTGGCGCACGGCGGTTTCCTCGACCGGCACATCCACCTCATCCGGCGGGTTTACAAGGAGCGGCGGGATGTCATGCTGGCCGCGCTGGATTCTTACTTCCCGCCGGGGACGGATTGGACTCAGCCGCAGGGGGGGCTGTTCCTATGGGCGACGACCCCCGAGGGGATGGACACCACCCCGCTGCTCAAGGTAGCCATCGAGAATAAAGTGGCTTTTGTGCCCGGCGCGCCGTTCTACCCGTGCGGCGGCGGCGGCAACACCATGCGCTTGAACTTTTCCAACGCCACGCCCGACAACATCCGCATCGGTATGGCGCGGCTGGGGAAGGTGTTGAAGGAAGCCATCGAGAAAAAGTAGGGGAGAGAATTTCCGAAAAAGAGAGTGCGGCCAGGGCATAGCCCTGGCCGCACTCTCTTTTTTCGGGCCCCCCGACTTTACTGTGCTGGGTTGATCGCCATCAACTCCACATCGAAGATCAGCGTGGCATTCTCAGGGATAGTGGGTGGCCGCCCCGATGCGCCATA
>DYIZ01000013.1 GCA_020723385.1 Candidatus Aquidulcis sp.
GCGCTGTTCGACCGGTACAGCCAGAGCGGCCTGCTGCAAGAGAATTATCAAACCTGGCTGATTCTTGGTTCAGTTGTTAAATTCTAACCCGAACGCCCAAGTAAAACAGGGATGATCAGGATAGACAGGATAATCGCTCAGAATCAAATCCTGTTTATCCTTCCTATCCCTGTTAAATTCAAGGAGACACCTCATGCTCATTGCACTTACCCGCGAAGTCAGCCCTGCCATCACCCAGTGCGAGTTGACCCATCTCGAACGCCAGCCGATTGATTATGCGCTGGCTTGTAAACAGCACAGCGCTTACCAGGCTGCGCTGGAAGATCTCGGCTGCAAGGTAGACCGCCTGATTTCCAGGCCAGATATGCCCGACTCGGTGTTCATCGAAGATACCGCCATTGTGCTTGACGAAATTGCCATCATCACCCGGCCTGGCGCGGACTCGCGCAAGCGGGAAACCGCCAGCGTCGCCAGGGCGCTTGAAGCGTACCGCAGGCTGTGCTTCATCGAAACCCCTGGCACGGTGGACGGCGGCGATGTGCTGTGCATCGGCAAGACGCTCTATGTGGGATTATCCAGCCGCAGCAACCAGGCTGCCATCGAGCAGATGCAGGGTTTCCTGGCGCCGTATGGTTACACGGTGAAAGGCGTCACCGTCACCGGCTGTCTGCATTTGAAATCAGCCGTAGCGCAAGCGGCCCAGGACACGCTGCTCATCAACCGGAATTGGGTTGACCCGGCAGTTTTCGGCGACATGAAATTGATTGACGTGGATCCGGCAGAGCCTTACGCCGCCAATGTGATCTTTTTAAGCAGCGGGTTACTGTACCCCACCAGCTTCCCGCGTACCCGTGAAAAGCTGGCCGCGCTCGGCGCTCGAATAAAAGCGGTGGACGTCTCCGAGCTGCAAAAAGCCGAAGGCGCGGTGACGTGCTGTAGTTTGATCTTCAACAGCTAATGATCGAGCCGCAGGATTCCAATGTCTGACCGCCAATTTCTGCTCTCGCTCGATAAAGAGACGCTCGTGGGCCTGCTCGAAGATCAGGCCAAAAACTGGTTGGCGCATGACGGTCTGTGGTTCCAGGCCGTCGAACAACGCTTTGGATTGGAAACAGCCGTCCAGTTAGACAAGGAAGCCTGGATCGCATTTACCCAGATCGAGGCGCGGCGCATCATGCAACGGATTGGGATAGCGCCCGGCGGGGGCCTCGCCGCCCTCGAGAAGGCGCTCCGCTTTCGGCTGTATGCCCAACTCAACGAGCAGTCGCTCCACCGTCTCGACGAGCGCACCCTGCGGTTCGAGATGAACACCTGCCGGGTGCAATCCACCCGCCAGCGTAAGGGTCTGCCTGACTTCCCGTGCAAACCAGTCGGTTTGGCTGAATACGCCTATTTCGCGCATACGATTGACCCGCGCATCCGCACCCGCCCCATTGCATGCCCGCCTGACCCGCACCCAGAGAGTTTTTTCTGCGCCTGGCTGTTTACGCTGGAAAGCGAGCCGATCCCGGAGGGTGAGGTGCTGCCAAATACAAAGCAAGGAGGCTGAAAAATTACCTTATGCAACTATACTTCATCCGCCACGCACAATCTGCCAACAACCTGCTTTGGGATAAGACCGGCTCGGGCAAAGGGCGCAGTTGCGATCCTGCCCTGACCGATGTCGGCCAACAGCAGGCGAGATACCTGGCTGATTTTCTCTTGCAAGGCAACCCCGGGCTGTCGTGGAATGGCCGGGATGCTCAGAATGTCGCCGGTTTTGGACTCACCCATCTCTACACCAGCTTGATGCTGCGCGCAGTTGAAACCGGGATGATTCTCGCTGAAAAATTGGGTTTACCGCTCACAGCCTGGCCCGATCTGCACGAGGGGGGTGGTATCTATCTGGATGATGATCAGGAAAACCCGGTCGGCCAGCCCGGTAACAACCGGGAATACTTCGAAAGTCATTACCCAAAGCTGGGCTTACCAGATACACTTGGCCCCGATGGCTGGTGGAACCGCCCTTTCGAGCCGCGCGAAGACCGCCCTGTGCGCGCCCGCCGTCTTCTGGATGAGCTGCATGACCGTCATGGCGGCACAGAGCATCGCGTAGCGGTTATCGGCCATGGCGGATTTTATAATCATATTCTGGCGGTGTTGCTCAATCTGCCTACCAAAGAAGGTTACTGGTTCGTGCTCAACAATGCTGCTATTACCCGTATTGATTTTCCTGGGGAATGGATAGATGTGGTTTACATGAACCGCGCCGAGTTTTTGCCCCGGGATATGATTACTTGAGTTATTCAAATCTTATCGGTAGGAGTTATTACCAGTGTCCCGCACAAAACATCTTTACGATTTCATCAGCCGCCTGTGGCCCTTAACCCGCACCGCCTTCCGCATGAGCCGCCAGCCCATCGTCGGCCAGGTCATCCAGCCTTTTTATAGCACTCGCCTCCATCAAGCCACGATCATTCCGGTCAACGAAGCTGTCGCCACGGGTGACAATGTCGCTTTACCGTATACGCTGCTCGAATCGTTAGCGCAGCGCGCCTCAGCCCGCTTCCTCATGGCTGACTGCCTGTGCCGGTCAAGCCACGATTGTCAGAGCCACCCGCACACCCTCGGCTGCCTCTATCTCGGCGACGGGGCGGCGCAAATCAACCCAAAAATGGGCCGCCTGGCGACCGTTGACGAGTCCCTGGCACACATCCAGACCGCGATGAGTAGCGGCTTGATGCCGCTCATCGTTCACACCGTCTTCGACGCTTACCTGCTAGGCATCAATTACAACCGGATGCTCACCATCTGCTTTTGCTGTGATTGCTGCTGCGCCGTGCGCAATGGCCTTCGGCTCGGACCATCGAAATTCAGGAATATCGTTCAGCGACTGCCGGGGGTAAGCGTGGAGATCACCACAGACTGCATCGAATGCGGTCGCTGCCAGGAAGTTTGTCATGTGCGGGCGATCACCCTGCCCTCACAGGATCATGGTTTGGGTATGGTCAGCGACGATTGCAAGGGGTGCGGCGAATGTGTGGCAGCCTGCCCCGTTGGGGCAATCCACCTGCGGGTAGACGACGAGACGCAGGTGCTCAGCCAGCTTATGCTGCGCATCGAAAAACGCACCGACATTGGAAACGATAAATCCACCAAACGTGTATAATTGTTTAAACAAAATCGAAAGGAGAAGCCGACATGAAAGGGAATGACCAGGTCATCGCTACACTGAACGATCTCTTGTCTGATGAGCTAACCGCAATCAGCCAATATATGGTTCACGCCGAAATGTGTGACAACTGGCGCTACGAGAAACTTGCCAAAGCCGCCGAGGGGCGGGCCATAGACGAGATGAAACATGCCGAAAAACTCATCGGGCGTATCCTGTTCCTGGAAGGCATCCCGGTGGTGAGCAATTTGAAGAAAATCCACATCGGGATTGATGTCCCCAGCCAACATGAGAACGACACAGATGCCGAAGTAGACGCAGTAAAAGTCTATAACGCCGCCATCAAGATAACCGTTGATGCCAGCGACAATGGCACGCGTGAGCTGCTCGAGTCAATTCTCAAGGATGAGGAAGCTCATCTCGATTGGCTCGAAGCCCAGCTCTCCCAGATCGAACAAATGGGTATCCAGACCTATCTTGTCGAGCAGATTGGATAACGATTGGGCAGGCAGAAGATCACGCTGGCCCTGGCATACGCGACTATGCCAGGGCCAGCTCACCCAAGGAGAAGAAGATATCGTTTAGATCGTCAATCCATTACCGGCAATTACCTGCCGGTACCACAGGGCGCTGTCTTTGGGTAACCGTTTTTGGGTGGCAAAATCAACCCAATACAGGCCGAAGCGCTGGGCGAAGCCGTGCGCCCACTCGAAATTATCCATAATTGACCAGGTAAAATATCCAGCCAGCGGCACGCCATTTTGAATAGCCCGGTGAGCCGCTTCCAGATGGCTGCGCAGGTATGCGATGCGCCGCTCGTCGTGGATTTGCCCGGCAGCATCCGGCCCGTCGGAATAGCTGGCGCCGTTTTCGGTGATGTAGATCTTGCGCGGCTGATATTCGTAGTTGACGCGGTTGAGCAGGCGGTACAGCCCCTCGGGGAAGACCTCCCAGCGCATCTCCGTCCACTCTGATTCGGGGGCGACGTGGACCGTCCGAGGCTGGTTCTGATGCTCAGGAATCACCGGACTGCGCTGCACCGACCGGCTGTAATAGTTCACTCCCAGGAAATCTATCGGTTGGGCAATCGCCTGCAGATCGCCGGATTTGACAAAGCCCCAATCGCCGTCGGTGAGGGGAATCGTTGGCGGCAGAAAACCTTGGGCCGCATATTCGAGCACCTTATCAGCCGGATAACCGCGCCCAAACACGGGATCGAGGAACCAGCGGTTGAAGAAGCCGTCGAAATAACGGAAAGCATCGTAATCCTCCGGGCTGGGCGAGGCCGGCTCAGTGGGGATCAAATTGAGAACGATGCCCACCTCCGACTGCGGGCTGTTGCGCCGGATGGCTGGCAAAGCCAGGCCATGCCCTAAAAGCAAATGATGCGCAGCCGCAAGGGCGGATTTCCAATCATGATGCCCGGGGGCGTGCTCGCCAATCTGATATCCCAGCAGGCTCGAACACCACGGCTCATTGAGCGTCATCCAATGCTTCACGCGGTCGCCCAGGCGGCGGGAGACAACGTCGGCGTATTCGACGAACGCTTCGGCAGTCGCCCGCGCCGGCCAGCCGCCTTCATCCTGCAAGGCTTGCGGCAAATCCCAATGGTAGAGCGTGACAAACGGCTGGATTCCGGCTTCGAGCAGTCCATCCACCAGCCGGGAATAGAAATCTAGGCCTTTCGGATTGACTGCGCCGCGTCCTTGGGGGAGGATACGCGGCCATGAGATCGAGAACCGGTAGCCATTTACTCCCAATTCCTTGTGAATGGCAATGTCCTCCTGCCAGCGATGATAGTGGTCGCAGGCCACGTTGCCCATTTCGCCCCGCTCGATATGGCCGGGCGTGTGTGAAAACCGATCCCAAATGGATTCGCCTTTGCCGTCTTCGTTCCAGGCCCCTTCGATTTGATACGAGGAGGTGGCTGTGCCCCAGAAAAAGCCCTGGGGAAATTTGAGTTTCGTTGTCATGAGTAGGGTTCCTTGTTTCGATTTGTAGTCTAGGGCCTTGCGCCCGTGCCTTGAGCCTGTTTTAACCGCCCACAAGGGGCTAGGCTACAAGCTTACGTGCCTCGCGCCGTCTTTCCAGCAATCCCGAGCCAGTTCTATAATCTGCTGCTTCTGCTCATCCGACAGCTTGATCTCTGGTGAGTTGTGGTTATCGGTGTCCCGGTTTTCGATGATCAACACCATCGCATCCGGGTCGAGAGTGTGGGTGTGCCAGCTTCCTTTTTTGACGTTGTACAGCTTCATCGGCTGCATGTCTACAGCGTGAATGACAGTAATTTGCTGGCTGCCTTCGCCAAAGAACAGGATGCACCGTCCCTCGAGTAAAACGAACACCTCATCGGTTTCATCGTGGCGCTGCATTTTACCGATATTTTGTGGCAGCAGTTCGTCAATATAACGCAGGATCGCTACCCGCCAGGCTTCGTAATCCACCAGGGGTTGGTATCCAATCCCGCGGAATTCGCGAATTTCGAGAAAAGATTCAGTCAGAGCCATTACAAAACCTCCAACCGTTGAAAAGAGTCAACGCAAAGTCGCAAAGTTGCAGAGACGCGGAGTTTTATTATTTCTCTCTGCGACTCAAAAACTCTGCGACTCTGCGTTAAATCTTTCTGCATATCCGGTAGATCACAGTTTCTCATATCACGCGCTCCAATGCCACATCCAGCCGGTGACGGCGCCGCGCGGCGAGCGAGGCGATCAACTGGCGGGGCAGGATCACGCCGCGTCCATCCAATGCCACGGTCACAGCATCGCCATCAATTGTCACACCCCGGACAGCGTATTGCCCATAATCCAACCGGCCAGGGTTGTGAAATACGATTTCCAGGTCGCGCCCGGCAAATTGGGTCAGCACCGCCGCCTCCCCCGCCCCATTGAATTGTTCAGCCGCCAGTTTCGGATCGAGCGCCAGGCTGCCCATGCACGCCGCGCACCCCGAAAACCTGGGTCAGCAGGGTCAGCAGGTACCAGCTTGCCGACCCGGTGAGATACGTGTACAGCCCGCGCCCGCCCGGCTCGACGTATTCGGGGAGACCAGGGTAAATGCGCGCGAGCGGGAAATCCTGGCAGTGGCAGTACAATCCATGCAAGGCCCGGTAGCCTTCACGCACGAAACCGCGCTGGTAGAGCGCATTGGCGTACATCACGTGCATGTGGCTGAACATAGCCCCGTTTTCCTTGTGGCCGTAGGCATAACCGAAGCAGCGCCCCAGGTTATGGGGCATCTCGCCAAAGGATGTATTCAGCCGGTAACCGCCGGTTTCAGCATCGTACAGATAACGATCGGCGGCGCGGACGATTTGACCGGCTTGCTCATCAGTGGCGACGGCTCCCATCAGGGTGAAAACCTGGCCGGTGAGGGTCATGCGCACCCCGTTGGGGTGATCGCCCTCGACGCGCTGCCCGTCATCGTCGTAATAACCGTTGAACCAGCCAAATCCGTCTCGATCCTGGAGCCACTCGTCGGCTCGCAGGTGCGCGTAAAGCCAATCGGCCTTGGCTTTCAGATCATCCGAGAGGGAGCGCAGCCCGATGCGTGCAGTTTCCCCGCTGGCTTTTTGCTGCCCGGCGGAGAAATACGCCGCCAGGCGCGCCTGCTTGGCCTCGGGCAAGGCGTAATCCACCGGAGCTGAGAGCGTATCCAGCAGCGGCAGCAGCTCGACCGCCAAATCCACCTCGGGCGCGACACGTTTCTCCAATTCGAGCAGGAGCTGGCTCAAATCGAGCAAATTGCTGGCGTACAGCGCCGTAAACGCCACACTCTCACCTCGGCTGGGAGCCATATCCAGCCCATCGTTCCAATCAGCATTCTCCAACAGCATATTGTTGTGCGCGCCGACGTTGAAGAACGCGACCAGGTGCTGGACGAGGAGGTGCTCGAGAATGCTGCCCCGATAGATTTCACCCGAGGCAGTTCGCAACTGCGTGCCCTGCTCCGGCTGCCAGGATTCGTCAACCTGGCGGGCGCGGCAGATATGCTGATCCTTGAAATAGGCTTGCTGGTGCAGCAGGAAAGCCAGGTCGCCGCTCTGATCAATGTACAGGCGCGTGGTCAGGTAAGGCCACGCGCCGTGATCCATCCACACGCGGGCGATATTGTTGCGGTCGGCGGCAAACTCACCGGGCCGCGCCCCGATGATGGTGGCATTCGTCCCATCCAGGCGCACACCGGCGAAATAATCGAACAACAGCCCGCCAACCGACTCCGGTTCCATCATCAGCAGCGCCAGGCAGTCTTGCCACAGGTCACGCCAGCCGCGCCCGCCGCGCCCATAATCGTGTGCAGGCAGGAACGAGTTGCCGTACAGGCGGCGCAGCACCGGCTGGAGCGCCACCCACTTCAGCCACATATCGAAAGACCGCTCGCCGGTGCGAAAATCGAGCGCCATCTGTTTCTTCTGCCAATGGCGGGTGTTGCGCTGAAACCAATCATCGAAGAGCGCTGCGCTGCCGTAGCGGGCGGTCAGCGCCGCGGGGTCGCCGCCGCGCCCGGTGATTGCCAGGATAACGATATACGCCTGCGAACCACCCGGGGGCAGCGTCACCTGCCGGAAGCGCAGCCCCCCCATGGCCTCGCAGCCTTCGCGCTCGCTCCCGGCAGCGTAAACCACAGGCAGGTTTTCGACCACCGCCCGCGGCCAATCCAGGCAGCCGCCCTCGCCCACGAATTCGGCCAGCGTGGGGAAAAAACCTTCCGGGGGAGTCCCATCGCCTTCCGCGCCGAGCGCACTGTAAGCAGTGCTATTCGGCGTGTGGCCGCGCTCATCGAACGACAGCGTCGGGCAAACGGTGACGCCATACTCGCTGGTTCGAATGCGATGCAACAGCGCCGTGACGTGCCGGTGATCTCGTAAATTGTCGGCGGAACGGCCGTAGAGCGGGATGGCGGCGGTGGGCGTGAGGGTCAGCGGCTGGCTGGAAATATTGGTTAGCGTGACTTTCAGCAATTCGACGCGGTCGTCGCTGGGCGGGACGAAGCTGGTTAGCTCGGCGCGCAGCCCCATGGTTTCCGACTGCCGGGTGAGGCGGTGCCAGAGCGGGCCTGCCGTGAGCGCGGTCGTTTCATCGCTGCCGGGCTGGCGGGCAATCTGCGCCGCTGAAGCGCCCGCTGCCGACCAGGCGCCATGCCCCTCGACATACACCCAGAAATTGCGCCCACTGCGAGAGTGATGCAAATCTTCCAGCGAGACGGGAGCCAACAGGAAGTGATGCTGGTCGCTTTTCAGGTCGCCGTGCAGGGTGGGCGTGATGGAGGCCATCATGCGCGCCTCGTTGACCAGCGGGAAATAGAGGTAACTGGTTTGCTGAGGTTCGTCCAGCTCGAACGTGCCCCATTCGTCCAAGAAGCGCCACTGGTTCATGCTGCGCCCCCTTTGAGGGCAAACTCAACGTGAATGGCTGTCACCAGCCCCCGGCGCGCCATGTCAGCGTAAGGCGCGCCGATCAATCCGCCGGGAATCTCGACAGTGCTTCCGTCGGCGAGGTGCAGGGTGTTCCTCGTGACTGCCAGCCCCGGCAAATCCCGGTTCGCTCCCGCGTTTGCTCCCCCATCCGCTCCCCCATTTGTTCCCGCCGGACGACGCGGTTGCGCGCAACCGGCGTCCGGCGGCTCAGGCGTGGACTTTCGTCCACTTGGAGCTATAGTCTTTGATTGATCGCTTCTGCCAAAAGTATCCAATCGTCCGGGATTGTGATAAGTCACCATGCAGTTACCGAGAAACTGGAAAGACAGCGCGCCCTCCTCGGTGAACAACCATCCCGGGAGGATGGGACGCAGCGACAGGCAAAGCTGCCCCTCCCGAACAACGAACGGCTGCAACCCGGCCATCATCATGTGCCAGATGCTTAGAAATTCCGCCGTCGAGCCGCTCAACCGGGCGACGAACCCGCCGCCGTGCAGGCTCTCATCGGGATGAGCGCTGCTGACGATGAAAGACGAGTTCTCCAGCGGGCTGCGCCCATAAACCTTCGGGTCAAGGAAAGGCGGCAGGGCGTGGGGTAGCTCCTGGAAGAATTCCTCGTACAGCCCGGCTTTGAGCATTTCCAGCAAATATTTGAATTCCATGTGCAGCCAGATGGACTCGTTCTCCAGCCAGCCGGGGGTAAAGGCGCGGGCGCGGCCGATGGCGGCGGGCTGATCGGCGAGCGAGGCGTTGACTTTGTACATTTTCAGCTTCGCGTCGAACAGCGGGCTGGATTTGACCTGCTGGTAAAGCTGGCGCGCCGCCTCGGGGGATTTTTGCAGCTTGAGGGCGTGCACTGGCCCCTCGAGAAACGCAGGTAACGCCCGCGGCTGAAAACGGGTGGCGCGCACGCGGGAGCGTCCTTGCCCATCGGTCAATTCCTGGCCTTGTGCATCCTGTAGAATCTCGTAGGCTTCAACGTCGAAGGTGAAATATGTTGGCGGGAAACCGCCGTTCAGTTCCACCGCGCGGGTGATGCCCGCCTGCACCTTCGCCAGAAAAGCCTGGAGGATTCCCGCCAGCTCGCCGAAGCTGATCAGCTTGCACAGGCCATCGAAACCCAGGCAAATCCGCTTGCGGTAGGCTTCTCTTTCTGAAGCAACCGCGTCCCAATACTCGAAGTCGCGCTCTGGCCTTTTGGATGCGGTGAACGCCCGCAGGTGTGCGGCGATCTTGACAAGCAACTCATGTACTTCCAGCGGCAGTTCCGCCGAACATTGGCCTTTTTCCTTCATCGCCGCCAGCAAAAACTCCAGCAGGCGCTGTAACTCGTAGGATTCGGGGATCGAGGAGCCGAAGAGCGCTGGCAGCCCGTTGAGAGCGTCGTACCAGCCGGGTTTACCGGCCTCCATCTCGATGCCCATCCCCCACGGGTCGAGCGTGGCAAATTTGATCATAGCCAGGCTGACCAGCTTGACGAACAATGTGGTGCGGTAGACCTCGCCGCGCCCGTGGTCGCTCCGCATCAGGTGCGGCGATTCGCTGCGCGTGGCGATGAGGGCTGCTTTTTGCTCGTCTTCGGCCACCGCGTTGAGCTGCCGCACACCGCTGCCCACCAGCACGTATTTTTCGGCGCGCGGGCAAACGATGTGGGGGTTATCGTAAAACGTGTAAACCGGCTCATCGTGCAGCAGCGCGTCCTTGCGCTCCGGGTAGATCGCCAGGTAAGCCTCGATCAAATCGAGGTTGTATGTCCAATGGTCAATCCAATACCCCTCACCGGGGTCGGCTTCGAAGTGCTGTTCGGCTTCGGTCAGAACACGCTTCAAGAATTCGGCGGGCGCGATCTCAAGGGGGAGATCATGATCAGCGATGAATTTGAGCAGCTCGCCGGGGGTGAACGGGCGGGCGAGGATGCTCTCCAGGATTTCGGGCGACCCGGTCAATGCCAGCAGTCCCGCCCGCCGGGCCAGCGGCGCCGTAAACCGGCTGCCGCGAATCACCAGCGGGTTGTAACCATCGGCCTGGATCAGATTGACGAACGAAACAATGTCGAAATTACCCACCTGCGGATTCAACATCACATCGCAGCGCCGGTTTTGATTCACATCGCGGTACGCGCCATTGCCCTGCGAATACGGCTCAGCGGCCTGGAAGAAGGCGTTGTAATCCCGTTCAAGGTCGCCATGGCGGCGTGAGTAAATGTGATAGATAAACGGCTTTTCGCTGCTTCCCAGGCAGACAGGCCAGCCGCCGCGCAGCACGTTGTCGAGGAAATTCTGCTGGCAGTAGGCATCGAACAAAACCAGCCCAGTATGAGTGGAAACCGTATTGCTCAGATCGGCCGTCAGGCGGCTGGCTTCGATGCGTTTCTCGCGCAGGTAGCCGGGCTGAGTCAGGCGGCCACGCAGCCCGTTGGCGATCTCGACGCTGCGGGCGTAACCGACGAGGGCCGACAGCGTGATCGATTCGCCCTCCCCAAGGTTGAACGGCGCGCCAAAGAAGCCGCACGGCGTCTGGCCGGAAGCGACCTGCCGCTGCTGGAGAAGTTCAACCAACGGGCGCTGCAAGAAACCCTGGGGGAGGCTCAACGAGGTGTCTTGAGAAAAGACGAGGCGGGGGTCAACGATAGCGGGGAGCAGTACGCCCCCTTTCGCCAGCCCATCCCCCATCGGAGTTCTTCCGATGGGGGAGGCCGGGAGGGGGTCCGTGAATGCCAGGTAGAAATACCCAGCCTGGAATTCTTCCACCTCGGCAGTATCAGCGATGCTGGCGTGGACACGGTAGAATGGAACGCCTGCTTCGAGGTTAAAGACCGACATCCAGGCTTCTACGGTGCGGCTCATTTCCTTGAGAAACCAGTGACCAACCCCACAAGGAACCACTACCGGCAGGCCGTCCAATACCTCACCCGCTATGGGTTGGGAGGCAGTGTTGGTGAGAGTCACCTGCCGCGCCAGCGCAGGGAAGTTTTCGCCGGGCACGATGAAATACAGCACGCTGATGCGCAGGCCAAGCTCCGGGTTGATTTCCGATAATTCCAACTCGTTCAAACCGATTGCCATACGCTGGCAGCAAGCAGAATCCGGCTGGAGGCCGGCAAACGGCTCATAGAAATCAAACCGAGCCGCCTGGCTTGCCGCGCTTTCCGTATAAATCTTGATGAATGTGCGAAACCCGGTAAAAGGTGTCGTTTGGTAGGCTTTGTTCGCCGGTTGAAACTCCAATATCGGCTTATCCTTGCTCTCGATGCCAAAACTGGCGATTGCCTGCCCCCGGTTGACGTAGAACGCCCACATGGGAACCCCATGCGGGCCGGCGATCCCCGGCAGGAAACTGGAAAATGGCCGCCGGGAGGCGTAATTCTCGATCACGAAGCGGTTGAACTCGTCGAAGTAGAAATCCATAATCAGGGGATAGGGACCTCGGCGACTAAAGTGCGCACCGCCTCGATGGTCATCTCTTTCTCTAAACCAGTGCGAATCTCCCAAGTCTCGCTGTGGTTTATTTCGCTTCCGGGCGCCAATCGCTGCAATGGGCCGAGGGTTTCCAGCTCGAAGAAGCGGAAATTTGCATACACTTCCACGTTGCAGCCGAAATCCACAAGCGGGAGATCGGGCTGGGGGATAAAACGTTTGACCAGCATAGTTCCGTTGCGCAGATAGGCAGCCCAGCCGTGGGTATTGAAATATCCGATTTTGAACGGCGAGGGGGCGGCTTCATTGCCGAGGGGCAGGCCTCGCACGAGCACGACATCATCATGCCATTCCAGACGGGGATCATCGAAATGAGTGTACGGCCAGAAAGCAAAGCGCCGGTTGGGGGCAAACGGGTTGCCGTCCACATCGCCTTGTGGCTGCGGCAGGATCGCCACACCGCCCAATGGAAGCTGCGTGATGCCCCAAGGGGCCAATTCTACCGGCCACGCTCCCTCATTCCGCAGGCAATGCGCCAGAGTCAGCACTGGGCGGTCAGGATGGAGATGGATTTCCAGGCTTTTACGAATACCGGTGAGCGCTTCGATGGGGCCAATCAGACGCACGCCGTCTGACAATTCATCGAGCGTCAAGCCGCCGTCATCGGGGATATAGGTACGCGGGGAAAATTCCGGAGCGTGCCATAGGCGATGACCGCCCCAGGTGTTGTATCTGCCGCCGGGAGTCGTCCAGAAAACGTCGGGCGTCTCGGCGAGCAAGTTCTCCGCCGAGCTGGCGACCATCAACCGGACAAGCCGCGGCCCGCTCTCTGCGAGAACGTCTACACTCAGGTGGGATGAAGAATACCGGCGAACCGGCTGGCCATAATAATCCATCTTTATCTTCCGCTCAACACCAGATCCAACCGGCGGGCCAACTGCCCCAGGTTGGAATCCACCATGTCAACCAGGTTCGCCTGCGGGCGGCGCAGCACTTCCGTCCAAATCTGGCATAGTGAATCAGACAGGCGCTCTTCCACCAACCCCCACAACGGGATCAGGCGGAAGGTGCGCCCGATTTGCAGCTCCCGGTGAAGATGCTGGGTAATGGGGTCTGTCGTATACGGCGGCGAGGCGAGCACGTCCTGGCGCGCCGGGAGCAGGCTGATATTCCGCAGGTTGTTCTTCTGAAAATCACAACTGGACAGGAAATTGACCAGAGCCAGCGATTCTCGCAGGTGCGTGGTGTGCTGCCACACGACCAGGTTCGAGCCGCCGATGAAGGGCACGCCAGGCGGGAAGGTAACCCCGGAGACGGCGCGCACATCAGGCAGCGAGATCCACTCGCGCAGCAGCCAGGGGCCGCTGATCGTCACGGCGGCCTTTCCGGTCGCGTAAAACGCATCAGACGGGACATCATCCAGATCACGGGCTTCGCCTGTCAGGAATTGCCCCAGCTCGAAATACTGCCGGAGACCAGCGCAGGCTTTTGGCTCGTGAAACGTGGCGTGTTTACCATCCGGGCTGACAAATTGTCCTCCTGCTCCCCACACCCAGGCGGCAGCGTTGTGTATGTTCATCCGGGTCTTGTGAGTTGGGATCACCAGGGGGTGGGCAACCCCGCTGTCTTTGAGCCGCTGAAGGGTGGCGATCAGACTTTGGTGCGTGGTGAAAGCTGTGGTTTCGTCTATCCCGGCTTTCGCCAGGATATCACGACGATAGAACAGCAGCCGCGAATCCACCAGCCAGGGGATTGACCAGACCTGCGGGCTGCCGACCAGCATTCCGCCTTCCCAAGCCGATTTCAGGAAGATTTCCGGCCCGCCGAGACCGTCAATCTCAGCCTTCGAGAAAGGATGCAGGACACTCATTCCGGCCAAATCGCTGGCCCAGGTGTTGCCAATCTCGGAAACATCCGGGCCGTGTTTGTAAATGGCAACGCGCACCAGCTCCGACCAGGCATCTTTCCACGCCAGCATTTTGATGTTGACATGGATATGAGTCTGCCGCTCGAAATCCTTCAGCGCCTGTTGAAGGTCGGCAAGCGCTGTTTGCATGGAAATGACAGAAAATTCGATCTCGACCATAGATTTCCTCCTAACCGAGGGTGACTAAAACCTGATGGGCGCCCCCATCCAGGAACAGGGGGAGTGTATTCCCCGAAATGGCTTTCCCGTCCACGAGCATGGAGGCGACGCCTTTATTCACATGCCTGGGATTGGCAACCGAAATGTTATAGGTCGTCCCGCGGAAAACGCGGGTGACGGTAAATTCATCCCACGCAGCGGGGATGCACGGGTCTACCACCAACCCGGTGTATGACGGTCGAATGCCCAGGAGGTATTGCGTGCCAGCCTGATAGGCCCACGAAGCGGTACCGGAGAGCCACGAGTTGCGCCCCAAACCAAACTGGGGATGCTCGTCGGCCAGAATATTCTGCGGGTACACGTATGGCTCGACTTCGAACTCGTCTATCTTGTCATTCTTGCCCACCGGGTTGATCTGGCGGTAATACGCATACGCCCTGTCGCCGTGCCCGGCCAGGGTTTCAGCGATGATGACCCAGGGATTGACGTGCAGGAAGATGCCGCCATTTTCTTTAGCGCCGGGCGGGTAAGTGGTGATGCCGCCCTGGCGGGGGTTGAAACCGTTGAAACCCGGCGCAGACAGTTTGATGCCGTTACGCGTGTTGAGCCGGTGGTAAACGGCTTCCAAGGCTGGTATCGCCCGTTCGGGGGCGGCGAACCCGCTGATGACGGGCCAGGCCTGGCCGTAGGCGTAAATTTGGCCATAGCGGTTGCGCTGTGAGCCAAGCGGCGTGCCATCAGCATCGAAGTAGCTCAGAAACCATTCGCCATCCCAGGCATGTTGGTTGACCAAATTTTTCATCTCGTCGTAGCTGGCGCGATAGGCATCGGCAGCGGCGGTTTCGTTCATGAACTGGGCCAGAGCGCTCATCTCTAACAAGGCTTTGCCGTAGATGTTGGCCGTAAACAACGATTCCGCGCCGGTCGCCAGGTTCATCGTGTCATTCCAGTCGGCGAAACCCAGGCGGGGCAGGCCATGCGCGCCGGCATCCCGCTGGGTAAAGGCGACCGCCCGCTTCAGGTGATCGCTCACGGGGCAGCTTTCCAGCGGCCGCCCGGAGCCATTTTTCTCATAGAATGGTACAACCTCGTCGAGAAAAGTCAGGTCGCCGGTCTCTTTCAGGTAAGCGGTCACTGCCAGCACAATCCACAGGTGATCGTCACTGTAATAATGCAAGCGGTCGTCCCGTTCGAGCGCGTCGCCCTCGCTGGCCTCCATCGAAAGCGGGTTGAACTGGTGATAAGCCGAGCCATCCCGCCGCTGGATCGAGAGCAGTTGGCGGATGAAGGTTTTCGAGTCTTCGGGCGCAGACGACACGACTGCCATCACATCCTGCGAGCCGTCGCGGCAGCCGATGCCGCGCGATCCCAGCCCAAGCTGGTAATACGACAGGTACCGCGACCAGTTTTTGGTGATGAAACACTGGCGCGGGTTATGGATATTCAACATCGAGTCGAGGGCGGGATCGGGGGTGTGAACCTGGAATTTCGAAAGATAGCCATCCCAGAAGCGGGATAACTCCGCCAGGGCGGAGTCAACCGCCTCCGGGGTGCGATAACGCTCGATGGCAGGCCGCGCCGCATCGAGAGTGGATTCCTGCCCAAGCTGGGTGATCAGCCGGCGCGTCTCGCCGGGCTGCAGAACGCCAAGATGATGCAGCAATGCGGCAATGTTGTCGCCGCGCTGGGCTTCGTAATTGCTCAATTCTGGCTGATGCAAGCTGAGGGGATCGGCCCAAGTGCCGTATTCGTGATCGCCCAAAAAGCGGGCGCGGTCGGTCTCGAAAGAAGAAACGGGCAGATTGGAAGTGAAATAGTTGACCTTAAAATCACGGAACATGAATGGGTATTGCAACAGCACAACCTGCCCACCCGGCTCACGGGCGGCGCGGCTCTGCATGGTTTGCGGCACCCAATCGGCGTTGGTGTACTGTTTGAGGGCATCCGGGTGGGTGTATTCCAACACCGGGATGGCATCCACCTCGATGGAAGCGCCGGAAACATTGGTAATGCGAATATCCCGGATTTCGCGCCCATCCCCTATCGGGACGAAGATCGTCGCTTCCGTGCGCAGCCCGAAGAATTCCGAGATGATACGAGTGTAGCCCAGCCCAACGTGGCATTCGTAAAGGTCATAGGCGTCGAGGGTGGGGACGAAGAAAGGGGAGAAGATGCGGTGAATCCCCTGTCCCCTATCCCATTCACCGAGGGGGGAAGGGATAAGGGATAAGGGAATCCGGAGGTAAAGGGTTTCACCTTTGAATTCGGAGGCGGGTAGCTGCTGGATGTATTTGGTGATCCGGCTGAGAGTGGGGTCGCCTTTGCAGATCAGCGCCCCGCCGGTTTGATCCACAAACCCGCCAAAGGCCAGCGTACCGACGTAGTTGATCCACTTCACCGGCGTCTTGGGATTGGTGATCACATACTCTCGGTTTTTGTCGTCGAAGTATCCGTAATCCATCGAGCTTCCTTCCTTTATCCAGTCCAGAAATCGAATGTAAACAAAGCTGCCAACAATCCCATCAGTAAAATACTCGCCACACTCCAGGCGCGGTCGAAAACTTCCTTTTCTCCCCAGCGCCCCAGAACGATGAAAACTGACGGCGCCGCCAGGATGTAGCGATGCATCCCTTGGGCTACGCCGCTCGACAGGGAAAACAGGATGACGGCGATCCCAAACAACGAAATCGCCGGGTAACGTCCCCAGGTTCTGATGCAGGCGAATAAGGCGAACAAAATCGCGGCGAACTCGAGTGAATAATACACCCGAGTCTGCGGATTCTCACCAAACAAAGAGAAAACTGCCTGCCCCCAGGCCTCGATTGACTGCCCGACCGCCAGCAAGCCGCGGCTGAAAAAGCGCTCTTCCACGATCCCAAACGGGCCGCCCAGCGCCACTCGCCAGACCAGGTAGGCCCACACCGGGCTGAGGGCCAGGAGCAGGCGCCCGATCATTTTCCACGAGAAATGCCATTCGAGGCCTTCGCGGAAATTCTTCAGCCAGCTCGATTCGTCGGCGGCAGACAAGCCTTGCATCTCCGCCAGCCAGGTGAATAGGAAGGGGATCACGAGCAGCCCGCCAGCGGCGCGCGTCCAGGTGGCGCAAACCGCCAGAAGAGCCGCCAAAATCCATTGTCGGCGGCGCAGCATCGCCAGCGCCCCAAACGTCAGCCCGATGAACAGCCCCTCCGTATAAATTTGCGCGAGGAAAAAAGCGGATGGAAAGATGAGCAAATAAAAGGCAGCCCGCCAGCCGCCGGAGTCGCCCAATTCTTGGCGGGTAAAATCGTATAATGCCAGCGCGGCCATCAGCGCCCCGAGCAGCGAGACGCACACACCCGACAGGGTCGCAGTGGCAATTGGAGTCAGGCCAAGCACCTTCAGCGGGAAGGAGAGCACACGCGTCGCCAGCGGGTAGAACGGGAAGAAGGCGTAATTCATCGAGTAGCAAGGCCCACTCTCGTTTGGTCCACACAACCTCGGAGCTTCCCAGGTGTAATCGGCGGGGATGGCGCGCATCGCCGGATCAGCGTAGCCGCCGACCGCAATCGAGAGGTAATATTCCGAATCCCAGGCAACATGGGAATTGAGGAAAGGCTCGAGCAGGTAGGGCTGATTCTTGTGGCTGGTTCGTTTCGTCTCGTTGGCGGTCCAGTTCAACACGGTGTCGGGCCGTTCGAGGGAAAAGCGCGCCTGGACAATGGCCTGGTACGCAACCAGAATGATCGCCCAGGCCAGCCAGAGACGTATGATTTTCAGATAGTGTGGTTTCGTTGTCATGGGTTCAGATATCGCTCGCTCGCCAGCCGGGATTGATAAACTGCCAGCGAGTCGGGGTCAGAATCAACCCGCCAGTCGGCTTCCTTGTTGATATTAAACCACACTGCGGCGCGAACGTTGACCCGGGTTTCGATGGCGTCGAACCAGGCGTTGATCCACTCCGGTTTGGTCATGCCGTAAGCCGGGTCGGAATGCGCCGGGTCGGCGGCAGCGGATTCGCCGATCATCACCGGTTTGCGGTCGCCGAACAGCTTGTAAACCTGATCCAGCGCCGGGCCGGGGTCGGTGCGCCCCCAGCCTTTCATCAGCCCATAGAAATCCACAGCCACCCAATCCACGTACTCGTCGCCGGGATAGTAGGCTTCGAGGGCATTCCAGGTCTCGTTGGGAACAGAATACGCATTGGGACACCACACCCAAACGATATTGGCGGCCCCAATCTCTTTCACCATCACCTCATGGAGATGCCGCCAAGCTTTGACGTACTGCTGTGGATCATCGCCGTTGTCGTCGCCCGACCAGGGATACCAGTTGCCGTTCATCTCATGGCCCCAGCGCAGGAAAATGGGTTTGCCGTAGGCTTTCGCCCCCTCGGCGAAGTTGCGGATGGTGGAGTCTTCGTCGCCGTCAATCACGGCTTGCAGCACGGTTTTTTGGGTGAAGATGCGCGGCTCCCAGCCGACCATCAGTGTAATACCCAGACCATCGCTGATATCGAGCTGCCGCTGGATGTTGCTCCAGCCGATGCCCCAATCGTAGAAAACCAGTTGCAGCACCGGCATCTTGCCGACCGTTTCCCCAAAAGTTTCCAGCTTCTCAGCCGAGGCGAGAAAATTCGAGCCTTGCGGCACAAAGATGCCATTCAATACCCGCCCCGGCTCTGGAAGCAGGGTGCGGGCATCCGCGGGGAGCGGCGCAAAATCAGAAGGGGAAGTGGGGGTGGGCATAAGAGTCGGGGTGGCCATCACTGTGGGCGAAACCACCGGGGATTGCGGCGATCCGCAGGCGGCTACAAAAAAGAGCAGAATAAACAGACAAGGAAGGTGTGATCGAACGCCAGAACCGGAACTGTCATTCCGAGCCGTTCTTCGGCGAGGAATCCCTGAATCAATTGCCAGGTTTTGCTGACACAGGCAGGAAAACCCTGTCGTATCAGGGATTCCTCGTCGCGAAAAGTGCTCCTCGGAATGACAAAGCCACCTTTCAAGGGAAGAGAATAGTTCCCTAATCATTCGCACAATCCAGAATAACCGGCGAGGCGTCTTTCGCGTCGAGGCCGTACCCATACGGAAACAGCGGCGCGTCGCAGCCATCAGTGGGCAGGGTAGCAAAATCGAAAGGAAGCTGGCTGTCGGCGCGCGGCCAGGAATAGGGCAGCTTGCCGGTGAATGCGAAATCGCCGAAGAGCACATCCGCCACACCCTGCCCCTCCGTGCCGGGCAGCCAGGCTGCTACCAGCGCATCCATCTGCAGGAGCTGATCGGTCAACACCAGGGGGCGTCCCGAAACGATCACCACGATCAGCCGGGCGACATGCGGGCGAAGGTTGTTGAGCGTGTTCACATCGGTAGCCGAGAGCGCCAGGGTGGCCTCGTCGCCCACACCCTCGGTGTAGGGTTTTTCACCGATCACGGCGATGCCAATATCCGCCATACCCTCGAACTGGCCTAATTTCTTGTATTCGACCTTTGCAGCAGCGGAGACCGCGGCTTCGATACCCTCTAAAATCGTCGTTCCAGGGGTAATCGCGCCTTCCTTGCCCTGCCAATCAATCGTCCAGCCGCCGCACTGGCGGCCAATGTCATCGGCGGCCGCGCCTGCCACGTAGATCAGCGGAGTATCCTTCGCCAGGGGCAGCACGCCGCCCTCGTTTTTCAGCAGCACCAGCGACTGGCGCACCGCATCCCGCGCCAGGGCAAGATGCTCATCCGAGCGAACCGTCGCCTGCCAGGCCGGGTCCGGCATAGGGTTTTCGAAAAGCCCGAGGGCGAATTTTGCCGTCAGGATGCGCCGCACGGCGTCGTCAATACGCGCTATGGGCACATCGCCCTTATCCACTGCCTGCTTCAAAGTTTTGATAAAGGTCACATAATCGTAAGGAACCATGACCATATCCAGCCCGGCGTTGATCGAGGTTACCACAGCGGTCTTGTAATTGCTGGAAATCTGGTCAATGGCCTGCCAATCGGAAACCAGAAAGCCATCGAAACCCAGCTCACCTTTCAGGACATCGGTCAGCAGGTACTTTTGGGCGTGCATCTTCGTCCCGTTCCAACTGCTGAACGAGACCATGATGCTCATCGCCCCGGCGTCAACCGCGGCTTTGTAAGGCGGCAGGTACAACGCCCGAACAGCGGCCTCGTCCACCTGCATGTCGCCCTGATCGAGCTGATAGGGATGGTCGAAGATATTTTGGATGGACGTTCCCCAGGCGGTGCCGCCGTCGCCGAGGAAGTGCTTGGGGGTGGCGAGAGCGAACAAAGATTGACCAGGGGTGGTGACCCCTGTGGGAGTTTGCATCCCCTTGAGGTAGGCGACGCTCAAGGTTGTCACCAATTCCGTATTTTCGGCGTAACTCTCGTAAGTCCGCCCCCAACGAATATCCTGCGGCACAGCGACCACCGGCGCAAAATTCCAGGGAACGCCGGTAGCGAGCATCTCCTCGGCGGTGGCGCGGCCGATGGCTTCGACCAGCTCGGGGTTGTGCGCGGCTCCCAGGCCAATCTGCTGCGAGAAAATCGTCGCGCCCTTGAGGTTGCCGTGTCCATGAACCGCATCCACCCCGTAGATCATCGGAATGCCCAGCCGGGTTTGGAGCGCCGCCTGCTGGTAGCCATTGACCATCCCGTACCAGCCAGCGACTGTGTTGTTCCCATCGGGCGAGCCGCCCCCACCGCTCAACACCGAGCCGATGAAGTATTTGGTCACATCGGCAGGTTGAATACTGTTTTTCTCGACCTGGGTCATCTGCCCGATCTTCTCTTCGAGCGTCATGCGCGAGAGCAAATCCTGGACGCGGGTTTCGATGGGCTGGCTGGGGTCGGTGTAAAGCGCCGGCTGTGATTCAGGCGTCGAGGCGGGCGCGCTGGCAGCCGTGCTGGAAGGAACGGCTGGTGTGGCAAGCGGTGTGGGTGTTCCCCCACATGATGTGAGCAGAAAAATGACAATGGTCAGGAAGAACAGAACACGGCGCATGGTTGACCTCGATAACTCAGGACAAAACGACTTTCACCGACACTTCTTTCACACCATCGGGTGGCAGCGGAATGATATTGCCCGTGATAGGCTGCCCGTCAACGGTTATGGAGGCGCAGCGTTCATGACTGCCCCATCTTCCATTGGGCGAAGGGAGATGCTCCACCCGGATGAGATACGTCACCCCGCGGAAACGGCGCACCGCGGTAAAGCCATGCCAGCCGTGCGGGATCACAGGATCAACCTGCAAGCCGTCGTAAGTTGGGCGGATGCCCAAAATCCATTGGCTGATGGCGACAAAATTCCAGGCGGCAGTGCCGGTCAGCCAGGAGTTTTTCGCCTCGCCGTGGGTGGGCGCGTCGCGCCCGGCGATCATCTGAGCGTAGACATACGGCTCGCAGCGGTGGATTTCGCTGATCGGCTCCCGCGCCGAGGGGTTGATGCGCAGGTAATAATCATGCGCCTGGTCGCCGTTGCCAGAGGCGGCCTCGGCGATCATGATCCAGGGGTTGGTGTGGCAGAATATCCCGGCGTTTTCTTTGTAGCCCGGCGGGTACGAGGAAATCTCGCCCAGGTGCAGGTAGTATCGAGAGAACGCGGGCTGTTGTACCACGATGCCGTGCGCTGTGGCGAGGCGCTCCCGGACGGAAGCCAACGCCCGGGTGGTCTTCCCCTCATCGGCTCCGATGCCCGCCATCACGCAAATGCCTTGCGGCTCGACGAAAATCTGCCCCTCGGCGCACTGGCGCGATCCCACCGGATTCCCAAAATCATCGTACGCCCGGCGGAACCAGTCGCCGTCCCAGCCGTGCTGTAAAACAACATCTGCCATGCGCACTGCGAGGGTTTTATACTCTGTTGAAGGTTGAAAGTTGAATGTTGAGGGGCTACTTTCAACCTTCGACCTGCAACTTTCAACGATCACTGCCATTTCCTTGCATGCCAGCACGAACAGCCCGCCAATGAACACTGACTCGGCGACTTTGCCATCCTTGTTGGTGGTGGTCTGGAAAGATTGACCAGGGGTAGCCGAAAATGCGTTGAGGTTGAGACAGTCATTCCAATCGGCGCGGCCGATGAGTGGCAGGCCATGCGGGCCGAGGCGGTCGAGGGTGTACTGGAGGCTGCGCTGCAAGTGGTCGAGAAGCGGTTGTTCGGAGCCGGGCTGGTTATCGTAAGTCGCCGGCTCGTCCAATATAGCCCAATCGCCGGTCTCTTTGATGTACGAGGCGACAGCCAGGATCAGCCAGAGCGGGTCATCGTTGAAATTCGAGCCGACATCGTTATTGCCGCGTTTGGTGAGCGGCTGATATTGGTGATAAGCGCCGCCGGTGGGAAGCTGGGTGGCAGCAATATCAAGGATGCGCTGGCGTGCCCGGTCGGGAATCATGTGAACGAAGCCGAGCAAATCCTGGGCGGAGTCGCGGAAGCCCATGCCGCGTCCGATGCCGCTCTCGAAGTACGAGGCCGAGCGGGACATATTGAACGTGATCATGCACTGGTAGGCGTTCCAGATGTTGACCATACGGTTGGTGTGGGGATCGGGCGTCTCCACCTGGAAGCGGGTCAACAGGTCATCCCAATGGGCGCGCAAATCCTCGAATGCCGTCTCGACATTGGCCGGATTGAGATAATGGGAAAGGATAGGCTTGACCGTGCGCTTATTGATTATCTGCGAAGCGGGTGGATCGAACTTATCATCCGGGGAATTCTCGTGGTAACCGAGGATGAAGATGATCTGCCGGGATTCCCCAGGCTGGAGGGTCAACCGGGTTTGCAACACCCCCACCGGCGACCAACCGTGGGCGACGGAGTTTTCGCATTGGCCGCGTTCCACCGCCCGCGGGCGATCCCACCCGCGGTACGGGCCGAGGAAAGCTTCGCGCTGCGTGTCGAACCCCGCAACCGGCGCGGAGCAGGCGAAATAGGAAAAATGGTCGCGCCGCTCGCGGTATTCAGTTTTATGGTAGATGACTTTGCCCTCACCTCCAGCCCCATTATTCTTTGCCAGCGCTCTCCCGAGAGGAGAGGGGAAAGATTCTATCTCCACCTCGCCAGTGGAAAAATTGCGCTGGAAGTTGGTGGCGTCGTCCCAGGCATCCCACAAGCAGAATTCGACGCTGCCGAAAACAGATAAATCAGCGGGCGCGGTGCGGTGATTGGTGATCGTAAGCTGCCAGATTTCGAGCGTCGCCCCGAGCGGGACGAAATAACGGGTCTGCGCCTCGATACCGGTATAGGTCGAACCGATGATGGTGTAACCCATTCCATGGCGGCAGGTGTAACCCTGGAGATCAGCCTGCGTGGGCTGCCAGGAGGGGGACCAGTACAGACGTTCCGGCGGAACGTCTCTACCCCGTTCCGGTTGAACGTCTGTACCATCATCCCGAAGGTAGATATACCGTCCCCCCGTATCCACCGATGCGTTGTTGTAACGATAGCGGGTCAGGCGGCGCAGGCGGGCGTCGCGATAGAAACTGTAGCCGCCTGCCGTGTTGGAGATGAGGCCAAAATAATCTTCGCTGCCCAGGTAATTGATCCAGGGCAGCGGCGTGTCGGGCCGGGTAATGACGTATTCGCGGTGGGTGTCGTCGAAGTAGCCGTATTGCATAAATAATCATCCAAAAGAGGTTTTGGCTCTCCCGCCTTCGGCGGGAAATGTCCCAGATTTGGGGTGTGTGGGCGTGCTACGCACGCCCACACACCCCAAATCTGGAGATTCCTCCCGTTGGTAACGGGAGAGCCTTAATTTTCAAGGACCGATCACGAGCAAAGTCACCGACAGCGCAGGCAGATTCAGCGGGGCGTCGAGCGGGGTTGGATCAATCAACTCGGCGTTATGCTCTGCGTCGAGCCGCCAGGTCTCTGCGGGGCCGGAGGCGGTGAAATTGGCGAGAACCAGTGGTTTTTTGGCGTCTTCATCGCCCAGGTTGACGATCATCAGCGTCAGCGCGCCGTCTTCACGGCGCGCAGCGTAGATGCGAACAGCTTCATCGTCGGAAGAGGCGTAAACCAGCTCGGAGCCAAACTGCTTGTAAAGCGGGTAAACGTAATAGGACGGACGCGGGCCGCGCGTCGCCATCAACCCCGCCCCGCCCCCGCCCGCCAGTCCAAACTGAGCGACAATATCCACCCGCTGGGCGATCAGCCGTCCAAGAACGTCTGCCCACCAGATGGCGTTGGCAAACGAGTCGGGGGTGCCTTCTTTGCCGGCGCGGGTCGCCCAATTCGAGTTGACTTCGGTGACGGCGATGGGCAGATCACGCCCGGTGGTCTCACGAATCAACGCCCGCAGGTTGGGGATGATCGTATCCCATTCGGCGGAGGAACGCAGCAGCTCGTTTGGAGAGGGGTCATAGGTCCCGAAGGGATAACGATGAATGGCAACAACATCCACCAAATCGCCGTTGGCGACCAGGAATTCGCGCAGCCAATCTTTGTTATGCGCGTCGGTCGGGTCTTCAAAGGGCCGCCCGGTGAATTGGTGCATCTCCGGGCCAACCAGCACAATCGTCGGGTCAACCGCTTCCATTGCCAGGGCAAACTCGCGCCACTGTTGGTTGTACGTAACGGTGTCGTAGCCTTCGAGCTTGCGGTTGGTAGCATACAGGCTGGGTTCGTTGCCGATCCCCCAATATTTGATGCCGTAGCCTTTGGTCACATTGGCATATTCGACCCAGTACGCGGCGCTTTCAGGCTTGGCTTTGAACAGCTTGACATTCACCATCGGTTCAGCGCCGAGCTGGCGGCACAGGGCAATGTACTCATCCAGCCGGGCTTCGGCCAGCACATACTCGTCACCCCAGTTGCCGCCGGGGAAACGCAGGAAAGTGAATCCCGCCGATTCGATGTACGGCATCATGCTCTTGGTGAGGTCCTGCCACGGGCCGGTATTGGTGCCATAAACCAGGGGATTGATCGGCCCGAGAGCGAGCGCGGCGTCAACGAAGAGTGCGCCGGGAACAGCGGTCGGCTTCGGCGTGGGGGATGGCAGGCTGGGGAGCATGGGGGTGGCGGTAACCGCGGGGGTGGCGGTCTCCAACGGGAGCAGCGAGACTTCCGGAGTTGGAGTCCCGACCGGCCCCGGCCCGCCGCAGGCAGTCAACACAAACAGGGCAAACAGGGTATTCAGAATTGGCGCGGCAATCCGACGGAGATTCATCCTGTCCATACCATGTCTGGTTTTACTTCACCGCGCCAGCCGTCAGGCCGCTGATGAATTGCTTTTGCAGAAGGAGGAACATGACCGCAATCGGGATCGTGATCACCACCGATGCAGCCGCCATGAGATCATAGCGCAACTGCGTTCCCGATGCGCCAAAAACAAACTGGCGGATGCCCACCGGGACGGTTTTCACTCCCAGGGTATAGCCAAAGAACAGCTCGTTCCAGGCGGTCATGAAAATGTAAATGGCAGTAGAAGCGATGCCCGGCCCGGCTAAGGGTAGCGAAATGCGCCAAAATGCGGTGAAGCGCGTCGCCCCATCCACCATGGCCTGCTCTTCCAGGTCAGGCGGCAGGTTGGCGAAGAAGCCGCGCAGAATCCAGATCGAGATGGGGGTGAAGAATCCCACGTACAGGCATATCACCCCAAAATTCGAGCCAACCATGGGTATGCCGAAGGTATTCTTGATCCACAGAAATGTCAGATAGAGCGGGATGAAAAACAGCGAGCCGGGGATAATCTGCGTGCCCAACACCGCCAGGCTGTATGCGTCGGCACCGGGAAAGCGAAAGCGCGCCAGGGCGTAACCGGCCAAGGCAGCGAAGAATGTGGCGACGAGAGTCGTCGAGCCAACAACGATGATACTGTTGACGAACAGCGGCCCAAACTTGATTTGCCGCCACATTTCGGGGTAATTCTTGAAATTCCAGACCTCCGGAATGACCGGGGCGGTAGGATTGGTAATCTCACCGCGCCCTTTGAACGAGGCCAATATTATGTAGAAAATGGGGATCAAGATGATGAACACGATCACCCACAGCAAAAGATCGAGCAGCCGGTTGACGATGACCGAACGAATTTTTGCAGCCCGAATGGAGGGGTATCGGGTGGGCTTAAGGGGCATAGAGGTTTGTACAGTAGCCATGACAGGTCTCCTTCCAGGCTCACTCGCTGATCATACTCGAACGGAATAACCAATAAAACAGGCCAATCGCCACCAGCGCGATCAGTGTCATCAAAACCGATGCGGCTGCGCCATACCCATACAACTGGTTGTTGAATGTCTGGCGGACGATGACGATCAGCAGCAGGTTGACGTGCTTGCCCAGATCGAGGGCAGTATTGAACATGGAGGTCGCGATGTTGTAGGGGCCAAATCCGAAGAAGTTATATATGATGCCGAACATGGTGGTAATGACCATAATTGGCTTGAGATAAGGTAAAGTGATGTAGCGGAATCTCTGCCAACCATTGGCCCCGTCCACAGAAGCGGCCTCGTATAAATCCTGGGGGATCACCTGCAAGTTGGCGAGCAGCATCACCGTAGGGAATGGTAAACCGCTCCACATGCCGGCAATGATCAGGGCCGTACGGGCGTTAGGACCGATGAGCCAGGAAATTGGTTTGGGGTTGAGCAGCCAGGCAATGGTCTTGGGATTGAATTCCCAAAACCAAAATATCTTATCCATGCCAGTCAACAGCCAAGTCAGGATGGTATGCAGAAAAGTCTGAAAACCATCCGGGACCATCGTCATAAAGTCCAGGTAGAAGCGGTTGGCCAGACCTCCCCGCTGGAGCCAGATGAACTGGAAGACAATGCCGACGACAAAGGTTGGCACGACCCACGGGAGCAGCACCAGCGTGCGGGCCAGGCCGCGCCCCCAGAATTTACGGTTGAGCAGCAGCGCCAGGATCAAACCGATCCCCAATGTGCCAATTTGTAGCCAGAGGCAGAACCAAAACGAGTTGATCAGCGCCTGAAACAGGCCTTTGATGTTGGCGTCTCCGGTGCCCAAAACGATCCCGCCGATGATCTTCTCGTAGTGAGCGAAGCCCACAAACGGCGCACGCAGGTATTGCAACAGGGTGCGCACGTTGAGATCGAGCAGTGACATATACAACGCCTGCACGGTCGGGATGATGTGGATCAACAGCATGGCGAGCACCGCCGGGAGGATGAAAACGTAGGCCATGCGGTGCTGGAAAATTCGCCGGAAGATGTTTCTGCGTCTTTCCCGGGGGGCTTTCGGTTTCATACTCTGCTGTAAGGTCTTGGTCAAGGACATCAGTCTGCTATCCATGGGCTGCTCCTTTTTCGATCAAACGAACTGGGCAGGGGCTACCTGATTTCAGTATGAACCCCTGCCCTGTAATCATAAATCCGATTGAGGAGGCAGACAAGTAGATTCGTAATCGTTCTTGCCTGCCTCCGTAGAGTCACATGAAACTATTTGAGCAGCTCATTGACTGCCGCAGCAGCCTCGTCGAGCTTGGCTTTGATTGCTTCCGCGGTGATCGGGGTACCGAGACCAGCGGCGGCTACATCTTCCCAGATGCTCTGGATGGCGGTCTGCAGGGTGTTCTCGACAGCGCCCCACTGAGCAATCGGCATGGGGGTTTTGCCCTTGGCCGCAGCGGAGATGAAGACCTGGAACAAAGGATCATCAGCGAAGTAAGGATCCTTCTGGCCATCATTCGAAGCGGGCAGCATGGAAACGGCAGTTGAGTAGCGAACCTGCGATTCCTTGCCAGCCAGGAACTTCACAAACTCGAAAGCCTGGTCTGGATACTGGCAGGTATTGAAGATACCGAGGTTGGAGCCACCGACGAAGGTGTACTGCCCACCAGGGCCAGCCGGCATTTCGGCGACACCGAAGTTCTCGGAGACAACCGCAGGCCAGGCTGCATCACCCGTGGCACGCGAGTTCGCAATTTCCCAAGGGCCAGCAAAAATCATCGCCGCACGACCACCGTTGAATTCACCCTCTGCCGAAGCCGAGTTCAACTCCAGCGTGTTCTCAGGGGTCAATCCATTGGCGAATAGCGAGGTGTACATTGCCATAGCATCAACTGAATCGCTGGAGGCAAATGCAGCCGCGCTGCCATCGGAAGTCAGCAGATCGCCGCCGAAAGCCCAGATCCACATCGAAGCATTCTGCCACACGTTCCAGTCATTCTTTCCGGGGTGAACGAACGCTGCGATCGGGCTGCCTTCTGCATCCGTCAGATTCAAATCACGAATCTTGCCCATCGCCGCTACAAACGAGTCCACATCCTTGAAGGCTTCCGCTTCCGTCAGCCCTGCCTGCTCGAGAATATCCTTGCGGTACCCAATCGCACGCACATCCGCAAACCACGGGATCGTCGCTACGTTGCCCTCAAAGACACTCGATTCCCACGA
Source organism: Candidatus Aquidulcis sp. (assembly GCA_020723385.1). Classification (GTDB taxonomy): domain Bacteria; phylum Chloroflexota; class Anaerolineae; order Anaerolineales; family UBA4823; genus DYIZ01. The sequence continues at coordinate 28,391 of DYIZ01000013.1, forward strand.
GGCGTTCACAAAGTTTTCCGCACCACCCACCGCTGCAACTTCTTCAGCAGTGTAGAAGCGCAACCCGCCCATCGCTGCAAACGTCGGCACCCAGGTCGTGCCGAGCTGCGACACGCAGGGGCCTTCACCACCCTGGGAAGCGGTCTGGATCTTGCCATAGGCATCGCCCCAGCCAACCACCTCAGCGGTGATTTTGATCTCAGGATGAAGTTTTTCGAACTCCGCAATTTCTACGTCAATCATGCCCTGAGGATCTGAGCCGTTCGGCATGATCCACATGGTGAATTCAGCAGCTTCGAGTGTCTTGGGAGGCTCGGCAGTCGGAGCCGGAGCGCCCAACACATCGTTGACGCTGGTGGCTGCTTCGAGCAGCTTGGTCTGGATAACATCTTTACCCAGTTCGGTCCCGACGCCAGCGGCAGCTACTTCTTCCCAAATGCCCTGGATAGCGGTCTGGAGGGTGTTCTCGACAGCGCCCCACTGAGCAATCGGCATGGGGGTCTTGCCCTTGGCCGCAGCGGAGATGAAGACCTGGAACAGAGGATCATCAGCGAAGTAGGGATCCTTCTGGCCGTCATTCGAAGCGGGCAGCATAGAAACGGCAGTTGAGTAGCGAACCTGCGATTCCTTGCCAGCCAGGTATTGGACCAGTTTTACCGCAGCATCCGGGTATTGGCAGGTTTTGAAGATACCGAGGTTGGAGCCACCGACGAAGGTGTATTGCCCACCAGGGCCAGCCGGCATTTCGGCGACGCTGAAGTTCTCGGAGACAACCGCAGGCCAGGCGGCATCACCTGTGGCGCGGGAGTTCGCAATTTCCCACGGGCCAGCGAAGACCATCGCTGCACGACCACCATTGAATTCACCCTCTGCCGAAGCCGAGTTCAACTCCAGCGTGTTCTCAGGGGTCAATCCATTGGCGAATAGCGAGGTGTACATTGCCATAGCATCAACTGAATCGCTGGAGGCAAATGCAGCCGCGCTGCCATCGGAAGTCAGCAGATCGCCGCCGAAAGCCCAGATCCACATCGAAGCATTCTGCCACACGTTCCAGTCGTTCTTTCCGGGGTGAACGAACGCTGCGATCGGGCTGCCTTCCGCGTCAGTCAGGTTCAAGTCGCGGATCTTGCCCATCGCTGCAACCATCGAGTCCAGATCCTTGAAGGCTTCGGCTTCTGTCAATCCAGCCTGTTCGAGAATATCCTTGCGGTAACCAATTGCACGAACATCCGCAAACCACGGGATCGTCGCAACATTGCCCTCGAAGACGCTCGATTCCCACGACGCCTTCACGAAGGTCTCTGCGCCGCCCACTGCAGCAACTTCCTCTGCCGTGAAGAAGCGCAACCCGCCCATCGCAGCAAAGGTCGGCACCCAGGTCGTGCCAAACTGTGACACGCAGGGGCCTTCACCACCCTGGGAAGCGGTCTGGATCTTGCCATAGGCATCGCCCCAGCCAACCACCTCAGCAGTGACTTTGATGTCGGGATTCAGTTCCATGAATGCAGCCAATTCGGCGTCAATCATGCCCTGCGGATCTGAGCCGTTCGGCATGATCCACATCTTCAATTCGACACCACCCGCCGGGGGCGTGGTGGGTTTTGTCTCAGCCGTCGGCACAGCGGTCGGCTGAACGACTTCGGTGGGTTCCTCGGTGGGCTTGCCACATGCGGTCAAGACCATACTGAAGACGACCACCAGGCTCAAAATAACCATCAAATAGCGTTTCATTTTGCTTCTCCTTCTAGAAAGTGTTAGTTGAACGGTTTTTGTGGGAGCGCTCCCACGCGGCTGTAAAATAACTGCTCTGGGCGGTTTTTCTCCTTCGGAAACACCTCCTCAACGGTTTGCCGAGCCGCATGAGGCTCGGATTACTAATTCAGTTGGTAAAATAACACGACGTGGCGATGGATCGGGGTGCTCCATCATATCTATCAATGTCTCAGCAGCCACCGCGCCGGCTCGCGCGATGGGTTGGCGGATTGTCGTCAACGGTGGTTCGGTGCGTGCTGCGAAAGGCATATCGTCGAAACTGACAGCGGCGATATCTTGAGGAACACGCAAACCGGCATCGCGGATCATACGCAACGCGCCAACCGCCATCGCATCGCTGGCGGCGAATACAGCTTCTGGCTGCCGAGAAATCAGGCGCTGCATGGCGGCATAACCGCCGTCTTCGGTGAAATCGCCCTCTACGATCAAATCTGGGTCTGCCGGCAGGCCCCACTGCCGCAATGCTGCGCGATACCCTTCCAGGCGGTCAATCCCCGCAATCATGTTGTGTGGGCCGGTAATTGTCGCAATCCTGCGATAACCTAATCGAAGCAGATGAGCGACGATCTCGCGCGCGCTGTTTTGATTATCTACGTCAACGTAACTGACCTGGAGTTTCGATGGATGCCGCCCAATCAAAATGAACGGCATATCCGCATCGGTCAATGCTTCGAGAAGCGGATCGTCCAGGAGCGAAGAAGCCAACACCACCCCATCAATGAATTTATTATTCAATACCTGGCGAACGGTGCGCCGTTCGTAATCGGGATCGGCGACCCACAGCATGACCGAGTGGTCGTGCGCATTGCAGGCCGATGAAACGCCCTGGATCAACAAGGGGAAATACGGATCGGAAAACAGGCGGCTGACCCCCATCGGGATAACAAGACCGAGGACGTGGGTGCGCCCCCCTGCCAGGCTGCGCGCCACAGCGTTAGGCTGGTAATTGAGTCGCTGAATGATTTCTTGCACCCGCTCACGGGTAAGCGGGCTAACGCGGGCATCACGATTGATAACCCGAGAGACGGTCGAGCGTGAAACACCACTGAGTTTAGCGATTTCTTCGAGTTTCATCGTTGCCGGAATTTGGGAGCGCTCTCATATAATCGTATAAAAAAGGACAATAAATGCCCGTTTTGCTTTGTTTTTATTCCATTTTGCACAAGGATTGCTCGCGATTGGGAGCGCTCCCACAGATATAATACATGAGATTTTCTGGCGTGTCAAGTATGAATTCCCAACTTTTAGGCCATCTTCGACCAGAGATTTATAAAACGCGTCGGATTCCAACGAATTCAGTAAAATACCTCACTAAAACGACAAGATCACAGGTCATCGAGTTGGAGTAAAAAATATCCGCTTGGAAAGTCAGAAAACAAAGAAGGTACAAGTGCCGCGAACATCTTTTCCTACCTTCCTTGCTTCCTTAGAGAAAAAGCGACGCGGCTCAACTGAAGTGAAACACACCCAAAACGACGATTGTGCCTTAGAACGATTTTCCGCCAGGCCACAAGCGGCTTACAACAAGGTGAAATCTTTCACCTGAAAGGCATGACACCATGATCCCAATTGACCAATTCCAATCTAAAACCCCTCATCTGCTGGCGCTGCTCACAAAGCTGGTCGAGGTCGAATCCCCCTCCACCGATAAAAGCGCAGTTGACCGCCTGGGAACGATGATCGCCCAGGAGATGGGCAGGTTGGGCGCAGTGGTAACTGTTGAAACTCACGCCGATGCCGGAAATAATATCGTCGGACGTTGGGCCAACAATTCCGAGGAGAATGGCATCCTGATCTTGTGTCACATGGATACCGTATTCAATCTCGGTACCCTGGCGCAGCGCCCGGTGCGCATCGAAAATGGGCGGTTTTACGGCCCCGGCGCGCTGGATATGAAAGCTGGCATCGCCATTGCTTTGACAGCGCTCACCGTTTTGAAAGATTCCAACGATTGGCCCCCACGCCCAATCACATTCCTTTGTACTTCCGATGAAGAAATAGGCAGCCAGCATTCGCGGGCATTGATCGAGAGCCTGGCGACTGAATCCACGTTGGTGCTCTGCCTAGAACCAGCGCTCCCCGATGGCGCAGTGAAGACCGCCCGTAAAGGCACCGGGGATATCGAGATCACCGCCTACGGGGTCGCGGCCCATGCGGGAGGCGATCACGCCCGAGGGGTCAATGCCATCGAGGAATTATCCCACCACATCCTGGCTGTTCAACGCCTGACCGATTACGACCGGGGGACGACAGTCAGCATCGGGCATGTAAGAGGCGGCACCCGCAGCAACGTCATCCCCGACCGGGCCTGGGCGCTGGCAGACGTGCGCATCATGGATCCTGCCGAGGCCGATCGCTTGCGCACCTGGACCGATCAACTCCAACCGGTGCTCAAAGGCGCCCGCGTCGCCGCATCTCTCAGCTTGAACCGCCCTCCGATGCCGCGCGACCCACAGATGGCAGAGACTTTCCAGCGAGTGCAGGCCATCGGACAAAAAATTGGTTTATCGCTGACCGAGGGCAGCACCGGCGGCGCCTCCGACGCTAACTTCGTCGCGCCGCTGGGCATCCCGGTGCTGGATGGGCTGGGGCCAGCCGGTGAAGGCGCACACGCCGAGCAAGAATATGTCACCATTGCCAGCCTGCCCGAGCGCACCGCCCTGCTCGCTGCTATTTTGACCGAGTGGTGAACCAAGACCTCACAGGTTTTGAAAACCTGTGAGGTCACCTCGATTATTCCAGCGCAATGAAGATTTTATCCAGCCCCATATAGCCCCCATCGAAAACCAACATCAGCCCGCGGGCGTTGACCGGCGCTTCGATCTTGGCCTGCGTCACCATCTGGCCGCCCGGAAAGATAGTCGAATTGGGCATTGAAAAATAAGACCCATAGTAAAAACCATCGGCGTCTTTCAACCAGATTGCATAATCCGAATTGATTTCCACATCCTGTGTGCCTTGATTCTGGAATACGAGGTCAATGGCGACATACTTGCATCCCAGAGATGACAGGCTGTCGGGAGGCGGGAAAGTGACGCCGGTGGCCTGGATAGTCAGGCTGCCAAGCTGGACCACATCGCCTACTTTATAAATCACCGGCTGGCGCTCGCCCTCGAGCGGGGCTGGCGCGGCGACCGCCGCCGGGTTGGGGCCAAGATCCCAGATGATGCGGCTGGCTGGATAGCCATAATAATCATCCGGGTTCAGGACGAGCAGCGATGGCTGCCCCTCGATGAAAAACTGCATTGAGACACGGGCACGCTCGCCCGCCGACAAATTCTCCGCGCCGGCGGCGTAGCTATCCTGCCCCTGAACGTCTTTTGACGTGAAGGAATTGGCAATATAAACCGGACTGCTGCTACGATTGATCGTGAGCAGATCAACAACAAGCGTTTTAGGCATAAACGGATCCTGAACCACGTTCCAGCCCAGCACGATCCAGGTAATTTCGCCATAATCTACCCGCTCACCGATGGCATGGGTGTCGGGCGACGGTGTGTAGGCAGGCAGCGGCAGTACGTCAGTCGGCGCGACCTCCATGCCGCCGCCTGTTGCGCCTCCGACCACAGTTGTCGCAATCGCGGCCTGCGTGGCGCTCACGTCGCCAATGACGCTCACCAATGTTGCCATCGCAGTCAAGCGAGCGCCTGGCTCTGCCCCTCCTCCGGGCGCGGCCGGCGTACCCATCGAGGCAACCGTGGCCTGCAGAGCCTGGACGGTGCCTATCGGGTCACGCTCTTGCACCGGTTCGGGGGTCGTGACACTCTTGGCTGCCGGCAGCCCACAAGCCAGTGAAGCAAGCACAAGCAAGCTAAGTGCAAAAATGAATTGTCTCTTCATTCCAATTTCTCCTGACAAGTCTTTGGGGTTTTGGGGTTTCTGGAATTTGCCGTGACACTTGCGGTGGACGACGCGGTTGCGCGCAACCGGCGTCCGCCGCCCCAGATATGGGTGTGAACCGCTTGACATTGATTTCTCTTTTTATTAAACCGTAACCCGCGACACCTGTCACCCTGCTTTGGGTTGGAATCGTCTGCCTACTTTAGTGCGTGACACTCATCCTTATCCCCTATCCCCTGACCTCTGTCCGATAGCGAGCCGGATACGCTGGCGTTATAATGCAAAGGCATCCCACAATCAGCCTTCATCCACACAACCCAGCGTTCAACTTAATTCCCGGTCACAAAACCATTCGGCCAGACGGAGGGTTTCTCGATGAAACGGACGATCGCCATCCTGTTGTCGTTCACACTTCTATTCAGCCAGCCGCGCATCATCTCCGGCCAACAAATTTCTGCCGCTGCAAAGCCAATATCGCCTGCCGCCAGCGATTGGTGGGACGCTGGCTGGCCCTATCGAATCCGCGTGACAGCCAGCGGAAGCGGCATCGTTCAGGCATCCATCAATTTCACCAACGTCTTTGCCAGCCTCGGCCTGAACCACGCCCTGCTCGACCTGCGCTCGATTCGCGTCGTCGCATCCCCTCTCCCAGAATTGGGAGAGGGGGCAGGGGGTGAGGGCAGCCTGCCCTACGCCGAAACCTACTCCACCCTCCTCCCCGATGCCGAAACCCTCGGACGTTGGGGCATCAACGATGACGGCTACGTGCGCCTCGACCCAACCCGTTTCACCCAGGGCGCGGCATCGCTTCACGCCGTCATCACCAACACCGTCGGGGGGTACGGCTACCCCGGAGCTGAATACCACCCCGCCGCCCTGACCAACTGGAGCGCCTACGAAATCCTGCTGTACGACATCTGGCCCGAAGTCAACGCCTCGGCGCTCGACCAGGCTCCCGACCTGTACTGGTTCAAGCTGTACAACGCCTGCGGCGGCTCATCCGTCACGCAGGGCGGCCCGCCGCTGGCGCTCGACCGCTGGAATTACGTCTCTGTCTCGCTCAACCCGCTCGATTCCTGCTGGCCGCCTCAGCTCGACCTCGACACCATCACCCGCGTGGAATTCCACACCCGAGACAATCTCGACGGCGACGCCAGCGGCCCCAACGGCTGGTATGACGATGGCGACGTGCTCTCCCTGTGGTTCGACAACCTGCGGCTGGTGGATCAGGATTCGGGGGCGATCCGCTGGCAGACCGTGGCAGGCGTAACCGAATATGACATTTATTTCGACGTGTTGACCCACGAGGGCCACCCGCTCCCGGAGGTTGATCCCGCGCTCGGCGCGGCGACCCTCACCGGCGGAATCGGGACTCCTGAGAGCGGGGGATACTATCATCAGGTCGAGGGCGCGTCGGGCCTGGGGAGCCTGAAAATCTGGTCAGCGCCCACGGTCGAGAAAATCCTGCAAACAATGGCCGCCCCCGCCGACAGCGCCCCCCTTGAAATTTCAGCCGCCCGCGGGGAATTCGAGCCATTCCAAATCGTCGTCCGGTCCCCCACGGCTCAGGATCTCGCTGTCTCTGCCAGCGCGTTCACCTCCGGGAGTAGCGTCATCCCCGCCCCCGCCATCCACCGGGTTGATTACGTCAACATCACCACTATCGGCGATTCCTACGACCGTCTCGGCCTGTGGCCTGATCCGCTCTGGCCGCTCGACAACCCGGCGACGGTCAGCTTTCCCGCAGGATCGAACCAGCCCCTGTGGTTCACCGTCCAGGTTCCCTGGAACGCCGCGCCTGGCAATTACTCAGGGGCCGTCGCTATCGGCGGCGCGACGATTCCCATCCATCTCACCGTTTGGGACTTCAGCCTGCCGCGCGCCATCCATCTCGATTCGGAGTGGGGTTTCAGTTGGAGCAGTGTGGTGGAAGATTATTACCAGGGCTACGGGGATTGGGATTGTTATTGGGAGCTGGTGGAGGCTTTCAAGCAGGATTTCATCAATCACCGGCTGATACCCAAAGGGGTGGCGTGGCCCGCCGGGCTGAACTACCCCGGCGGGATCGAATACGACTGCAACGGCAACCTCGACGCTGACGCCTGGGGCGATTGGGATTTCGCCACCATCGGCGGGCGCTACATCCACGGCGAGGGAGGCTTCAACGACGGCTACGGCTTTCCTGTCTTTTTGGGATTGGCCACCCGCGACAATTACCCGCCAGACAGCCTGCCCTACTCGTTTTGCGGTATAGATCGGGATGGTGTGCTCGGCTCAACCGAATACCAGGCCAAGTGGACGCAGTATCTCTCCGCGTTGGACGATTGCCTCGTATCGGATGGCTACACGAATGCCTATTATCACATCGTCAACGAGCCGCAGAGTTGGGACGATTACACCATCGTCGGGCAAATCTCGGCGCTCACCGAGGCGGCCGCGCCCCACCTGCGGCAACTGATCAGCGAGCAAGTCGAACCGGAGATGTATAACTACCCCGGCGCGAAGATTGACATCTGGATGCCGACCATCAGCAACTACGAGCCAGTGAAGAGCCACGACCGTCAATCGAACCACGGCGAGCAGGTGTGGTGGTACTACCTGTACGGCGACGACCCCCCGCTGCCCAATCCAATCCTGATGAGCCATCCCGGCCTCGAAGCGCGTCTCACCCCCTGGCTGGCCTGGGCCGAGCGGGTAGATGGTCTGCTGCATTACCAGGCAACCGATTGGAATCCAAATCCCTGGGATAACGCCAACGTGACCGGGCAGGATAACGGCGACGGCTTTTTCTTCTACCCGCCGCGCAAGGATGGGGCCAACCTGGATTACTGCGGGCAGAACGGCAACCGGTTGGTGCCCTCCATCCGGTGGGAGAATCTGCGAGACGGAATGGAAGATTACGAATACCTGTGGCTCCTGTCCGGCGACCCGCAGATTGGCGAGGCCAATCCCGCCGATGGCTACGTAGCGCAAATCGTCCAATCACGCACGTTGTTCAGCCACGTGCCAACCGATCTCGATGAAACCCGCGCCGCGCTGGCGCAGGCGCTCAGCATCCCCCGGTTGAAAATCTACCTGCCGGTCGCCCGGCGCGAATCGGGAAAATAGTGAGGGATATCCGAAAATTTGATGATTGGGCGTGCGAAACTCGCCCAATCATCAAATTTTCGACTCTCCTCTTTCCCGCGCAGTTGAGCGAGTTGTGATACCATTATGAGGGGTATGTTTGTTTGCTTGTAAGAATCAAGGAGGTCGCGAAAAATGAATGCTCAATCCGCCCCAATTTTGGGTTTCGTCACAGAATATTTCGGCCGGCAGCGTTCGGTCAAGCCCGCCCAGTTCGCAGATAACGAGCTGATCAAGCCGATCACGCCGTTGAAAACTTACTTCCTTTTCGGCGCTTATCTCAACCTTCCCCCAAATGTTGCTGCGGTTGTCACTTACACCGATGGGCAGCAAACCATGTTCCGCACGGGCGGCTTGCTTACTTTGCCGCCCGGCTCATATGGGTTGCAATATGTGGATATACGCCAGCAGCGGACTTACCTGCCCGACGTGCGCGCCGACACGCTCGACGCCTGGCAGGTAACCCTGGCGCTCGACATCACCTGGCAGGTGCGCACACCCTTGCAGATCGTCACAACGAACCGGCCTTACCAGGCGCTCATCAACGAATGCCGCGCCGCGGCGATCAATTTTATTCAATCGAGGAACCACGATAAATTGATCCCGGCGCGGGAAGGCACGCCTCTTGAAGATACCGAAATCTCCGAAGCTATCCTGAACCAGTTGCGGGCCAGCCCAACCCTCAATGGTTTCCATATTTACGGCATCAAAGTCCTCGAACGGCGCGGCGACCCGCTTCGGCTGGATAAAATTCGCGAATCCAATGTTGAGCAAACCAAATACCAGCAAGCCCTGCTCGTGGAAAACGAAAAACTCAAGCTCGAGCTACAAAAGCTCCAGCAGCAAGTTTCTCTCACCCAGCAGCGCGGTGAGGTGGCTATGCAGGAGGCGCGCGCCAGCCAGCAGGTCAGCAAAGCCCAGGCCGAATCGCAAGCCGATGTGTCGGACATCTTGCTGCGCATGAGACGGCAGGCCATCGAGTTGGAAAACCTCAGCCGGGAGCAGAAATTCGAGCAGGAGAAATTCCTCAAAGGCCTCGATACGATCAGCCAGTTCGCAAGCATGTTCACCCAGCTTCAGATGACGCCCGGCCTGCAGCGCAGCATGGATGATAATTCGCTGGACGCGATGACCCGTCTGATGAAAGCCATGCTGCAAGCCCTTCCGGCAAACGAAAGCGGCGCGCCAACGACCAATGTGCTCCCGGCCGTCAACTTGCGCAGCCTGGATAAATAGGCCTATTTCATTTGTCTGACAGGCGTGCTGAGCGCAGTCGAAGCATGCCGCTGATGATCGCTGCACCCTTCGACTGCGCTCAGGGTGCTTTTCACAGAAATTGGGGACGACAAATAAGGAGGCGCATTGGACATTGGTTGGCTGGAAATAACCCCGGGACGGCAAGAGAATTGGGAAACACTCGAACCAGCCTTCGGCCAGCCAGCAGGCGATGGCTGGCATGCCCAATTTGCTTCACTCATTCGTGTCAGGCCCATGGATCAACGCGCCAAACGCAAGTGGGGCTTCAACCTCGGCGCGCTGCTCGACGAGGCCATCGAACGCCAGCGGCTGTTCATCCAATCCCGCCATTTTTCCGGCGTCCCCGAAATGGGCGACGAGCCGCCCGAGCGGCGCACCATCGCCCTGCGCGCTATCCATCATCCCCAGGCCGAACGCCTGCAGCTTGTGCTGGTCGCCAAAGTCTGGGGGGCGACCCTCGAGGCAGTCCGCCAGGCCGCCACAGATCATTGGCACGAGATCCATTCGACCTTCCCCACCGATTATGAGCTGATTCCCGCCCGCTCGCTGGAATCTTTCTACAATCTGGCCGGCTGGCGCATCCTGCAAGACGCCGCCCAGCCCAACACCATCGCTGAAATCCAACGCTACGAAAACGTGCTCAATACCGGCAGCGACAAAATGTACCTGCTCGGAGCGTGGAAATATACCAACACCTCCAACGAGCAAACCTGGCGCACCCTGCAAGGCGCAGACCGGCGCATTCTGTACAATGTCACCCTGCGCCCCACTGTGCTGGACGAGTTGGAACAAGCCGCCCTGCTGGTTATCGCCCAATATGCCGAGAAAATTGCCAGCCAGGCCACGCTGCCCAACGTCAAACCCTATGCGGAGTTCGCTGCTAAAAACTACGCTTACCTGCTCCAACAATTGCGTAAACCTTTCATTGTCCAGGCGCAGGTTGTTGCACCGGAAGGTTTGCCGGAATATCTGCCGCGCAACATCGGTTACGCCATGACTTACCGCAACGATCGCGAGCCGACCACACCGGGATTTCAGATCACTCGCCCGGCAAACGCTGCTGAAGTCGCCGCCTGGCGGGCCAATCTCATCTGGCTCGAACCCGAAGTTGCTACCGGGCCAGTAATTGACCCGCGTTTTGTCCGGGTGCGGAAGATGACCGATGCTTACGAGGCGCGCGGCCTGCTCTGCCTGCCCTTCCCGCCCGACAGCGAACTGCCGGACGTGCATTTCGCTGAAAAAATCGAAGAGCCGGAAGTTCGTAGTGACGGCATTAGCCGTCCGGAAACGGGCGGCGACTAAAGTCGCTACTACGAACTTCACGACTGAAGCCGCAACTACAAACCAGCATGACCACTTCCAATTCCGTCACCTTCACCGTCGTCAAACATCTGCCTTTCGGGCTGCTGGTTCAGCTCGAAGATGGGCGCAGCGGCGTCATCCGGGTACGCGAGACCTCGTGGAGCGCCGAGGAGCGTCAAAACTGGCAGCAGATGTTCCCGGCGGGGTGGCAATCACGCGCCGTGATCCTGAAAATGGGCGACGACGGACACCTGGAATTGAGCCTGCGATTGGCGCGCAACGATCCCTGGGAGCAGGTTCCGGGCCGCTACCGCAAGGGGCAGGTGATCCAGGGAGTTGTCACCGGCCTGACGAACTACGGTGTGTTCGTCCAGCTTACCGAGGGCGTCACTGGCTTGCTGCACGCCTCGCAGCTCCCCGATTGGGTCCAGCCCAACCCATTGGAATTATTCTGGCCCGGCGATCACGTGCGGGTGAAGATCGAACAAATAGACCTGGCGCACCGCCGTATCAGCCTGGGGCTGGCGACATCTGCCTTGCCAATAGAACCCCAACCGGTTCAGCCGCGCCCCACCCGGCCTGCCACCACCCCACTCGCCGGCAGGTCATCCCCCAGAATCACGCTCGACCAATTCCTGCGATCCGGATTCCCCCGGCAGTTCATCCTCATCGTCGAGGATGATCCCATTCAATCCACGGCGGTTGCCACCTGGTTGAGCAAAGTTGGCCAGCGGGTGGTTGTGGCGGCCAATGGGGCTGAAGCGCTTGCCTGGCTCGACCGGGAATGCCCCGACATCGCCCTGGTAGACCTTGGGCTGCCCGATACCCTGGGGAGCGACCTGGCCCGCCAGATCCGCCAGCGCTGGCCGCAAGTGAAATGCACCCTCGCCACCGACTGGGCGCGCGCCGACGAGCACACCCGCGATCTGGAAACGTTGAGCGCGGCGGGTGTGGGGCTGCTGCTCAAGCCGCTGCTGCCCGATGATCTGCTGGATCTATTGCAAAATCGAACGCTTCCGGCTTCGGTATTAACCGGCGAGCCGATTCAGCCTGCCCTGCGTCAGTTCGATCTGCCCTCGCCGGGACGACAGGCTATGCAAGCTGCGCTGCTCGCCCTGCTCGACCGCTGCCGGTCGCAAACCAGCTTCGAGGCAGCCTTTCTCTTCGCGGTGGACACTGCCCAGCGAACGGTCGAGATCGTGCAGCGCAGCGGAGGCGGCGCGATCAATAAGGATGCTTTGCCGTCCGTCATCTACAGCCCGGTGCGTGACGCTGCCGAAGACGGGGAAGTGGTGGCAGTGGAGCGGCTGACCGAGCAAGATGCCCGCCGGTTTCGCTACCTGCTGGATTTCTACGGGCTGGCGGCGTGCCTGGGCGTGCCGGTTCCGGCGGGCGCGCCGGTGAAGCACGCCCTGATGCTGCTCGACAGCCGGACGCGGGCGATCCCCTCCGAAGCGGTTGCTTTCACTCAATCGGCGGCGCTTGCCCTGGGGGCGCTGCTCGACCGGCAGGCATTCCAAGAGCAGGCTATTCTCGTTCAGCGCACTGCCCTGCTCGGACACCTGACCCGCGGGCTGGTGCATGAGATCAACCATCAACTCAACCCGTTGATCTTCTCTGCCGACAGCCTGGAAAAATCACTGGAGGACATCTCTGCGCGGGCCGCTTCGCCCGAGAGCGTGAGGCAAAAGGCGCAGGAAGCTTCCGGCTACCTGGCCGATGTGCAAAAAGCGGCGCTCTCGCTGACCAGCACGACGCGGCAGTTCGGGCGTATCCTCACCCGCAACCGTCCGCAGCTTCTGCGGGTGGATGAGCTGATCCTCGAAACGGCTTATTTGCTGAAGGATGCCAGCCGCCAGGCGAAGGTGAGCATCGAGCTGGCAGCGACCAACGCGCTGGTGTTGGTGCGCAGTGAAGGTTCGGCCATCGAGCAGGTTTTACTCAACGTGCTGCTCAACGCCGTTCAGCAAATCGGCGAATGCCGCCCCACCAGCGGCGGGTGGGTACAGGTGCGTATCGAAACCTTTACCCCACCGTCGGGGCAGATCATGTGCCGGATATCGGTCGAAGATAATGGGCCGGGGATTCACCTGCGCCTATGGGAGCAAATCTTCGAGATTGGTTATTCCACCCGCAAGGAAGGCAGCGGGATGGGGTTATATATCTCCCGCAGCCTGATGGAAGCTGCAGGGGGCAAAATCTATGTGGCGGACAGCCACATTTTGAGCGGGACGACTTTTGCGCTCGAGCTGCCCTGCCAGGTATGAGAGGCCTGCATGTGCCGTGTTTTGATCCTCGATGACGATCCTTTCTTTTGCAAAACGATAGCCGAGCCGCTCAACCGGGTTGACGAAGGGCGCAGTTACCACACGGTGAGCGCCACGCGCGTCGAAGATGCGCTGCGGGAAGTCCGGCTGGCGGTTGAAAGCAGTAAGCCGTTCGATGTTTTGTTGATTGACCTGCGCTTGAGTGAAAACCAGGATGGCATCGAGGTGATGCAAACCCTGCTGCACCTCAGCCCATCCTCGGACGCCATTATCCTGACCGGTCTCGATGACAGCCCTGACGCCGGGCTGAGAGCCTACCAGGCCGGGGCTTACCGGTATATCTACAAACCGGTGCATCCCAAAGAGCTGGTGCTGCTGCTCCAATCGCTCAGGAACTGGCGCAAAGTGCAGCATGAGCGCAGTTGGCTGCAAGTATTCAACGAAGTGGCTGAGCAGGCGCTGAACTGCCTCAGCTTTCAAGACGCGGCCCACATCTTTGCGCGCGGAGCGCTTCGGCTGGGTTTCGAGCGGGCGCGCCTGTTCGAATTTACCTCCGATTACCCGGATATTTTGGTGGGCGTTTGCCAGGAGGGATGTGAAACGCTGGACGGGTTCGAAGGCGCTTTTTTTGCAATTGCTGAGGCCGCCTACTTCGAGCGGGCAATCCACACCCGGGAAATACAGTTCTTCAAGGGCCGTGAGTTGGGGCCTGCCTTGATGGAGCGCACCTTCGGAGAGTCTTTCTCCCCTCCGGTTGGCGAATGGGCCGTATTGCCTTTGTGGATCAGTGAAAAATTTGTCGGCATCATGGTTGTGGATAACGCCTCGCGCGATCATCGCATCCACGAGGAGGATCGCAAGCAGTTGCGCCTCTACGCCCGGCTGGTTGCCGGGAACCTGGAGCGCATCCGGCTATATGAACAGGAACGCACCAGCCGCCAAAGAATCGAATACATCGCCGAAGAAGCGCGCCGGACAGCCCAGCTCGAAAGCGAAGATGCCCATCGGTTGGACCTTTTGCAACGCGCCAGCGTGGAGCTGCTCAACATCGCCAGCCAGGATGAGGAGAAGTTTTGGCTCACCCTGCTGACTCTGGCAACAGCGAACTACGCGCTGGGTTTCAACCGGGCATGGATCTTCCTGGCGGAAGCCGGCAACACCCGTTTGCAAGGCAAATTGGGCGTTGGCCACCTGGATTCCCAGCGCGCACAAACCGACTGGGAAAAAGACCTCGCCAGTCAGATGACATTCGAGCGGTTCCTGCAAGCGCTGCACTCGAATACAGTACAACACACGCCGCTCGAAGGCATGACCCGTGATTTTGCGTTGGAGATCGGCCTGTTTGGCGGTCTGTTCAAAGAGGTGCTAGCGACAGGTCAGCGAGCAGTCCTGTCGTCAGAGGAAGCCCTGACTCTCCTGCCGGGGCCGTTCAACCGCAAATTCGCCCCGGGCGACTGCGCCGTGCTGCCCTTCCGGGCCGGTCGGATGGTCATCGGGGTCATGGTGGTAGATAACAAACACGATGGCAAGCCCATCCTGCCCACCACCCTCGACCGGCTTGAGACTTTTATCAACATTGCCGGGCTGGTCTGGCAAAATCTGATCCAGCGCAAGCAGCGTGAGGCCCTGCTGGATGCATCGAACGTTATCCTGGGCAAAGCCAGCCAGCAGCCCCTGGGCGACTCACTGCGCCGTATCTGCGACTCGGCGCGCACCGTCACCGGGGCCGAATGGGCGATCATTTACCCATTGAAACCCGGCGGCGGGCCGTATACCTACGATGTGCCCAACGTTGGATACTCCGGCGATTTCAACCCGGGTCAAATCAAGGATAAGCCCCGCCAGAAGGGCGTCGCGGCCCACATCCTGCGCAGCGGGACTCTGGTCGTGGGGGATGTCGGGCGCACAGAGAACTCGCCCAATGTCGAGAAACTGTCGCAGCACAAATTCATCCAGCGCAACGGCATCCACGCCCTGATCGGAACACCCATCCGCAGCGTCGAGCGGGAGGAAATGCTCGGAATCCTGTTCCTCAATTACCGCACAGCGCAGACGTTCACGCAGCAAGAGATCATGCAAGCCGAGTCTTTCGCCAACCTGGCGGCGCTGGCAATCCTCAATGCCCGCCACGCCGAAAAGGTCAGCCGCAGCCTGAGAGAGGCGCTCTCCCGGGGCGAGACCAGCCAACGCGAGCTGGAGCTGATCCAGCGGGTGCTGGCTGACTCGTTGGCGAATTCCAGCGAGCCAGGTGTCATTCAAACTTTGCTGACCAACCTCCGCCGGGCGCTCGACCACCCCGACATCAACCCGGCGCTGGTTCTGCATCACTGGGAAGCCGAGACTCTGGAAGACGAACCCCGCGAAATCTTATTGCAATACACCCCCGGCCCCGAGGGCGGGGTCATCAAAACGCGCATGGGGGTCAGTGAAGACAAAACAATCCTGGCGATGCTGCGCAGCAAACATGCGGCAGTCAAAACAATCGGGCGCAGGCTGTATGCTCCCATTGCGTTGGGCCAGACGGTGATCGGCGTGCTATCTGCCGAGATGGACAACGCAGCCCAGGCCAAAGATTACCAGCCAGTTTTGGAGCGCTTCGCCTTTGCGGCTGCAATGGCGCTGGACAACGCCCGGCAGCAAACTAATCTGCACCATGTTCTGGACGCCGCCCAGGCGGTGACCGCGCCAATCAACCTGAATCAGACCCTGACGGCCATCTTGCAAAGTGTGCGCAATGTTTCGCCCGATCTTTCGACGCTGACGCTGTGGTACCGCGACCCGGAGACTGATTGCATCAAAATGGGGGCGTCTTTCGGCGTGCGCAGTCTGGCCGATCTGACCCAGTTCGATCCGGGACCGGAGAGCATCGTCTCGAAGGTGATGCGCTCGAAGCGCCCAATTTGGGCTTCTCCCCTGAAAAAGCATCACTTGCTGTGGGGGCGTTTCGTTCGGGATGAGAAAATCGTCTCATCGGCGGCTTTCCCGTTGCGCGCCGACAATGTTGATGTGGGGGCGATGTTCTTCAACTACCGCAGCGAGCACTACTTCACCGACGAGGAACAAACCATCTTCAACATATTGGCCGAAGTCGTTGCGGCCAGCATCCGCGATGCCCTGCACCTGGAAACCGAGCGCAAGGAGCGCCGCAGACTGGATGCCGCCCTGCGCACCACCTCCGCGGTCGGCGACTCACTGAGCCTGGTTCAGGTCTTGCAGAAGGTTCTCGCCTTACTGAGAGAATCCTTCCCCGATACGAATCCCTGCATCCAGACGTTCAACGAAGACGACAACCTGCTCGAATTCATCCCGGCGGTGTGGAATTATTACCGGATTGATAACGAACAATACCGCGACCGGCGCAGCCTGCGGCTGGATGAGCGCGCTATCGCCTGCCGGGTGGCCCGGCAGACATTGGCAGAAAAGCGGATGGTCATCGAAAACATTGGCGATATTCGGGAGGATCCCGATTACCTGCCCCTCATCAGCCAGACCCTGTCTGAGTTGTGCGTCAGCCTGGTAGCCGGAGAAAATCTGCGCGGGGTGCTGGTGCTGGAACGCGCCCGGCTCAACGGCTTCGAGGCAGAAGATGTGGAATTGGTCAAGGCCATTGCCCAGCAGCTCAGCCTGGCGATCGAACGCGCGCGGCAGAACGACCAGCTCAGCTTTCGCAGTACCGTAGCGGCAGCCACTGCCTGGGCTGCGGACATCGCTCACGACATCAACCGCGAAGTCGGAGCGATCCGCCTTTATGCGCACTTGATCGGCGCCGAGAAGGACAAGCCTAACAATATTACTGGCTATGCGCAGAAAATCGAAGAGAGCGCGGCGCGCCTGGCTTCCGCCGGCCCCTGGCAAATCCCCGAGCCGCGTCCCGTCATCGTGGATACCTTCATCCAGCAATGGGTCGGCGAATTCACCCGCAACAGAAAAGAAACCATCCTGGTGCAATTCGATTTTCACTGCACCGGCGCAGCCATCCTGACCAACCCATTCGCTTTTCAGCGGGTGCTGCGCCAGCTTGTGCGCAATGCGGCGCAGGCGATGGAACAACAAACCGAACGAAAATTGACAGTGCGAACCTTCCCCGCCGAGGGGAATTTGATCGAAATCCGTTTCGAGGATACCGGCCCCGGGGTTGAGGAGGATATCCGTCCGTTGATACTCCAGCAGCAAGTCACGACCAAATCGGGGCCGGGCGGTTACGGGCTGCTGCTCACCCGCCAGATGATCGAGGACATGGGCGGCAAGATTCGCCTCCTGCCCAGCCCGCCCGGGGCTGGCGCTATCTTCTCGATCAAGCTGCCCATCCGGCCCGGTTAGTTTGGGGTGCAAAACGGTCTTCGACTGCGCTCAGACTGCCTGTATCTGCGCCCTGAGCACATAAGCGCCCTGAGCGCAGTCGAAGGGTACTCTTGCACTAAATCTTATGGGAGTCAGCCATAATGAGTGATAGCACATCTCAAAATCTGTCCGGTTGCAACCAGGCGCGGGTCCTGGTCGTCGAAAACGAGGACGAATATCGCCAGCTCTACGGAATCCTGCTCAGGCATTGGGGCTACGAGCCAGTCATTGTCGAAGGTGAAGGCCAGATTCTGTTGGATAACGCAGTGGCGATGAGCCGGGACATGCGCTGCCAATTGGCGCTGGTGGACATGCGCCTGCTCGACAATTCTGACCCCAATGATGTCAGCGGGCTGGAGCTGGTGCCAAAGTTAAAACCCACCCAATCCATCGTCGTCAGCGGTTTTGGCGACCATCGCAAGGCGATTATGAGCATCAAACAAATGGGCGCGGTCAGCTTCGTCGGCAAAGAAGACGGGGCCGAAAGCTTGCAGGATGAACTCGACCAGGCGGCGCTCAGATTCTGCGCCAGCCGCCGGAAGCTGGAGATCATCCCAGGCCACGTGGGGAAGCAGGTGAACCAGAGTCTCTTTCCCGGCGTGGCGTCTCCTGCCGAAGACGAACCCGCCGAACTGCTGGCGCGCCTGTTTCCCGAGGCGAATCGCATCTCGGTGGAACGGCTGGACGACCCCGACCGGCAGATGGTCAGCCGGGCGCCGCGCCCGCGCTCGATGATCTTAATCACCCACGCCGACGATTTCCAGCCGGTAGTGGTCAAACTGGCGCGCGCCCATAAAGTCAAAAAGGAAGTCGAGCGCTACCGAGAGCACATCGAAGACCGGTTGACCGGCAGCTTCAGCCCGCCGCTGAAAGCCTGGGAGACGTTGTGGGCCGTAGGCGGGATGGTTTACCCATTCATCGGCGCGACGACCGTCGAAAACTTTACACGTTATTATGCATCAGCCACAGCGAGCGACATCGAACACAGCCTGGAAATATTCTTCAAAAGGACATGGTCAGGGCTGTACGCTGCCCGGGCTCAGAACCAGAAAAGGGGTATCTTCGAGGCTTATTGCGATGTTTGGGATCGCGACTGGTTCGATACGCGCCTGGCCGCCTTCGAGCCGATCGTCCCGGCGAGCGAGATGCCAGCGCAATGGCGGCATTTGCATGTTCCCGATCCGGTTGCCTGGCTGAAAACGCGCATCCAAAACAAGGCCAGCCTGCCCAAAACCGCCCTGGCTGTGACGCACGGCGACCTGCACGGCGATAACATGCTGGTTGATGATAACCGCAATATCTGGGTGATTGATTTCGAGCGCAGCGGGCCTGGCCCGATCTTGCAAGATTTCGTCGAGCTGGAGGCAGACATCATTTGCCGGCTGGCTGGTCTGGCTGATGAGGATTTTGCCAGCTTTTACAGCCTATGCCGGGTGGCGGCGCAACCCGAAGGTCTCGGCGACCCGGCAAAACCAACCGCCGGCAATAACCCGGAGCTGCTCAAAGCCGTGCAGGTGATTGCCGCGCTTCGCCGGCTGGCAAAGGAAGTCACCGGCGAGGAAGACACACAGCAATATCTGTGGGGGCTGCTTTTCAATGCTTTGTTCCGCGCCACACTGCTCGACCCGAAAACGCAAAAACGCAGTTTGCAGCGGGCGTTGATGATGGCCAGCATCCTGTGTCACCGGCTGGAACACTGGAACGAACCCTGGCCCCCGGAAAATTGGCCCAATCTATAACAGGAAAGGTGATGATTATGTACGAATACGGCCCACAGCACCCATTATCTTACCGGCAAGAAGTCCTGACTCCCCTTTTCGAGCGCATCCGCGTCGGCGAATCCTGCGTGGTGGTTGGTCCGGCCAGCATGGGGAAGACCCGCCTGCTGGATTTCATGATGCGCCCGGATGTGCAGGATCACTATCTCGGGAAGCAGTCAGGTGAAACCATTATCCTGCGGGCCGACTGCAACCGGATGGCGCAGGCCAATGAGTGGGGGTTATTCGAGATGATGCTCACCGCTCTGGTCGAGGGATCGGATCAACGACCGAGATCCCGCAATTACCAAAAGCAGCTCAATGATCTCCGTGAACCTGTCATTTTGCGGGAAAACGCGCTTTTAGCCAACCGGCATTTGGAATTGGCCGCTCGCAGCCTGATCAAAGAAGCCGGGATGAAGCTGTGTTACGTTATGGATGAGTTCGATGAGACTTACCGGCGGTTTCCCGCACTGGCGCTGGCAAAACTGCGCGCCTTGCGGGATCAATATAAGAACCGGCTGTGTTATGTTCTATTGATGCGCAATATTCCGGAACGCATCCGTGACCCGGAGGATAGCGAGAGTTTTTACGAGCTATTCTCACGGTGGGTCATTGGGCTTGGCCCGTATAACGATGACGACGCAGCGCGTATCGAAGCCCAGTTAGAAGACCGCCGCCAGCACAACTTTCCTATGCAGATCAAAACCAACCTGCTGAGGATGGCAGGGGGCCACGCCGGGATGATCGGCGCTTTGATGGACATCCTGACCAAACACCCTGAATGGGGCCTCGACCAGGCTAACCTAACCCAATTGGCGGAACAGCCAGCGATATTGGAGGAGTGCCGAAAATTATGGGAGGGCCTACCCGAGGAGGAGCATTACGGGTTAGCCAACCTCCAGCGGGGGGCTTCGATCCCGGAGAATATCCGCACCCGCCTGGGGCTGAAGGGACTGGTCAAAACCGACGGAGCCGCTGCCCGCATCATTCCGCCGCTTTTTGGTGAATATATCCGAAAATTCGGGCCATCAGCCCCCGGGCAAGTCTGGCTCGACGAGAGCGCCCACACGATCCAGGTCGAAGGGCGCATCATCAAAAATTTGACTGCGCTGGAATTCAAACTGGCTGCATTTCTCTATCATCACATCGGTCAAATCTGCCGGTGCGATGAAATCCACGAGCAGCTTTTCCCCAACGAGCCGGCATTCACCAACGAGAGCAATACCCGGATTGACACGCTCGTACGGCAACTGAGAGACTCTATCGAACTCGATCCATCCCACCCGCGCTACTTGATCGCGGTGCGCGATGTGGGGTATAAGCTGGCTGCGACCGCGGAGGGATAATCCCGACCGGTCAACCGAGAATCGGAGAGGCGGTATCGCTCTCTCCGATTCTCGGTTTTGTTATTGCTTGGTGATGCTGGCGGTGGACGACAGTCCACCGTTTGCGGCGTGCGCATTTGAGACAGGGACTGTCGTCCCCTCTGAGCATAGGGGTGAGTGTGCGGTTCAGCTTTGCACGATCAGCACCGGCGAGACCCAGGTGAGGTCGTCTTTGTTGCGGCGGGCCAATTCCCGCCTCGAGCAGCGCCAGCTCGGGGCTGCCATGATTGGGCAAAGAACGGTAGAAAGCCAGAGTCATCACCTGGGCGTTATCAACATCCACCGACCACCGGTACCCCAGAACAGACGGCACGCCGGATTGAATGATACTATCGGCAATTCCCAAGTAATCGTTGTATAGCAAATCCTTCGAATCCCCGGTCGAGACTCCATCGCAGCACGTCAGGTGAACCAGGCGGGTATCCGAATTTTCGAGCAGGAAACGCAAATCATTCCCGGTCAATGGCATTACATTGCCTGAACGCTTCTTGTGTTCCCAAAAGAACAGACTGCTGGTTTCCGAAGAAGATTCTCGGTAGATGCCGTGCCCAATGTAATGGACAATGTGAAATTTGTTGGCGTTCAACAATTCCTGTACTTCATCACACGATGCATCATCAGTCGGCAGGTATTTCAGATCGAGCCACTTCAATGGAGACAGCAATTTCGCCAGGGCAGCCCCCATCTGGTCAATTTCATCCAGCCTCGGCTCCGTGTTCGAGACGAGCAGTAAAACACGCAGCTTATTACCTGTGCGGACAAGTTGCCGGATCAAATCAGCAGAAATTGGAACATGGTTGGTCATTACGCCTCGAACCTGGCGCGTCATTGGATGGAGCAATGCCAGATAGTCACTCGCATCGTCAGAGAATAAAAATTCGAGTGGTAATCCCACCAGATCGCGGCTGGTCTCGAATGCCAACTGAAGTTTCTGATTCTGGCTAACGCTACCCAAAGCTCGTTGATAACTGCTCAATACTGGAGGGTGCTGCTCGAACAAGAGCCGGTATAGATCTCGCCCCACAGTCTTGAGAATGAATCGGCCCTTGAGCATATCCAAAATGTGCTCGTTGCCCCAGGCTTTGAACAAAGTCGAATCGAGATTTAGCAAATTGGGAGAATTGGTCTTAAATCGGATTTTTCCACTCACTTGCAGGTGAATCCGATGGCCCGGCTCTAAAGAAACGCACAATTCACAATCGTCGCGCTCATACCAAAACGCAGATAGTTGTTGAAATAACACCGCACGGCTGACATATTCCAACAACAGGTTGATTTCATTCTTTTGCAGAAAGCCAAAGGCTGGAGAATTTCCTTTTT
The DNA here is from genome assembly GCA_020723385.1 of Candidatus Aquidulcis sp. Taxonomy (GTDB): domain Bacteria; phylum Chloroflexota; class Anaerolineae; order Anaerolineales; family UBA4823; genus DYIZ01. The sequence continues at coordinate 50,762 of DYIZ01000013.1, forward strand.
TGTCCGGCTCGAGCGCGCCGCGCACCATCTCTACATCCGCATAGCCAGTCAGAATGATCACAGCCGTCGCTGGATATTTTTCGTGGATGTGGTGCATAAGATGAATGCCATCGCGATTATCCTCGTCGGTATCATCCAGCCGGACATCCAAAACTGCTACTTGAAAAGATTCGGAAGATAGAATCGAGTTTGCTTCTTCCAAACTGGCTGCGGGTATCACATCATATCCATCAGAAACCAATAAACTCACTAACGTTTGCCTGACATCTGGGAAATCCTCAACAACTAAAATACGGCTTCGTTTTGTCATGCATTTTCTCCACGCGAAGTAAGAATTCAGCCTGCAGACCCTAATGTTTCAGCCTCTCCGCCACCACGGCCGCGGTAATCAGGGCGTGGTCGCGGTGGGCTGGCTCCATGTCCATCACGGTGACGACTTTGATGGCATTGAACAGGACTCCGATGAGATAAGCCCGCGCGGCATCGGGGTCGTTTTCGGGCAAGGCCAGCTCGCGGATTTTTTGGATGGCCCGGTGGGCTTTGTCAATCTCCGGGATGGCTGCCAGCTCCGGTGGAAGCTCGACCCTGCGCAGGTCAGGTGCATTGTAGGAAAGACAATCCCACTCGTAGAGCCGCTTCCAGTCGCTGCTCTGCACCATCATGAAACGGGTGAAGGTTTCAAAGGAAACGTAATCTTGCAGCAACGGCCCCCGGTCGGCGACGGCGAAATCAATCAGCCAGGTTTCGTTCCGCTCGTCTACCAGCACGTTGTAGCCGTAGAGGTCGCCGTGAATGATGGCGATTTGGGAGTCGGCCCGCAAATCGGCTGTGAGAGCGAATTTCATCGGATCGGGCAGAAGGAACTCTCCTCCCAGCCAGAGTCCCTGGCTGTCGCGGTGAAATGGGTGCCGCCCCGCCATCATGCGCTCCAACGAGCTTTGCATCACCTCGGATTTGAGGCGCACCAGCCGCATGTAGGTTTCACGCAGGTCGAGTTTGGAATGGGATGTAATAGCGTTACGCCGCCAGGGGAAGCAGGTTTCCTGGAATAGATTATCGAGGGCCGACAAAACCTGGGCGAGGCCGGCCTCCCGATAGAAGATGGCGAAATCGCGGGTGGCGCCCAAACCCGCGAAGGTGTACAAAATCCCCGAGAGGCTGCGGGTGCGGGCGAAATGAAGCGTCAGCGGCAGGCGATGCCCGCCCACAATGCCCTGAACCAGCTCCCGGTATTTATGGCGTTCTTTCTCGACCAGGGCGTGCTCCCCGATCTTGGCGACACGCGCCTCACCGCGTCCCCGCCCGCGGTACCAGGGGGTCACAGCAAAGACAGCCGCCCCGCTGTAGCCACGTTTCATTGGGCGAACCTCGATCCGCTCGCATTCGTAAAATAGCTTTTGTAGAATTTCGCAGGTTTCTTCAGCCACCTGCCCGGCATCGGGTTTGGCAATGTCAATAAAGCGGATTTTATTAGCCACATGCGGGATGAATTTTTCGGTATCTTCGATAATGAGTGCATCGTTGATCCGCAGAGCATTGTCGAATGCCCCTTTCACCTGCTCCGGCAACCGCATGATTTCTGATTTTTGGAGAAAACTGTAAGCCGGAGCAAAACCATTGGAATCCGGCTGGAGCGCTTCCTGCACCATCCCGACAGTGGCATACCCGGTGAGGATAATCACAGCGACGGTGGGGTCTATGCCATTGATATCGTGCATCAGGGTGATGCCATCCTGATTGTCCTCATCGGTGTCGTCCAGGCGCACATCCAGCACGGCCACGTGAAAACGCTCGGCCTCGAGCAGCTGCAAGGCTTCAAAACGGCTGGAAGCGGTGCGAACGAGATAGCCTCTGTCAGAAAGCAAACCCGACAGCGTTGTACGCATGTCGGGCAGATCGTCAACGAGGAGAACGCGGCCTTTACACATTGCCCCTCACAAGGTATTGGTTATGGTAACACACGTTGAATTGTGGTCAACAATTGTACGATATCGGACTTGGGCACAAAATCCGAAGCCAGCACAAGGCCAGATGCATCCGGGCCGCGGGTGTACTGCACATCTTCGGTTGTGCCATAGCCAGTGACGATGATGATTTTGATCGAGGGCCAACGGATGCGGATTTTCCGAGCCAGCAACAAGCCATCTTTGTTATCTTCGTCGGTATCATCCAGGCGCATGTCCACCAGCGCCAGATCGAAGCGACCTGTTTCAAGGATCTGAATCGCTTGATCTGAGGATTCCGCCACCTCGACTTCGAATCCTTTGCCCGCCAGCAGGCCGCGCAGGGTAGCGCGCCAATCTGGAAGATCGTCAACCACCAACACCTTGCGCGGTTCTTTTGTCATGGGATTTCTCCTCGTGGGGATTCCGATCACGGCTTCGATGAGAGCGGCAGCAGCTCACGGACGCGATTGAGCAAATCCTCTGACCCAAAGGATTTGGGGAAATAACGCACTGCACCCAGGCGGTAGGCGTTGAGCGCTTCCTGCGTGTTGGGCCTGACGGTGGTCACGATCACGCGCTTATCGGCATATTTCTCGCCGATTTCCTTGATGATATCCAAATGGCCCGAGCTGGCAATCACCAGGTCGAATTGGTCGTCTTCGAGCTGTTTCAAAGCTTCTTCGATGGTGGAGGCGACAACGATCTCGAATCGGCTCAAATCGTTCTTGACAAAATCAATCCAGCGTGGCTCGTCATCAATGATCAGGATTCGTGTTTTCATGAGATGCCTCCTCCCCGGATGGGGATGGTCACCAGCATGACCGTACCCGTCATGCCGGTGGTCTCAATTGTAATATCACCGCCCAGGCTCTGCAAGATCAAGCGGCTCAACCACAATCCCAGGCCGGAACCCATCCCTTGCTCTTTTGAGGAGACCGGCTTTACAAACAACCGCTGCCGGATCGAAGGAGGAATGCCAGGACCGGTATCCTGAACGTGGATCCGAATGAGGTTATCAACCAATTCGCTGGTTACTGTCAATGTACCGCCGCCAGCTTTCATCGCGCGGTAGGCGTTATCCACCAGGTTATTGATAACTTCTGAAATTTGACCAATCGGCGCACGGATAACCGTAATTCTTTCATCGAGTTTCTTGACTGTCGTCACAAATGGATGTGTGGTGTCATCCTTCCAGGCTTTCTGAACCTGGCTGACAATTTCGTCTAGCACCGCATTGATATCTACATCTCCTATTTCGGCGTTTTGCAGCGGTTCTTGAATCCGTGTGATCAATTGGGATGTGTACCGGACATTGCGCTCGACGATATCGAGGCACTCCTGAATGGTGGCGTCAGAAGTGTCCACGCGTTCACGCAGCCGGTAGAGGTTGGGAGGAATGATATTGAGGGTGTTATTGATGCGGTGCTGCAGGGCAGCGGTAGCTGTGCCGAGGACGCCCAACTGTTTATTGGCAATGATCTCTTGCTGAAGCTGCTTTGTCTCGTTATAGAGGCGAACATTCTCCAAAGCGATGACCGCAGCTTTGGCAATATCTTCCAAAATCTCGAGGTCTTGCTGGCGGAAGCGGTTTTCGATGGTGGGATGATCAATGCCAATGACACCCACAACCTGACCACCCTTAAGCATTGGAACGGCCATCCAGGAGGCCTTGATATCCTCTCGCTCAGTGCTATGCCCAGGCTCAGCAAACCAATCTTCGATTTCTTTACGGGTAGAGAAAAAGATCGGTTTTTTGGTCTCGATGATATATTCTGTACGGCCCTTCCCCGAGACTCGTGAAGGCAAATATTTGGGTTGATCGTTAGCGTAAACGAGAGCAAAACGAACCGTATCGGAAAGCTCATCGTACAGCGCAATATACATATTGCTGGTGTCCATCAATTTGGTGGCCTGATCCCGTATCAGGCTCAACAGTTCTGCCTCCGATAACTGAATATTCGAATTGACCGCGCGATTGAAATCTATCAGGGCCTCTAAGCGTTGATTGACATGGGTCATGTCGCGGACCATAAAAGCATTGTCCAGGGCGACGGCCGCCTGGTTAGCCATGGCTTGCAAAATTTCCTGATCATCGCCGCTGAACACATAATCTTGAGTCGGGTGGTATGCGGCTACCACGCCCAAAACTTTCTCCCCCAACATCATCGGAACGCCTAACCAGGATGCTGAAATGGCGCCTGTATATTCTTTATGACCTTTCTTATCGTACCACGCTCTCCCCTCCGCCTGCGTCGAATGTAAAATTGGCTCCTTTGTACGAATGATCTCTTCCGTTCTTCCTTGACCAGCTTTCCGGGGTTGATAGGCTTTTGTGCTGACAATATCTGCTTGTCTGCCGTTGAGGTAAACCAGACCAAAACGCACATAATCGGTTGCCTCGTCATACAAGGCGATATACATATTGCTCGTGTCCATCAGGTCACTGGCATGTTGATGAATCAAATCGAGCACCTGCTCTTCCGTCAAGCGCAAGCCTTGCGTCACCTCACTGCTGAATTTAACCAGCGCCTCTAGTTTTTGATTCCTGGCGTAAAACAGGCGTGAATTATCCAGCGCAATTGCAGCCTGGTTGGCGAGCGCTTGCAGGATGATTTTGTCATCCTCACTGTAAACATAATCATTGGTTGGATGATAAGTCGCAACCACACCGACAACTTTATCTGCGACCAGCATCGGAACACCTAGCCACGATGCCAAAGGCTGGCCGATATATTCGCCGTGACCAGGTTGAGCATACCACGCCATACCTTCAGCTTGAGTAGCATGGAAAAGGGACCGTTTGGTCCGAATAATTTCCTCGGTCTTCCCGCTACCCGCCTTGCGGGGCTGCCAGCCTTTCTCTTGAGCTATTTCTATTTTCCTCCCGTCAACAAAGGCCAGCCCGAAACGAACGGTATCCGTTGTCTCGTCGTACAGGGCAATATACATATTTCTGGTATCCATCAACTGGCTGGCTTTATTGTGAATCAACTCGAGAATTTCATGCTCTCTGAGGCGAATGCCTTGGGTCAGCTCCAAACCAACTTCATTGACCGCCCGCGTAACTTCGTACAACCGGGCATTGCGCAGTGCAATGGCCGCCTGGTTAGCCAAAATCATCGCCAATTCCTGGGCGTCATCATTGAAAGCTTCTTTCTGCGCGCTTTCAGCATTGAGCACCCCCACCAGCTCATTGCCGACCAGCAATGGCACATCCAGCTCAGCCAGGGTCGATTCGACATCCTTCCGGTAACGATCATCCACTGTCACATCATTGGCGCATATCAATTCACGCTTTGCGGCAGCCCCCCCCATCAATCCCTCTCCAACCTTGATGCTGGCGCCTTTCGCCTTGCCAATCGCATACTGGAATTCCAGCTCATTGGTAGTTTTATTCAGCAATGCAATCGAGCCAACCTCACACCCCAGCATTTCCAGCGATTGCGCCAGGATAGTCTGTAATAAAACATCCTTATCGAGAATACTGGCAATGTTTCGCGATATTTTTTGCAGCGTCTGCCGCTGCTCGAAGAGGCGCTTATTATGGATTGCAACAGCAGCCTGGCTGGCAAAAAGCTCGATCAACTCTCGTTGGGATGACAGGAAAGTCTGCGGCGTGCGGAAGTTGGCGAATAAGATGCCGACCAATTCGGTTCCAACGATCAGCGGGATAGCGGATGAGGATCTTACCTTCTCGCGAACAACGAACCGCTCTTCGGGACGATCTACTCGATCCACTGTGAAATCTTTGGTGAGATCGCCTGGCCCCTGGGAATTGAGAATGTAAGCCGGTTTCCGGCTCTTCACAATTGTCCAAACGACATCGTCGGCATAAACTTTATCTTTCGCTACAGTTTGAACAAATTTTTCACCGGCTTCGATGGGCGGCAATACAAAATCATTTCGTTGTTGAATAAACTCATAAAAAACGACTAGGTCTGCACCCAGCACATTTTTGGCGGTTTCGACAATATCCTTGAGAATGTCCCGCACCGTGATGGGCGTAGCCGGCTTGGTGAGCAGCGTCGAGCCGACTTCGTGCAGCCGCTTGAGCGCCTCGGCCCGGCGGGTGATCTGCTGGTACAGGCGGGCGTTGTCAATCGCCACCGCGGCCTGGTTGGCGAACACCCGGATGGTGTCTTTTTCCTCCTCGCTGAACTGGTGCGGGGTGCGGAAATTGACATACAGGATTCCCAAGACACGCTCGGTCACCTTGAGGGAAATCCCCATGAATGCTTTGATATCCTCTCGCTTGATAAATGGGCTTTCCAACATCGCAGGGTCTTCAGCCTGGATGTCACCACGCACCACTTCTAGCTCCCGTTTGACATAAACGGCCATCCCACCCTCACGGCGCGGTTTTTCGTTGAGATGCAGCGATGTATTCAACCCAAAAGCAGCCACGCTCTTTTGATCGTAAAATTCCTCGTTCTCGGGATCGTAAGGATACACCACCGCACAGTCAGCGCCGGTCACATCGCAAGCGCCCTTGACCACTTGTTCCAGCACCTGCATCGGGGAACCAGAAGCCAACTGCTCGAACACCTCCCCCGTCTCGATCAACCGCCGCAGCGTCTTGCGCCGCTTTTCCGCCTCGAGTGTCAAACCCACCTGGGCGGAATAACTGCTCAACAATTGCCGCTCCAGCTCCGTAAACTCTTTGACCACAAACGAATAAATGCATACGACACCAATCACCGTATCGCCCACTTTGATCGGGAGAATGAGCGCAGAACGCCAGCCCTGTTCCTTGGCAAAATCCTTGTATTTCCACAGCGGGTCGGTCAGAATATCATGAACAATTACCATTTTGCCCGTCTGAAACGCCTGTCCGGTTACAGTTGGCGTGTCAAAACCCAGGAAGGCCGTTTCAATGTATGACTTTGGCAAACCGATCGCAGCCTTAATGCGAAGTGTGTGCGCGGTTTCATCCGGGACCCACACGCTGATGGGCAAATTGAGCACCCGATTGATCGATTCGACCATCGTTTGGAAAATATCTATCGGCTCGGTGGTTTTTCCGTTCTGCAATTGTTCGAGACCCATTTCAATTCCTCCCGGCGCTGTGAACTGCCCGCCAGTGAAAATCATCCACCAATGATTGGTGGTAATCGTTCTCCCGAAAAGCCAGCCCTCGCCGGTCCAGCTCCACTCGGGTGATCAAATGGGGCATTCCCCATTCCTTTTCCAGATAAGCAATCTGACAACCGGTCAGCGTTTGCCCCTGGTTCTTATGCAATAATCGCTGGAAACACCGCTGGCCGCGCGCCAACGTTTTCGAAAATCGCTCGGTCTCGGCTGTGAAGTAAGCCAGCAAGCGCGCTTTCACCCAGGGGTCACAACAAACCGAGGAAACATTTTGCGAGACGCAATCCAACATGACCGGCAAAAAATTGGGAGATTGGATTCCAAGCAAAAGCTGCCGCGTGATCACCCCGCGGATCAGCATTTTGATGATGCGCTGCCGCCCATCCTTGCCCGGAGGGGGCGCGCCGTCAGCCACCAGGCAGTACAGGCCCTTGAGATAGTCCGCTATGACCCGCTCGCTGGCTGCGGCCAGCGCCGCCGGAAGATCGTCTGCCCGGACGAAAGCGCGGATGCTCTCGATAATGGGCTGGTACAGATCGGTATCGAAGACGGAGGGCGCGTTTTGCAGGATCATCGCCACCCGCTCGGAGCCGATCACCGTCTCGGTGAAGGGATCGTTCATCGGGAGGAAGCTCCGCCGGTCGGGGCCAAGCTCCCGGCAGATGAACAGCGAATTGGAGAACTCCACGAACCGCCCGCATTTGCATCCAGGGCGGCAATCCGCCCCACAGGCTCGCTCCCGCCCCCGGTCGTAGAAAAGCTCCGTGTTGGGGCCGCACTTCCGGGGAGGGGCGCTCCCCTCGATGCCGTTACCCTGGATCCAGTAATTGCTCTCGGCCCCCAGCCCAACGACCCGCTCTTCGGGTACGCCCACTTCCAGCCAAGCCCGCCGGGCCAGGTCATCCTCGGGCATAGGATTCCCCATCACATCGCCGCCCTTGAAATACGATACCCAGATGCGTTCCCGGTTTACCCCCAACACCATCGTCGCCAGCCGCCACATCCGGCGGATCGTCTCGGTTTTGCCGTTCGGCCCGAACTCGAACGCCCCCGGCATCTCGAACAGGCTGAGATGTACATCATCCGACCCAACTTTGTCGAGATCGAAATGGCGAAAACACTCTTGAACCAACACATATTGGTTACCATCCCGGCGAGGCGATTGGGACAAGGAGGTTTCCACCTGCACCAGACCGGCGCTCATCACGAACGACATTGGGATGGATGCATCCAGCAACGGGGCGCGGGGCAACTGCTGGTACCCCAGCCCCTCGTAATATTTGACAAAACGCTGGCGGATCACATTCGAATCCATGCGGCCTTTCACCCCAAAAACGAAGAGCCTGCCCGGATTGCAGGCTTTGGCCTGCCTGCTTCAGCGGACTGAAGTCCGCAATCCAGAGATTTACAATTACGAGCCTGCCCGGATTGCAGGCTTTAGCCTGCTTGCCTCAGCGGACTGAAGTCCGCAATCCAGAGGTTTACAGTCAAGTATTGAAAGCGTACCTGCTCACCTTTAGTGTACAGCAACCTTCGACCTTTTGCAATAGATTTTCGGTACTCGAAAATGATAGGCGCATCCTTTCATCCGAAAATTTAAGCATGTTGTCGGTTTCACTTCACCCCCCGCGTGCTATAATCCGACCATACTGGTTATATTCGCCCTATCCCCGACTGCGCCGCATCTTACCCATGTCCTTTGTCCACCTCCACGTTCACTCCGAATATTCTCTGCTCGACGGCTTCAGCAACATCAAGAAGCTGGTAGCCCGCGCCAAAGCGCTGGGGATGCCCGCCTTGGGCCTCACCGATCACGGTACGATGTTTGGCGTGATTGATTTCTACAACGCGGCCATGTCTGCCGGGATCAAGCCGATCATTGGCATCGAGGCCTACCTGGCTTCCCGTACCATGAAGGAGCGCAACCCCCAGGAGGACAAGAAATCCACCCACATCCTGCTCCTGGCCGAAAACCAGACCGGATACCATAATCTGTTACAGCTTGCCAGCGCGGCGCAGCTCGAAGGATTCTATTACTACCCACGTGTTGACCATGAACGGCTCGCCCAATTCTCTGAAGGGCTGATCTGCTCATCGGGCTGCATGTCTGCCGAGGTGCCGCGTCTCATTCAGCAGGGCAACATGGACGGGGCGCGCAAGACCCTCGATTGGTACTACGAAACCTTTGGGAAAGATAATTTCTTCCTCGAGTTGCAATCCCATGACATCCCCGAGCTGGAGCAGATCAACAAGAGTTTGCTCGACCTGGGGAGGCGCTACGACGCCCGCTTCATCGCCACCAACGACGTTCACTACATCAACCGGGAGGATGCCCGCCTGCAGGACATCCTGCTCGCCATTCAAACCGGCTGCGTGCTCTCCGATCCCAACCGGATGCGCATGACCGACAACAGCTACTACCTGCGCACGGCGGAGGAAATGACCAGCTTGTTTGCCGGAGTGCCCGACGCGCTCAATAACACGCTGCTCATCGCCGAACGCTGCAACGTTGACCTGGGATTCAAGGGTTACCACCTGCCGAATTTCGACGTGCCCGAGGGCTGCACCCCCGAGAGCTATCTCCGGGAGTTGTGCGAGACCGGGTTACAGCGGCGTTTTGGCGCACGGGCCGGGGACGCGGTATACCGCCAGCGGCTCGAGTACGAATTGGGCATCATCCACACGATGGGTTTCGACACGTATTTCCTGATTGTGTGGGATTTGTGCCGCTACGCGCGCGAGCAGGGAATCTGGTACAACGCGCGTGGTTCAGCCGCCGGCTCGATCGTGGCCTACTGCCTCGATATTACCGTGGTGGACCCAATCGAACACGGTCTCATCTTCGAGCGGTTTCTCAACCCTGGGCGCATCTCCATGCCCGACATTGACCTGGACTTCCGTGACGACCGCCGCGCCGATATGCTCGAATACACCGCCCACAAATACGGCGATGACAAAGTGGCGCAGATCATCACCTTTGGCACGCTCGGCGCACGCGCCGCTATCCGCGATGTGGGCCGGGTGATGGACATCCCCCTGAGCGAGGTGGACAAAGCCGCCAAACTGATCCCCAACATCCCCGGCAAGCCGGTCAGCATCCAGGATGCGCTCGAAGAAGTCCCCGAATTCAAAAAACTCTACGATTCCGAAGAATTCCTGCACGATCTGATTGACACCGCCAGCCAGATGGAAGGCGTGGTACGCAATGCCGGCACGCACGCCGCCGGGGTGGTCATCACTGACAAACCGGTAGCCGAATATCTCCCCTTGCACCGTCCCACCGGGCAATCGGCCGAAGAATCGCCCATCAAAGCTGTGACTCAATTCGAGATGGGTATCCTCGACTCGCTGGGCTTGCTCAAAGTGGATTTCCTCGGGCTGGCGACGCTCACCATCATGGCAAGGGCCTGCGACCTGATCCGCCAGCGGCACGGCATCACCTTCGATCTCACCAACATCCCGGTGGATGATCCTGCAACCTACGAGCTGATGGGACGCGGCGATACGGCTGGGGTATTCCAGGTCGAAGGCAACGGTATGCGCCGCTGGCTGGTGCAGATGAAGCCCAAAGAGCTGGCCAACGTCATCGCCATGGTGGCCCTATTCCGCCCCGGCCCGATGGATTTCATCCCCGGCTACATCCGCCGGATGCATGGCGAGGAAAAGGTAGATTACCGCCATCCGCTGCTGGAACCCATTTTCAAGGAGACTTACGGGTATCCGGTCTATCAGGAACAGTTGATGTTCGCGGCGATCAACCTGGCCGGGTATACCCCTTCGGAATCCGACGAGCTGCGCAAAGCCATCTCGAAAAAACAAAAAGACAAGCTGCTGAAGCACCGCGAAAAATTCATCAAAGGCGCCAGGGAAAAGGATATTGCCGAGGACACCGCCGCAGCCATTTTCGATGATTGGGAAGAATTTGCGCGCTACGGATTCAATAAATGTTTGCCTGGCGACACCGAAGTGGTAGATTATGCCACCGGCCGGCTCGTCAGGATCGAGGATATTTATACGGGTAAAGCTCATCTCGGAAAGACCGTATCGTGTGATACCCAGGCGCTTCGCCTGCAAACCGGGCAGGTATCGAACGTTATGGAAAATGGCGTCAAACCGGTTTTTCGTCTGACAACGGCCCTTGGCCGTCGCATCGAGGCAACTGCAAATCATCCCTTTTACACATATAATGGCTGGGAAATTCTCGATCACTTGCAAGCGGGTGATATGATCGCCACGCCACGCTGCATCCCGCTCAATGGACAGGCTGAATGGCCTGACCATGAAGTGATTGCTCTCGGGCATTTGTTGGCCGAAGGAAACTTATGCCATCCAAATTCCGTGTATTTTTACAGCCAGGATGATGACCAAGTGGCCGATTTTATCCATGCGGCCGAGCAATTCGACAATGTTCACTGCACTTCAGCACTTTACAAAGGCACCTGGTCTGTCTATGCCAGTCGAGCAGATCGAAAGATCATCCCAGGTATCGTTCTGTGGGCACAAAGGATGGGGATTTGGGGTAAAAATGCCCGCCAAAAAGAAATCCCGGCGGCCGGTTTCGAACTTAATAACCGCCAAATTGGCCTGCTCATCAGCCGTATGTGGGAAGGCGATGGGCACATTGATGTCCCTGGGCGCAGTTTGTTCTATGCGACTGCATCGGAACGTATGGCGCGGCAACTACAGCATTTGCTTCTGCGGCTGGGAATCGTCAGCCGGCTGCGACAAGTGACTTTTCCCTACAAAGATGGTCGCACTGGCTATCAGCTTTTCATAACCAACAATAAAAATATCGTCGCCTTTGCACAGCAGATTGGCTGCTATTTCATAAGCGATAAACGTAAACGTGCGCTTGATACGCTGACCCTGGCCGGGAATCTCGAAGTGGGTACCCGCGATATCGTACCGCTTGCTGCAAAAGCGTTGATCCGCACCGCTAAGAAAAACCGCGGCGTCACCTGGCCAGAGATGAATGCTGCCTGTGGCGTTGCCCAACGCGAATTCTACCCGGCGCACACAATCACCAAACGCGGCTATACACGCGAAACGGTTGGCCGCCTGGCAGCTTATTTCGATGATCCCGCCCTTCGCCGGTTGGCCGACAACGATATCTATTGGGACGAAATCGTTGCGATTGAATACGTGGGCGAAAAACAGACTTATGATCTGGAAGTGGCCGATCTGCACAATTTCGTCGCCAACGATATTCTGGTTCATAACAGTCACGCAGCCGACTACGGCATCATCGCCGTTCAGACGGGCTACCTGAAATGCCATTACCCGGTCGAGTACATGACCGCCCTCATGTCAGTGACCAAAAACGAGACCGAAAAGGTGGCCTGGTACGCCGCTGACTGCCGACGCATGGGGATTGACGTGATGCCGCCCGATGTCAACCACAGCGGGTGGGATTTCACCATCGAGGATTGCCCGGACGATAAAAAAGGCGGTTGCAAATCCGTGATCCGCTTTGGGCTTGGGGCAATCAAAAACGTCGGGCAGGGCGCGGTAGAGGTAGTCATTGCTACCCGCGAAAAGGGCGGCGCTTTCAAGGATGTCAACGATTTCGCCCGCCGGGTGGATTTACGCCAGGTGGGTAAACGCGCCCTCGAGAGCATGATTCGCGTGGGGGCGATGGATTCCTTCGGTTCCCGCCCATCCCTTTTGGCTGCGCTCGACACGATCATGTCGGTCAACGCCGCCAATTTCCGCGCCGCGGAGGCCGGGCAGCTTTCCCTGTTTGGCGCGCACACCGGCGTGACCGATGAAGTCCACCTGCCCAAAGTCGTCACCGAAGTCAGCCGGCGCGAAATTCTCAATTGGGAGCGTGAGCTGATCGGCCTGTACGTTTCCGACCATCCGCTCAGCCCGGTGATGGATCTATTGAACCAGACGGTCTCGCACTTCGCCGGGCAGTTGGCCGACGCCAACCATGGCGAGCGGGTGCGCGTGGCGGGCCTGGTCACCCGGATGCGCAACCACCAGACCAAAACCGGCGCACAGATGGCTTTTGTCACCATCGAAGACATCCAGGGCAATATCGAATTGGTGATCTTCCCGCGCACCTGGGAAAAAGTGCAGTCCATGATCGAATTCGACAAGATCATCCTGGTGGACGGTAAAGTGGATAACGCCGAGGGCACCGACCCGAAGGTGCTGGTAGATGCGATCACGACCGAATTTAAAGTCACAACGTCGGTCGAATCTGCCAAGGTTGAAAGTTCGAAGGTTGAAGGTCCGAAGGTTCAAAGTTCGAAGGCTGAAAGCTCCAACCTTCAACCTTCAACTTCCAAACCTTCAACTTATTCAAAACCTTCGACCCCCAAGGCCGCCCCCGAACCCCGCAAGGTCGCCGAGACCCCCAAACCCGATTACACCCCGAGCGACGGCCCGCCCCCGCCGCCCGACAACTTCCCCGAAGAGTGGACGATTGTCTCCGAAATGGCCCCCGGCGGATTCGTGACCGAGACGGCACGCACCGCCCCGCTGACGCCGCCCCCAGCGCCCACGCCAGTGATGGATGAACCGGACGAACCCGAGTCGCCGCGCATTTCACTGCCCGAAAAAGCCGCCCCTACCGGAGCTGCAAAGCCCGCGCAGGCCCCATTGGAGACGCGTCCCCCAATGCAAAAACCGGCATCCGAACCGCTGCCCCTTGCCGTGCCGCCGCCGGCCATCCCGTACATTGTCTCCCCGGTTCCAGCGACCTCGGGGGAAGACATCCACATGCTCACCCTCGTCATGCGCTCCTGCGGCGACAAGGTGCGCGACAACCTGCGCATCCGGCAGGCGTATGGCACGCTCATCTCCTACCCCGGCAACGACAAATTTGCCTTCCAGGTCTTCGAGCGCGGGCGCGGCTACCTGGTCGAGTTTCCCAATTTCACCACCGGCCTGTGCCCCGAGCTGGTCGCCCGGCTGCAAGAGCTGGTGGGGGCGGAGAATGTGCGGGTGGAGCCGATTACGATATTGTGAGACAAAGAGTCACTGTAAAAAGTGCAGGAAAGGGAAATTTTGACCTAATAGATCGAATCAAGAGGTTATTTCATGAGTAAGCATGGAAAAGCTACTGATTTTTTGACGGAGCACGAAGAGTGGGTCCGCCATGCACAGAATCCCCACTACAACCTGGGGAAATTCGATAGTTTCAGGAGACGACAAGCATTAATCATGAGGGTGGGTAATAAAGACAGGCAAATACTATTCTACTTTTTCAGTGCAATTGCTGTTTTCTGCCTTGCCCTTTACCTGAGTTCTCATTTGTCCGCGAATATCACCTTATGGGCAACCACCTGTATTGGGGGGATAATCATTCCTCTGGCACTGACAGCATGGGGTATTATCCTGTATCAACGCAAGTAGCACAGATGGGGAAAATGACAACAAAAAAGCCGACTATATGAGGAGAATAAAATCTGGACTTATAGTTTGGCCGGTAATTCTTATGGAGTTGTTAGCGAACATCGTCTATTTAGGTTTGTGTCTTCACAAAATCAATGTACCTTTACCGCTCTATTACGAAGCGAGAAAAGTACTGCCAATAATCATTATTGTGGGCTTCTGCTTCCTGCTCCTGTCGCTGTTCAAGTCAAAAATATCTTCCGTTTTTCGTCTTTTATTGCTCATTGGAATTGTCCCTTTATCCTGTTGGAATATTTTATATGCCGTGATGTGGATTGAGTACCCACTAAACTCGGTGGAGTTGGGAGAACGAAACGTATTTTTGGTGACAGGTTTCGAAACTGGCGAAATATTTATTGGCTGCTATCTTTACGAATGCGATTCCAAGAGTTTGGATTGTCAGTCAACGACTTTATCCCTGGCTGAAACGGATGCTTGCAAATATCCAACAAAACTAATCGCCGATGAAGAAACAAGCGAGTTGCATATATTGTTGAAATTCCCAATGGATGAAAGCTATCGCTTGTATTACACCGATGGCCTCCAGCCCCGACACTATTTGGATGAAATTGAGTTTGACAACGATGTATATGCGCTAGCCTATTTCCATGAGTGGACTGTCCAGAAAGCTCCTTTTCTGTATATGCTGTACAAATGCACTCGAGATTATTCTTGTCAGCGGCTTCCATTTCAATACAAGGTGGCTCCTCCCGTTCAGTATTATCGTGCCGAGATCAAACCAGCAGAGGCGACAAAGGAGTTTGATGTCTTCATCGGTGATGAAGTGATTTATACATACGGCGAAAACCCGCGCTGTTATGTAGAAGGGTGCTCATTGCAAGACAAATAATAACCTTTTGTGCTAGTTTTACAGGCAGAAGGAGTGAGAACGAAGTGGATATTGACTTTGTCGAAATTGAGAAAATAATCGTGTGAGATTGCCATGAGAAGAACTGCAACGATATCTGCATTAGTACTGGTCACGTTCTTTCTGACCGGCTGTGCCCAAGCCATTATTTCACCCACGCCATTATCCCCAACCCGCATGGCAACATCAAAAAGAGAGCCAATCCTGTTCACCCCAACAGCGACAACAACACTTCCTCCAACAACAACCATAACATCTCCAGCGACAAGGACTCCAACAATTACTCCCACCCTGACGCCGAGCCCATATCCCGGAAATTGGGCACAGCTCACTGAATTTGTGATAAAAAAACTCATCGCCGGGCAGGCAATATCTGAGATTATCACTGAACTTGATGAGAAAAACATAACGTTGCAAAGCTCATTCGTAGATTTTGATGGCGATGAAGTTGATGAGTTATTTTTAACTGGAACTATGTCGCAAGGCGACCGGGTGAGGACTGCCTTCTGGATAATTTCCCGATCTCAAAATGACTATATGGTTGTTTATGCACGTTACCCTGAGACTTTTTTGTATGGGGCTGATATCTATGATATTGGTGACCTGAACGGTGATACGTTGCCTGATTTGTTGGCTGCCTCGTATGGATACGGAAGCGGATGTGGAGAAAATCTGTTCGTCTTCGGGTGGCGTAACACCGACTACATAAGCTATTCAGCATATACTGAATTATGTATTGAAAATGTCGAAGTAGATGAAATCAACGAAATTGTTCTCACCGGACATGAAAGCTGTTGGGGAAGTTCTGGCCCTGGAAGAAGGATAAAGGAATACTATCAACAAGATAATACCGAGTATAAGTTATCCTATTCAGAAAAATTGCCTTCCAATTATCGGATTCATGTTTTGAGTGACGCTCAGTCAGCCTACGATGATGGCAATGTTGAACAGGCTGTCCAGTTATGGGAGCAGGCGGCACATGATCAATCGCTTATAAACTATCCATCCCAGTGGAATGGGGCAGCGGTTGAAAATGATAAGCCAGAGATTTATCAACCAGCTTTTGCGCTTTATCGGCTTTACACTTATTACCTCATAACCGATAATAAAGTAAAGGCCCAACAATATCTACAAGAGTTATGGGATTTGGTAGGGGACGAGAAATCTCCGGGAGGAGAATTGCTAACACTAGCAAATGAGGCCAAAAGACTATTGGATAGCAGTCAAGACCCTGAAGTGGTATGCAATGGTATCTACGAATATCTGAACTCAACCGACGAAAATATCGCCTTTCTGTTTGCTCATTGGTACTGGGGAGGCTTGAATGACTCCGTTGATTTTTGCCCGCTCAGGCGGCAATGAACAAAACGGGATGACTGATAAGTGCCTTTATGATGTCAAAACAACCAACACAAGAAGCCCGGGCTGCCAAAACATCTGCCTGCACCTGACTTTTGGGGATTCAGCCGGTATAATGAGTTGTCAGCATCTCGAAGTTCGTACCCATCCCGCCCAAAAGCATGTCAGGCTTGCCGTTGGGCTACTACTTCCAATTCAATCATAAGAGCAAACTACCTTGACACATACCGTTGGCATCTACCTCTT
>DYIZ01000014.1:0-47621 GCA_020723385.1 Candidatus Aquidulcis sp.
TCTTGAAACGCTTAAAATAATAAGCTTCCCAGGAAATCAGCGAAACATCATGGCGACCCTGTACATGATGCGAGAGCCGATGGATTGTTTGCTCCAGGTCTGTTCCAGGCGGTAATATCAAATGGCGCAAACGCTCCATAATCCGCCAACTCGTGCTTTCATGAATATCCTTCAGCGATTGCTCGGCAACGGTTAGCCGCCAACCCAGGTCACCTACTTTGGCTGAAAGATCCTTAATTTCCTCATACAAGCCAGTGATGGTGTGATTTCGTTGGACAATTTCCTTGTTCAGATTAGTGATGAGCGTGTCCCGATTGGCGATCTCACCTTCCCGCCAGGCGGCGGCATCCACCATCTCTCGGATCTGTTCACGCATCAACTCACGCCGGTAGAGATGCGGCTGCCAGGGCTGGCCCCATTTTTCTTCAAACTTATCCCGGTTCTCCTCGAATAACTGGCGATAGGCAGTCTGCCCCAGTTTCGAGAAGCTGGCGCTGCCCCAGTGATGGATGAACACATCCTCAGCGCACAGGATTTTGTAGCTCGCCTGTTTCAGCCGCAGGGCGTAATCATCGTCTTCGAACATGCCGCGCCCGAAGCGCTCATCCAGCGGGCCGATTTGCTCCCATACAGAGCGGCGCAATGCAACGCACAGGAAAGCCAGCACATCAATCTCGAAAGCCTCACCGTTATGGGCCTGCGTATACTTTTCGGCAAACTCATCCATCCCCGCCAGTCCCTCATAATCCACCCGGATGCGGGTTTCGTTCCCGGAGGAGTTGGTCACCGGGCCGGCCATTCCCACTGAAGGCTCTTGCAAGTGACGGATCAACCCCGATAACCAGCCGCGCGTCACTACTGTGTCGTTGTTTAGGAAAACAAGATACTCCCCATTTGCCGCTGCTGCACCCTGGTTGTTCCCCGCTGCAAAGCCAGTATTGGCATCATTGAGCATCACCCGTACATTGGGATACGCCGCCCCCAGATCGCGCAGGTAAGCCGGGGTCTCATCGGTCGAGGCGTTGTCTACGATAACGATTTCGAACTCCGGCGCGTCCGTTTTAGCGAAGATGCTCTCAATGCATTGGCGGGTGAAATCGAGGTTGTTGTAAGTCAAAATGACGATGCTGGCAGTCGGGGGCATAGAGAATCCTGAGATGGGGTTTTGAACACGGGTAAGCAGGATATTCAGGATTTGAAATCGAATTTTATCCCGTTCATCCTGCCAAACCCTGTTTGTTCTTTCGATGCGGAGGTAATTACGATAATTCGAGAATAGCCTTCTCGATCAGTTCGAAACGCTGCGCCCAGGTGTTCTGACGGGCAAAGGCGCGGCGGGCATCAGCGATCTCGGGCGAGGTATCTTCCAGCCCCGCCTCGACCGCCGCCAGCCATTCGGCTTCGGTCGAGGCCAGGCGAACCTGATCGGCGTAATGGCGCAATTCGTCGAGATCGGTCGCCACTACGGGTTTCCCGGCGCTGAGGTATTCGTACAGCTTCACCGGATTGGTGGCCTCGGTGAGCGGCGTCTTTTTGAAGGGGATGATGGCGACATCGAAGGCGTGTAAATAAGGAGGCAGCTCACCATAGGGCTTTTCGCCCAGGAGATGGACATTCTCCAGCCCTTTGAGCGGCTCTAAATCAGCGTAGAGCGTGCTCCCGATGAGCACGAACTGCCACAGGGGACGCGCCAGCGCCAGGGAGCGAATCAGCCCCGTGTCGAACCAGTCGGCGATCGCGCCGTAGTAGCCGATGATGGGCCGTGGCAGCCCGGAAAGCGGCGACGACCCGGCGGGTTCGGAATGGAAATGCTCAAATTCTACGCCATTGGGCACGCGCAAAGTGTGGGGATTAAGCGGCAACAGCTCGGATTCCAGGAAATGAGATGTCACCAGCGCCAGGTCGCTCTCGCGGGCCAGCCGTTCCTCCATTCGCCACATCTGTTCGGTGTTGGTGGAGAATCCCTGGTGATAATCCATGCAGTCATACACCAGCTTCCAGCCATATTTGCGGCGCAGTTGCAGGGCCAACGGTGTCCAGAAAGGCAAATCCACGAGGCAGACCGCACGTCCGATGTGGAATGTTTTTCGCAGCGCCGCGCACGCCCGAACGAGATTTGTTTCCAGCGATCCATCCATCGCTTCCTGATACAGGTTGACCGGTTGCCCGGCAGGCAAATGGATTTCAATGATACCCGGCGCTACAGACCGTGCGCGAGGGTTGGGAGTTTGGCAAAAATCGGTGCGGGCATAAAAGACACGATGACCGGCTTGAGCAAACTGGCAGGCGATGTGTTGCGGACGCTGCTTGCGGCTTTCCCAGTCCATCACGGGGAGAACGATGACATCGTAGCCGAGGGGATTCGTTGGCCCAGCGAGATTCACCTCGCCATCGAATTCGACAGCAATCTTTCGGGGCGGGACGAACCGTAAAACAAGTTTTTGCAGTCGGGCTTTGAAATTGCGGTAACGCTGCAA
Organism: Candidatus Aquidulcis sp.; assembly: GCA_020723385.1. GTDB lineage: Bacteria > Chloroflexota > Anaerolineae > Anaerolineales > UBA4823 > DYIZ01. The sequence continues at coordinate 2,478 of DYIZ01000014.1, forward strand.
GAGTCGCCACGCACGGCTGTGCTCGATCTGCCATAACCGGCTGCTGAAGCTATCCCGCTCGGCTTCGGTTTGTGTGACTTTGGCAGCCAACGATTGCGCTTCCAATTTCTGGACTGCCAGCGCCAGGGAATACGATTGTGTGGCAGCGTCTTTCTCTGCCATCCAGGACTCCTGCGCCTGCCGCGCCGCCCGCAGGAGTGTATCCACCTCCGGGGCCAGCGACCGCTCGCGGCAGGGAGTCACCCGGTCGTAGACATCCGCCCATTGGTGAGCATTCACCGAGAGCAGCCAGCCCTGGCGAACGGTCTCCTGCGCCCGTTGGCCCATCTCAACCCGCAAATCCGCCGATTCGACCAGCCTCGAAAGGTATTCTTCCCACTCTTCCGGCGTACCCGCCAGAAAACCATTTTCTCCGTGGATAACGATACCGCTGTAGGTGTCCAGCCGGCTGTACACGCCCGGCGCGCCCAGGGCGCTGTATTCCAGGAATTTGATGGCGCTTTTGCAGCGGTTGAAGCGGTTGTCGCGCAGCGGGGCGATGGCGATGTCGAAGGGCTGCTTGCCGAACTCGGCGGCGAAATCGGCGTAAACGAATGTTTTGGACGGCGACCAGCTCACATTGGGTAAATCGCCCAGCGCGGCGGGCGGTCTGGCCCCCAAGAAGTGAATTTGCACGCGTCCGGCGTAACGCCGAGCCACGCTGAACAGCGCCGGGGCAACGCTGGCTACGTCCGGCAGGTGCGACTCGCCGCCCATGCAGCAGATGGTGAGAGGGGCATCGTCTTCTTGCGAAGCAATCTCGCCAGGAGCGAGGGATTGCTTCGTTGCAAAAGGCGCTCCTCGCAATGTCACATCCCGCAGCGTCCACAACTGATCGTCGAGGCAATTCGGCAGGAGGAAAACGCTCGGATTGAACAGACGCAGCAGGTCGCACAGTTGCGGCGTGCTGGCAGTGACCGCATCCGCCTCGGCGATGGCTTCTAGCATTGGAAACAGCGCCGCGGCGTAATAATGGTTGAGACGGTCGGGGTGATCGTCGGGCAGGTCAAAGAGCCAGTCATCGAGATCGAAGATCACCGGCTTGCCCTCGGCGCGCGCCCGCCCGATGGTTTGCCTATACGCAGACTGATGGCGCGGAAAATCCCGCTGGATGATGATCCTGTCGGCCTGCGACACGCGTCCGGGGTCAATCGTCTCCCCCTCATTGCCGTGAATCAGCGTCAAACCGGCCTGGCGCGCCGGCCCTACCAGCCGCAGCATCGCCAGCGGGCTGACCCAGGTATTGGTGGTGTAGGCAACGAGAGTGGTCATGGATACTCTATTTTACAACAACGAACTCGGTATCTGAAACCTGCCGGACGACGAGGGCGGTTCCACTGGTTTTGGTATCCGGCGGGGCTGTGTAGCCCGCGTAACCGTCGAATTGCGCTGCCACGCTGGAAAACATCACCGGGATCATTACCCCTTTGCCCACCGACCACCACATCAGGTCAGATGTGTCGAGGAAGATGATTTCACGGTAGCTCTTCCCGGCGGTGAAATCAACAAGCTGATCGTAGGCCGCCCGTGAGTACACCGCCTGTGTCAGTGCTGGCGACCGGTGGGCCAATACACCCTCCTGAACGACCGCCGCTGACGCCCAGGCATACGCCGCCAGCCCAATTACCAACGCGGCTTGAGCGAGACGGCGCGGCCAACCGTCTCGTAACCGCTCGATGACGCTTGCCACGAACAACGCCGCCAAAAACGCCAATCCGAAAATGCTGAAATGCCCGTAATACGGCTGCAAATCAGCGGGCTTTTTCGTGACCGCAAAAACCAACGCCGGGGCCAGCCACAACAGTAACGCACATATCGCCCACGCCTGGCGCTTCCCGCCACTGAGTACAATCGCTGCCACGCATAGCAGCACTGGAGCCAGCAGCCATGCGGCGGACAGCGGTTCGTAGAATTTCACGCCCGGCAGCACAGCGATGAGGCTGTTGAGCAGCACGTAAACCGCACGCGCTCCGTTCACTTCTAAAAGTTGAGATGCTGAATTATGACCTGTCGTAAATATTATCCACACCGCAAAATATACCCCCAGCAACGCGCCAAACAATATAGTCAGCCGTTGACCCCTAGGTGTGAGCCACGTTTCTCGATGTATCCACGCCCGCATACCCCGCGCTAATTGCGCCCCCATCCAGGCCAACGGCAGCATCACGACGATTTCCTTCGACAGCAGCGCCAGCCCCAAAAAGACGCCCACCGGCCATAGCGGTGACTTCTCAGCTTCGTAACTGGCGACCACCCACAACGCCAGCGCAAAAAAACAGGCCGCCAGCACGTCAATCGCCCCGGCGATCCAGCCGAGCGTAAACAAGTGCGCTTCTGCCAGGCCATACGTCACCGCGCCAAACGAGGCGGCGATAGCTGAACCGCTGACCCGATACAGCGCCCGGTACAATGCAAAGATCGTCAGGGCGAACACGGCCAATTGGGAGAGGTGAAACCCCCAGGGATTCAGCCCCCACAGGAATTGATTGACCAGCGGGAACCAATACGTCGGGAGCGGGCGGAAAAAGTCCGGCAGCACACCGGTGAGCATCATCCGGTTGGGCAGCGGCTGCTGCACAGCGCTCAAGAACCAGAAATCATCCTGGACAAAGAACACGTCGAGCGTGCCGCGAAACGACCAAAAGGCCAGCACAGCCAAGCACAACGGCAACACGTACCGACTCAACCAATCCCGCGCCGGGCGCGCCGTTACTTTCCCGTCAGCCATCGTTTCAAGGTCAGGAGCAGTTTTTCCCTCTGGCTGCCGTGCGGCGCCAGCATCAGCCGAAGCCCCCACCATTTCTTGACCAGCCGCCAGCCGCCGCTGCGCTCCACCTCGTCCAGTTGGGCAGTGAGCTCCTGGATTTGCTGATCCTTTTGCGCATCCACAGCCTGAACCGACTGGCTCTGCCCGGCAAGCTGATCGGTCAAGCGCTGTTTCTCTATCTCGATAGCGGCAGCCAGCTCGCGCATCTCGGAGGTCAGCTTGCGCAAATCCGAGTTTTCTTTCCATAGCAGCCAGAATTTTCGCTCGTAGTCGCGGACAATCCGATGGGCTGGGTCAACCCGGCGGCGGAAGCGCGCCGCCCAGGGGGTGATGAACCCGGCGTCGAAATCCACATCACGGAAGAAATTCTGCCGGGCGAATAACTCGGCCCACACTTCCGGCGGCTGGACATTGAAGTGGGTCACTTCTTTGTAATCGAACGGCGTGGACGAAAACAGCACGTCATCGCTGAACCGGCAGAAATTGACTGCTGCCCGCTCTGCATCAGCCTGGGGCATGTGCTCCAGCACCTCGATGGAGACGATGAGATCGTACTGCCGCGGGAACGGCTCGGCGATTGAACCTACCCGGCAATAAGATTGAATGTCCGGGTGAACGCGCTGGATCGCGTATTCGGATACATCCACCCCGTAGGCTTCGACGCCGCGCCGCCGCAGACTCTCGACCAGAAAGCCCATGGCGCAGCCCGCGTCCAGCACGGATGCCGGGCGAATATCGCTCACGATGCGCTCTGCAATCATCTCGAAGAATGCCAGCAGTTCGGGAGTACGCTCGTAAGGCGCGGCGCAGCCGTGAGCGTAATAATAGGCATCAAAAAAGGATGATGGATCAGGAGACATTTTGGTTACACAAATTCCAGTATGGGGTCATCACAAATATAAGCCGGGATGCTGCCCAGGAAGGGTAAGGATTGAAGATTATGCCAGCGGCGCAACAGATGATATGTGGGTGAAGTCAACAATTGACAGGCTTCTACTGCTTCGATCCATTCGGAGCGGCGAACCTCGCTCACAGTTTCCCAATCCGGCAGCAGCCCGAAATCCCAGGCAGCACAGAGTCGAGCGATGAAATCAATCCGCTCGGCTAGCGTGGATAGGCTGAGTGGTGGTTCTACTTCGGGGTAAAGGGCGCCGTCAACCCTGAATGTCATGCAACAATTCCTCGATAAACCAATTTCGCAATTGTTCTGCGGAGGCGCGCTGCCCGGTATCAGCAATTTGCGCTAATGGTCGGGCCTGCTCGATACGCGCCAGATGGGTACGAATTGCCAGTTCAGCTCTCTGTAAATCTGCATCTTCGCCAGCCCTTCGTTGTCTCTCTTGCCAGAGTACCCAGCAGCGTTTCACATCACACCAACCATGCTGGCAAAGTGTATAAATATCCTTAAAATCACGCGGCGCCCCCCGCTCGACCAAAGCCACCATTTTACTCGAAACCAAATCATCGAAAGAGTCAACTGCAATACCTCCCGGCCAAATGCCGGAAAGAGAATTTTGGAGCTGCACGGAACGATTGGCAATTTGAAAGCTAAAAACCGTTTTGCCTCCCTGGCTCAATTCGACGCTGACCACATCACCCCAAGCGCGAGTGCGAATCTGCCCGAAGGGGTGTAAAGCCTCCTCCAGGGTATGGACGACACGCTGGCGCTCTTCGTGAGTCACAGGTTCCACCCACCAGGCATCAACATCGTGGGTCAGGCGATATTCGAAATAATGAGCGAGACCAAAAGCGCCGCCCAACGAGAGCCACGGGCCACATCCATGAGAAGCAATCGCATCCAGGCACACCTGGGCATATTCAGGCAAATGAACGGGACGATGTGGTTGAATCATCAGGAATTCTCCAACGCTAATCGAAGTGCATTTCTCCAATCGGGCAGACGTAGACCGAATGTATCCATGAATTTATCACAATTCAGCGCCGAAAACAATGGACGGTGAGCCGGGGTGGGAAAATCGGTGGTGAGGGCTGGCTCGACCGCCTCGACAATTTGTTCCTCCGGGTGAGGGTCGAGACGCAAAATGGCCTGCGCCCACTCGTACCGGCTGGCGTAACCGTCTCCGGCCAGGTGGTATAACCCGGCGCGCTCGGCCAGCCAGGGCACCACCTGCAGACCGCCCTGCGCCAGCAATTGAGCCGTGATCTCTGCCAACGCCCGCGCCCAGGTGGGGTTGCTCACCTGATCGGCGACGATGCGCAGGGCGCGCTGCTGGCGCGCCCATTGCAGCACTTTGGTCACGAAACTCTCGCGGCGGGTGCTGTACACCCAGGCAGCGCGCAAGATGAGGTACACCCCGCCAACCTGCTGGATTGCCTGCTCCCCGGCGAGTTTGCTGGCTCCGTACACGCCGAGCGGGTTGGGTAAATCTGTCTCGACATAAGGCGCACCTTTCACCCCGTCGAAAACGTAATCGGTGGAAAAGTGGATGAGCGCCGCGCCGATGGCCTGCGCTTCTTCAGCGAGGAGCTGCGGGGCGCGGGCGTTGACGGCGTAAGCCAGGTCTGATTCGGTTTCGGCGCGGTCTACAGCGGTGTAAGCGGTAGCGTTGACGATCACCTGCGGAGCGACGCGGCGCACCAACAGGCGCACCTGCCCCTCGTCGGCCAGATCGAGGGCAGGATAATCCAGCGGGATCACCTCCCCCAAAGGGGCCAGCGTCCGCTCCAACTCCCAGCCAAGCTGCCCGGTGTTCCCCAACAGCAAAATTCGCATCACGCCACGCCTCGATGAAAAGGCAGATTTTCTTTCAACAGAAGCAGTAAATATTCGCCGTACTGGTTGTTGATCACCAACGCCTGGCGGCGCACCTCGTCAGCGTCTATGTAACCCAGGCGGTAGGCGATTTCCTCGGGGCAGGAGATCATCATGCCCTGCCGATCCTGCACGGCCTGGATAAAGCCGCCTGCTTGCAGCAGCGTCTCGTGGGTGCCGGCGTCCAGCCAGGCCACGCCGCGCCCCAGGGCCTCGACGGACAGTTGGCCGCGCGACAGGTACACGTTGTTCACATCAGTGATCTCGATCTCGTTGCGGGCGGATGGCTGGAGACCGGCGGCGATGCCCACAACCTGCTGATCGTAAAAATAAATGCCAGGAACGGCATAATTGGAGCGGGGATGTTTGGGCTTTTCTTCAATGCTCAGCGCCCGTCCGGTCTCGTCGAACTCGACGACGCCGTATCGCTGCGGGTCGCGCACCGGGTAGGCGAAGATGGTCGCTCCCTCGGTGAGCTGGGCGGCGCGGCGCAGTTGATTGGGCAAGCCGTGACCGAAGAAAATGTTATCGCCGAGGATGAGGCACACCGGCTCATCCGCAATAAAATCCCGCCCGACGAGGAAGGCATCGGCCAGCCCGCGCGGTTCGGCCTGGGCCGCGTAGGCGAAGCGCAGCCCCCACTGGCTGCCATCGCAGAGCAGGCTGCGGAACTGCGGCAAGGCGTCGGGACTGCTGATGACGAGGATGTCGCGGATGCCAGCCAGCATCAGCATCGAGAGGGGATAATAAACCATCGGCTTGTCGTAAACCGGCAGTAGCTGCTTGCTGACCGCGGTAGTGAGGGGAAACAGCCTTGTGCCGCGTCCCCCGGCGAGAATAATACCCTTCATGTGATGCCTCCTTGTCAGGAACCAGTCATCAGTGATCAGTTGTCAGTTATCAGTGATCAGTTAGCAGTCATCAGTTTTTTCACTGACCACTGATCACCGGTTACTGATAACTATCTCTTCCCGTAATTTCGCGCCATCCACCCCTGGTAGTCTTCCTTCTGGCGGATAGCTTCCACCCACTCGGGGTGCTGCAAGTACCACTGAACGGTGTGCAACAGCCCGGTAGAAAGCGACTGGCGGGGCTGCCAGCCCAATTCCGTTCTGATTTTCGTGATGTCCATGGCATAACGCCGGTCGTGACCGGGCCGGTCGGCGACGAATTTAATGAGAGAGGCGTGCGGTGCGTAGGGCGAGTGCGGAGCGCACTCGTCGAGGATGTCGCACAGCGTCTCGACGACGGTCAGGTTAGCGGGCTGGTTGCCGCCGCCGATGTTGTACGTCTCGCCCGGAGCGCCGCGGCGCATGACAGCCCAGATGGCTTCGCAGTGATCTTCGACGTACAGCCAATCGCGGATCTGCTGCCCATCGCCGTACACCGGGAGCGGTTGCCCCGAGAGAGCGTTGGACACCATGAGGGGGATGAGTTTCTCCGGGAACTGGCGCGGGCCGTAGTTATTAGAGCAGTTGGTGATGGTGACGGGCAGGCCAAACGTGCGATGATATGAGCGCACGAGATGATCGCTGGCGGCTTTGGAGGCAGCGTAGGGCGAATTGGGACCATAGGGGGTGGATTCCGTCCAGGCGGGTTCATCCGGCCTGAGGGCGCCGAAAACCTCATCGGTGGAGACGTGATGAAAATGGGGGAGGGCATCCCCGAGGGATTTCTCGACCAACCAGAACTGGCGGGCAGCTTCAAGCAGGGTGTACGTGCCGACAATGTTGGTCTGCACGAACTTGCCGGGGTCCACGATGGATCGGTCCACGTGCGTCTCGGCGGCGAAGTGGGCGATGGCGCTGATCTGCCAGCGGCGCAGCAAATCGTCCACCAGCGCCCGGTCGCAAATATCACCCTGAACGAAGGTGTGCCGCGTTGGGTCGGGCAGGTCGCTCAGATTTTCGCGGCTGCCGGCGTAAGTGAGCACGTCGAGATTGACAACATGAACATCCGGCTCCGTGCGGAGCAGGTAGTGGACAAAGTTGGAGCCAATGAATCCGGCCCCGCCAGTGACGAGAATATTGGGCATGGAATCTCCTCAGATGTGAGCAATCAGCATTCAGGTAGCATAAGGCCTTGTGCCCGTTTGCGTCGCCCACAAGGGGCTAAACTACAACTATCAGCCAATAGTTTGCTGACCGCTGATTGCCGACTGCTAATCGAACACTTCCGCCTCGCGCAGCAGCTTGCCCTGGGCGTCTTTGGGCGAAAGCAGCAAGGGTACGCTATCGAGCAAAGGCCAGGTGATCTCCAGGGCGGGATCATCCCACAGGATTGTGCGCTCCCATTCGGGAGCGTAGAAATCGGTGGCTTTGTAGACCAGGTCGGCCGAGTCGCTCAACACGTAAAAACCGTGGGCGAAACCGGCGGGAATCCACAGCAGGCGCTTATTCTCAGCCGAGAGGGTCTCTCCCACCCATCGGCCAAAGGTGGGCGAGCTGCGGCGAATATCAACCACCACATCGAAGATCTCACCCGCGATCACCCGCACCAGCTTTCCTTGCGCCTGGCGAATCTGGTAGTGAAGCCCGCGCAGTGTACCCTGCCGCGAGCGGGAATGGTTGTCTTGCACGAAATCGGCTGTAATACCCGCCGCGGCGAACTTGCGCGCCTGGTAAGTTTCCATAAAAAAGCCACGCGCATCGCCAAATATTTGCGGCTCGATACAGATCACGTCGGGGATGGCGGTCGGGATGAATTGCATAGTTAACGCCTTTCACCGGCAGTCGTAAATCACCAGATCCTGCGGCTGCTGGTAGTCGCTGGCAGAAAAAACCTTCACCGGCTGGCAATTCCCGGTGACGAATCCCTGCTCGAGGTCAGGGAAAATCCCCGAGAAGAGGGCCAGATAAGCGGGATGGTACTGCGCCACTGCCCAAAGCGCCGCATCCTCGTAAGTGGTTTGCGCCGAGAGCTGGGCAGCCACTTCCGGCTGGATCAGCCCGGCGAAATCCACCATCGGGCGGCGGGCGTAGTAACCGATGATGCCGACCTCCAACGCGCCAACCGAGGCTTCGCACGGCGTATTCTCCTCCAGCCAAAGTCCGGCATCCCGGTAAAGCGGGTAGCGCGCATCGGGGTTGAGATGCAGCAGCCATAAACCATTCACCTGGAAAACAAACAATCCCACCAGCAAGCCCGTTGCCAGAAGGGGGCCAATAGTCAAGGAATGCCGGGCGACAGGCGAGGATGAGTCCGGGGATTTCGGCAAACGAATGCGGGCAACCATCTCGATCCCCAGCCCGACGAGGCTCACGAACCCCGGAACGAGCGGCGCGTAATACCAGAAATAACCGCTTACGCCGAGCCAGGCATATCCGGCAAAATAGAACGCTGTCCAACCCAGGAGTAAGAACCAGGAGCGCGCCCGCCAGGCAATGAAAATCAGCCCGAGCACAGCTAACCCGGCTGCAAGCCAGTAGGGCCATAGGTTGAACCATCTCACCAGGGTGACAAACCCATCAACAAAGCGCTGGCTGCCCGCCATCGTTCCTTGCGCCTGCTTGGCCGCCAGAGTCGCGGGCAGGGGTGAGCCGAAATACCCCCAGGCGAACACAATCCAGGCGAGCGTGACGGCGAGAAAGATCGCTATAGCCCGCCAGGGGATGGCAAGCTGCTGGCTTCCATCGCCGCTCGACCGGCGGCTGCGCACAAAATCGAACAAGAAATTCCCCGCCAGAATCACCGCAGCAAGCGCCCCATCCGGCCGAGTCAATACTGCTAACGCCGCACACAGAGCCATCCAGGCATACTGCCGGCGGGCAAACAAAACAAACGATCCCAGGCAAAAAGCCAGGTAGAGCGGGGTCTCAGAGCCAAGTGTATTCGGCAATAATGAGAAGGAAGGAAAAAGCAGCAAGCCAGCCCACCCAGCCCAGGGCTGATTCCATTGGCGGGCGAGCAACCATAAGCAAATCCCGCCCAACCCCAGGCTGAACGTCCCAATTAATTTCGCCACGCCGGGTACATTCAGTCCGATGCGCGTACCGCCTGCCAGGAGCAGGGTAAACAGCGGTGTGGTGGTGCTCAAAACCCGTTCGCCCGGATTGTAGACGAATCCCTGCCCAGACGCCAGATTATCAGCGTAGCGATAGGTGATGAACGGATCGTCGTATGTCTGATGGGCGAATAACACATACATCCCGGCGGTCACGACCGCCAGGTAAATCAACAACCCCCATTTCAGGGAAATCATCCTCATCCCTGTGGGTTTGGTGATCACAAATTCGCCTTTTTCAGAAGCCGGATCATTCAGAATCAACCCGAACCAATGGCAGCAGGATGCGATTGTAGCTCGATCCAATGAACGGGTGCGGAGGGCTGTAAAACGAGTTCCACATCAGCGGCGATATCGTCACCGTGTAAAAAGTCAGGTAAGAAATATACCAGTCGCCTTCCACACTTTGCCAAACCTCGTGCGCCCATCCAGGAAAAAGATCATATGGGCCTTGCCAGGGACCGGATGGGCCAGGCCCGATGAAGTAGAATTCGCCTTGCCCGGGGTGGTGGTAAAAAAGATAGTAGGCGCTGTCATATTGGGCCAGGGTTGCGCTCTCAGGGATCGCGCCAGCCAGTGAGGGGAAAATCGCCCCCCAATCGGTCCACGGGCCATCGAGCGAGGTCGCCGTCGCCAGCCCGATAATCCCGCCGGCTGTATCCCGCCCGGTGTAATACAGGTAATAAATATCGTCCACTTTTACCAGGGTTGGGTCGCGGCAATCGGCCCATTCACCATCCTGCCAAATCATCCCCTCATGATCCGGCTGAAAAATCATCCCTTGAGATTGCCAGGACAACGGGTCAGCCGGGTTGGTCGTTGTGGCCAGCATGATGCTCTGCGTAAAATTGTAATTATCTCCTTTGACCCCCGTATAAACCATGTAGAACGTTCCATTCTCCTGATACACGAACGGCGCCCAAATGGCCGTTTCATCCCAGCTTCCTGGGACGCGGGTCTCCATCACTGGCGATAGATCGTCCCAATTGCAAAGGTCTGTCGAGCGCCCGTAGGCAAATTTTTGTTCTCCAGGGAGGTAGATCGAAATCAGGTAATAGTACCCATCGTACCAAAAGACGCTGTGGTCTTTCAAGCCAAATTCTGTGGGGAACCAGCCGAGTTGTTCACAATCCGCGGTATAAGCAGCCTGGCCTGCCAGGGGCTGGAACCCCAGGCAGGTCAGGCTGAGAACCGTCAAAGCGATTGCGCATCCGGCAATAACCCCCATCCGTTTCAATTGCCATAATTTTACAAGCAACTGGCAGAATGCTCCGTCAAGGATGAACGGTCACGTAAACCGGCTCGAACCCGACTGAAATCTGATAGTTCTCACCGACGATGGGCGGAGTTATCAACGCTCCGCTACGGTCGCGCGCCTCGATGAATTTTACCTGGGGAACGAGGATGGTCAGCGTTTCATCAAACCTGGCCCAAACAACGTGAGTCTCCCCGGCGGGGACCGAAAATCTGTAAGCCTCGATACCCGTTCCGTACCCAACCGTGCCGAGGTATCTCCCCCCGTAAAGTTGCTCAGAAAGTTGTTGATATGCGATGAAGGATGGACGTGGCGTACTGGAGTCATACAGCAGCCCGCCATAACGCCATCCCGGGCCATCGAGCGTATACCAGGTATAGCCCGTAATGCCATTGCTCCAGCCGCGCACCAAAGTGCGCACCAAAAAATCGGCCTGCGCCTGGTAGAAATCATCGGTCGGCGGCGTACAGACATCCGGATAATATTCAGCACACATCAACCCGATCTCATTGATGAAAAGGGGTTTATCTACGCCATAGGTGCTCATCATCTGGCGAAGAAAGTTTGCTTTGCCAGCCACAATGCCACCCAAGGAGTACCAAAGCGCAAAGGGATCGCCGTTATCGTAATCAATCGTTTCGCCTCGATAAGCGATGTAGGCGTGAAAGGGAACTACATCGAAATAAGGCGCAGCCCCCGCTTCGAGAATCCCTTGTAAGAACAACTCCGACCGGCCGCAATTGGTATACGGAAAGCAGCTAGGTGGAACACTGACAGAATCCGGACGGTCGAGGAGTAAGCCGCCAATCCAGACCTGGGCGCTGGGATCTTCAGCTTTTATGATTGGCGCCACGACCTTGAGCATTTCTCCATAATGTCTGCCGCCATAAAAGGGGTCTTCCATATCGCCCCAACAGCCGAATACGCTCTCATTAGTTCCAAAAAGCTCAGGATCCACATCTGGCTCGTTGCCGATCTCCCAATTGTGAACATTGAATTCCGGCTGTTTGTAACGATTGGCCAGGCTGCGCATAAAACTCGCGTATGCCGAGAATTTTTCTGCGAGCAGCGGACCGCAGTATGATGGTAAACCATCGGTACGAGTATAAGTAGCCCATTCCGGGTAATCGCTGACGATCACGATAGGCTTGATGCCGGCCAATTTCAAGGCGCGCAACTCATTCTCGAAAGCTGCCACTACAGTCCAGTTGATCGCCCCCCCTTCGACAGGCTGCATCTCTCTCCAGGAAATTCTGCTGTTCATACGCAGCCATCCCACCTGAAGTTCCATGGCGCGATCAGCTAACGTACTGCCCGGCTGGATCGTTCTACCTACCTCTACTCCAAACAGACTATCCCAGGGGAAATTCTTGATAACAACGGGCAAATACAAATTGTTAGCCGCCACCGGCAGATTGACTGCTGCCTGACCCACGGACTGCTTGCTAAAAACCGCCGGGCTAATTACACCAACCAAAATAACCAGAGCAATTAACCAACGGTACCGATAAATTGTCACTTTCATTTTGTCATTCCTTTCCTGATTTCCCTGGCTGCGCCGGTGATCGCCACCATTGCACCAGAAGGATCATGCATACCGATAAAAACAGACCGGCTGCGCCAGAAACCGCTCCATAGAGCGAGGCGCGCGGGCCGCTAGCGCTTTCCGGGGGCTGTGCTTGTCCAGCAACTTTGACAACACGATCATTTTGCGCCAGTGTAATCTGCGCCTCGACCACCTGGCTTGATAATGCCTGGTAAGCCGATAAAGCCAGGTCGCGTTGCGTTGTCAGTTGCGTTACCTGATACTGCTCGGCTTCCAAATCTGCCGAAGTGTCTGTGATTTCTGATGGCAGTTCAGCTACACGATCTTGAAACTCGACCCGTTGAGATTGCAGCGTTGTAACCAACGCCTGCAATCTCACCCGTGCAGTCGCCACCGTCGTGGGGCTTTCAGGGATATTCGTCGTTACCAGTTGGATTTGCAAACCCGCCAGGCCGCCTGCCGCGCGCTGTTGCAGTGCGATCAATGCCAGGTCGCTATCCAGCGTCAAAGCATCGCCCTGACTCAGAGTGGCAAGATAAGCATCCATTGCCTGGGCATCGCTGATGAGCAAATCCAGCGACCGGATATTGTCGAGATATATTTTGAGGCTCTCTCGCTTCTGAGCCAGAGTTATCGCTAACGAATCAACTCGCCCAACTCCCAGGCGCTCGATGACCGCCTGCTCGGCAGAATCCCAATTCTCGCGTGCTGTTTCCACTTGAGCCTGGATCTGCTCCAGCGAATTCTGGTTAATGTCATACAAATCGTTCAACCGGGTGGTTACGATCTCGGCCCAGGTGTTGACGATCTGCGCCGCCCGCGTTGGGTCAGTATCCGTGACTTTCAAGTTAAGTTGGGTCGTACCGACCACAGTAGCTTCGAGGCGGCCTTTCATCGCACTCAAATCAACGTCCTCATCGAACAACGCCCGCACATCCGGCGACTCATAAACCGACAATACGATATCATCAGTGAGCGCCAAGGCCGTAAGTGACTTGGCGTCTGGCTGCTGGTAAACGGTTTGAATGCGGGGATCCAAGTTGGCCGAGAATAATGGCTTGGTGATAATCACCATCGTTGCCGCTTCGTATTGCTTCGGCAAGGTTAGCTTGGCAAAAACATACCCAGCTAAAGCCAAAATCACTGTTGCCCCAAGAATGAGCCATCTATAGCGCAGCAAGGTTTTGGCAATCTCGCGCAAATCAATTTCATCGTCAAAATTGTCTTGTGAAATCATTGATCACTCCATTTCATTCAAATCTGTCCTGCCCAACCAGTCGAAGCATTCTCTCATAAGAGACAACGCTTGTCAAGAAAGGTTGATTTATCGCGCCAGCAGGCGTCGCAGCCATACCTTGACCTGCAGAGGCAGCCAGGCGTAAACCAACGGCCGGATTTTGGCCTTGATGGTCAACCATGACAGCCAGTTTCCTCCATCCCGGTAGTGGACGCGCAGCATCTCGGGCCAACAGCGATCATCGGACACGGTGGTTTTCCCGCCCCCGTGGAGGCGGAAATTCGCCCACAACCGAGGGTAATACTGCAACCGGGTGACCCGCGCCAGCCGCACCCACAAATCGTAGTCCATCGCGAAATAAAACGTCGGGTCGAGCGGGCCAACCTGCCGCCACAATTCCGCTCGCCAGAAACTGGCTTGCTGTGGGATATGCACATACCCCTGCCGCAGCCGCCGGTAATCGGTCTGCGCGGCTGGGAATTTACCAATCACACCCCCAGCCTCATTAATCAGATTGGCGTCACCATAAACCATACCAACATCGGGGTGAGATTGCAAGAATGCCACGGCTTCATAAATCGCCTCAGGTAAATAAGTATCGTCCGAATTCAGCCAGGCCAAAATCTCACCCGTAGCGTGGGCGAATCCCTTATTAATGGCGTCGGTCTGACCGCGATCCTTTTCCGATACCCACCATGCCAGCCGGTCAGAATACTTCCGAATGATCTCGGTACTGTCGTCCGTCGAGCCGCCATCCACAATGATGTACTCGATTTTAGGGTAGTCCTGCTCCAACACCGAGCGAATCGTCTCTTCGAGAAACCGCGCCTGATTGAACGAAGGGGTGATAATGGAAACAAGTGGCAGGTTACAGGTGGCAGGTTGCAAGTTAGCGGGTTGATTCATGGGCTTGGGGCGAGGGGTTGGCTCAGATCGAACAGAACGTAGCTGCCTTTATCGAGCACAACCGGGTAATGACCGTAGAGCATACTTTTCAACTGCGGCTGGGCGTCCAGCTCGCCCATCAGCGTGACCAGGAAATACTTTCTCCCGGTGGTCATCTCATCGAAATAGCGCTGGAAATCCTCCGATGGCGCGTTCCCTTGTAATGATTCGAGACTCAGGTCAGCTTGAGTAGGCCAGTAGGCAGCCATTGTCCAGCCATAATATTGCAGGCGGGTTCCGTAATCATGGGAAAGGGCGATGATGCGCCCATCTGTGGGCAGAGATTCCCCGAGTTTCCGCCATCCCCCCGGCTCGCCGCGATAGTCCGATCCCAATAACCCGGAGCGCGCCAGCCAGGCCGGGTATCCAATCGCAAAGATCACCACGCCCGCAAAGATCAACCGCCAAAACAGCGGCTGCTCGGCGAGCTTGCCTGCCAACCACGCTCCGATGATCGCCAGCGACAGCGCCGCAATCGGGATGAGCATCAAATTATAATAATCGTGCGTCGAAATCCGGTAGGCGAAGGCCAGGCCGTAGACGCCGAACCCGACCCACAGCCCGGCCATCAGCGCCCGGCCTTTTACAGGCAAAAGCAACGCTCCCATCACACCCAGTACGATCAGCGGCAGGCTGAAGTTCGCATCGAGCAGCTTGAACCAGCCGGTATAGAATTTGGGATTGCGCAGCAATTGCAGCGTGACCGCCAGCGTGCCCGAGGCCAGCCCCTCCGAACGCCAGCCGATCCCCAGGTAATAGATTGCCGGGATGATTGCGACACAGGCTGTCATCGCCCAGAATTGCCGGTCTAAAACGATTCGACGCAGCCCGCGCGAGGCCAGCCCAACCACCAGCAGCGCCGCGGCGACCGGGAAAGCCGCTACCACCTTGACGAGGATCGCCAGCCCACCGAAGACACCCGCCAGGAGCGCCCACTTCCAGGTATGCGCTTCACTCCACCGGTAGAGGGCGTACGTTGCCAGAATCAGCCACATCACCATGAACGGATCGGGCTGGAACGAGCGGCTGGCCGAGACCCCAAACGGCGCAACCAAATAAAACGCCAGCCCGGCCAGCGCCCCCCAGTGCGTGGTCATCCGCCTCGCCAGGGCATACAGCGCCGCCCCGCCGATGAGCCAGAACAGGATGGCATACACCCGCGCCACCCATAGATGTTCACCGCCCATTACCAGGTAGGTCAGCGCCGCCACCCGCTCGAAAATCTGCGGTTCGTACAATTCCTGGAATTTCCACAACTCGATAGCCTTCTGCCGGATGGCAGGATCGGCGTCGGGCAGCATTTGGTAATACATGCCTCGGGAAATAATTGCCGCCCGGAGCTGCCGCGTGGGGTGAAAATCCAACGGGGGGTCGGTCAAATCCAGGAAACGCAAGACCCCACCTAATGCGAGGATTAGCACGAACAGCGCCCAACCCACACAACCGGGTTTTCTCCCGGGCGCAGGCATCTCTCGTTGAGAGGTCGAATCCATCGCCATCATTCTCCGTTTTCCTGTCGCAAATCGAAGATGATGTACCCATCTCCCTCGGCCACGAGGGGATAATCCCCGTAGAGCTTGTCTTTCAACTGAGGCTGCGCTTCCAACTCATTCCAGTCAGTTACCAGGAAATAGGTCATCCCTGCGGTGCGGCGGGCAAAATCATCCTCGAAATCCACCGTCTGGCCGCCCTCGCGGGCCGCGGCGAGATCGTAATCGAAGCGATACGGCCACGTCGCGATATTCCGCTGGGCGAAATATTTCACCCGCACGCCGTAATCCTGGGTGAGCGCAATCATCTCGCCGTCTTTGGGGATCGCCGCGCCGATCTTCTCCCAGGCGCGCCAGTTCACCCGCTGGTCGCTGCCCACCAGTTGGACACGCACCGACCAGGCCGGGTAAGCCAGCGCCAGCAGCGCCACGCCAAAGAATGCCGCCTGCCAGAATTTCGCCTGCCCCGCCAATCGCTCGAAGAACAGCGCCGCTGCCGGGGCCAGCGACAACCCGACGATGGGGATGAGCATCAGGCTGTAATAATCGTGGGTATGAATCTGCCACGGGAAAGCCAGCCCAAACAAAAAGTATCCCACCCACAGCCCAATGAGCAGGGCGCGGCTGCCGGCGCGGGCGACCGTCACACCGGCCAAACCCACGCAAACCACAATCAGGCCGGCGATGCTTTGGACAAGATCCAGCCAGCGCACATAGAACCAGGGTTGCAGCAGCAAGTAAGCAAATGATACATTCCAGAACAGGAAATAATCCGCCGAGCGCGCCCCGCTGTTCAGCAGGTAAAACAACGCCGGAATGGCGATCATCACCGCTGCCATCGCCCAAACCTGCCGGTTGCGCAGCCATTCGCGCGGACGACCGGAAACCAGCACCACCGCCACGGCCATCCCGGCTACCGGGAATACAACAAAAATCTTGACCAGCGCCGCCACGCCGCACAGCGCGCCCGCCAGTAAAGCCGTTTTCCAATCACGGCGCTCACGCCAGTGGTCGAGCGCCAGCGCGGCGAAGAGCATCCACATCACCATGAACGAGTCGGGCTGGAAGCGGCGGCCGACGAATACACCTAGCGGCACAATCATATAAAACGCCAGCGCCGCCAGCGCGCCGTCCACGCCCGCCATCCGCCGCGCCAGCCGGTACAGCGCCGCGCCGCCAGCCAGCCAGAACAGGATCGAATATAGGCGCGGTACCCACAACCGCTCGCCGCCCGTCACGAGATACGTGATTGCCACGATGCGCTCGAAAATTGGCGGCTCGAAGGCTTCGGCGGCGCGCCACATCGAGAGGGCTTGCTGCTGCAGCGCCGGGTCGGCGGCAGGCTGCATCTGGTAATACATGCCGCGTGCGATGAGCGCCGAGTTGAGGTGGCGATACCCCTCGTCGAGCGGGGGATTGTTCAGCTCGATGAGCCGTACGCCTAACCCCAGGGCAAACAGAAAAATCAACGCCGCGCCCAAAAGCCACTTCGAGCGCTCAAAGAAAGTTCGTTGATGGGATAAATTACTCACGCCAGCGAACCCCATTCTCATCCACCATCAACTGCTTCCCGCTGAACTGAACCTTGCGACGATTGCGGCGATAGGCCAGGAAGACGCCCATCAGCCCAAGCGACCCAGCTAACGCCTGAAGACCCTTACGCCACGCCTGCAGCGGAATCGGGGCTGAAAGGGGGAAAGCTTTCAGATAGTGACTCCACGCCCGGCGGTACTCACCCGCGTCCACGTAGCGTTTCGTGGCAAAGGTGTGCAGCCCGGCGTAGATTTTATGCCCGTGCTGTGCGAACACCTCCCGGTAATCGGGAGCCTTCTCCAGCGAGGGGATCAACCGAAAAGCCTCATCCACGAACACCCCAGCCTGCGCCGTCGTCTTGGCGCTCTCGTGAACGCGTTCCACCGCCCAATACTCGCTAATGTGCAGCAACGGGTAGCTGCGGGCGATCCTGATCCACAGGCTGTGATCGAGGACCATGTGAAAATCAGCCTGCAAGAAACCAGCCCGCTCCAATGCCTCCCGCCGCATGAACACGGCTGGCTGAAGCAGCACATCGTAAGCCAGCAAATCCAGCAGCGAATACTGCCGGTAGGGATGCCAATCTAACAGGCGCAGATCGCCATCCACCATCACCCCGTCGCCGTACACCATCCCGACTTCCGGGTGTGACTGAAATGCCTGCACCGCGTGACTGACCACATCCGGGCGATAGTACAAATCGTCGGAGTTGATCCAGGCTACGATCTCGCCGTGGGCGTGGGCAAAGCCCTTGTTGATGGCATCGGCCTGACCCTTGTCACGCTCGGAGACCCACCAGGATAAACGGTTGGCGGTTGGCGGTTGGCGGCTGGCGGCTGGCGAGTGATGAGCTTGGGCAGCGTATTTTTCGATGATCGCCACGCTGCCGTCTGTCGAGCCCCCATCGGCCACGAGATACTCGATCGCCGGATAATCCTGCCACAGCACCGATTGGATGGTCTGCTCGAGGTATTGAGCCTGGTTGTAGGAGGGGGTTACAATTGAAACTAACGGTTGAAGGTTCACAGGTTGGAAAGTTGAAGGTTCAGCAACGGTCATCGGTCTTCGGTCAACGGTCATTTTATTCCCAGCGCGTCCCGTTCTCATCCACCACCAGCCGATGCGGGCGGTTCTGCATCCGGCGGCGCAGATTGCGATAGGCCAGGAACAACCCGCCCAGCCCGACTGCTCCCCCCATCGCCTGAACAGCTTTGAACCACAGGCGCAGCGCGGTCGGCGGGTGCAGCCGGAAAGCCTGCCAGAACTGCGCCAGCGCCTGGCGCGGCTGCCCCGCGTCAATCAATCGCCGCCCGTGGAAGGCGTGAATCCCGGCGTAGATTTCGTTGTGATATTGAGTGATCGTGGGCGCGAACAGCGGGTCTTTTTGCAGCGCGTCCATCAACACGAAAGCGTCCGGCCCGTAGTGGGCCGCCAGCGAGATGGTTTTGGCCGTCTCGTGGGAGCGCTCGACCGCCCAGAAGCCATCCACATGCACCAGCGGGCAGCGCGCCGCGATCTGGAGCCACAGCTCATGATCGAGCAGCAGTCTCGACTCAGGCGGCAAATAGCCAGCGGAGGCCAGCGCCTCGCGGCGGGCAAACGACGCTGGCTGCAACAGCACGTTGAAGGCCAGCAAATCTTTCAGTGCGTACTGCGGGTAGCGGAACCAGTCCAGCAGCCTGCCCTCGCCATTGATCTTCAGCCCATTGGCATACACCATCCCGGCTTCGGGATGCGCCTGGAATGCCCGAACCGCCTGGCTGACCACCTCGCGGCCGTAGTAAAGATCGTCGGAGTTCACCCAGCCCACAATCTCACCGGTGGCGCGGCGGAAACCCTTGTTGACCGCATCGGCCTGGCCGCGATCCTTCTCAGAGGCCCACCACGCCAGCCGGGACTCGTAACGCCGGATAATGTCCACACTGCCGTCTGTCGAGCCGCCGTCCACCACAAGGTACTCGATGTTCGGATAATCCTGCGCCAGCACCGATTGGATGGTCTGTTCGAGGTATTGGCCCTGGTTGTAGGAGGGGGTGATGATGGAGACCAGCGGTTGAAGAGCTTGCCCTGAGCTTGTCGAAGGGTTGGAAGGTTGGAAAGTTGAAGGAAAACCCATGTTGCTGTAGCCTAGCCCCTTGTGGGCGACGTTAGAACAAAGTCGAGTAATCCACCTTCGGGAAGATGGTCAATTTGCCGCCCACGGTGGCGTCGAGCACGCGGCGGCTGGCTTGCTCATAGGCTGCCCGCGCCCGGTGATAGCCTTGCTCCGAGCCTTCCAGGTCTGGCAACTGCCATTTGAACCCCTTGCCGAAGTAGCCGGGCGCAAAATGATTGGGGTCATCGCCTTGGGAGACGATGGCCAGGTTAGGCTGGCCTTTGGTGACGTAATTGTGATCCACACCGATCAGGATGGAGGTCTCGAACCCCATAAAAAACGCCAGTTGGAGGGCTACATTGGTCACAGTGAACCCCTCGAAGAGACGGCGAGTCGCATCCCCGGAGAAAACCGCCGGGCCAGTGAAATCGGTATCCAGGAAGATCGTCTGCTTGTCGCCGGCCAGCCAGCGGCGTGAGCGCCAGGTGATGAACTTGGGCAGCGCCAGGGTTTTCATCTCCCCCGCACACTGCTCGATCACCAGATCGTTGACCACCACCAGGCAGGAGGTGGAGAATCCCAATTCCGAGAACATCAGGTAGATGCGATTCATCCCAAAGGTGAATTCACCCTTCAGGCGAGAGAGATCAGTCTGGCGCAGCGAAGGCCCGTTGCCGATGATGAAACAGCGCTGGCCTTTGTATTTATCGCGATATTCCAATAACCGGCGGCGGCTCTCGGCCCAGCGGGAGTCGAAAACCTGGGCAGCCACATGCCGCCCGCGGTTGCGCCATAACCAGTAGGTGTTGGAAGCGAAGTTCCAGAGGGGGGAGGGGGTATATTTTTTGAGAGTCGTTTTCATGGGGTTGGTGATGTAGGCAAGTACACAGGTAGACAGGTACACAAATCTTGTCTACCTGTTACCTGTCTACCTGTTTACTTGTTTACCTGTCTACCTGTTTACCCTCTCACTCCGTTCTCAGCCGTGCCGTCGCCCCGCCGTCCACGATCAGCGCCTGGCCGGTCATGAACGAGGATTGGGTCTCATCGGCGAGGAAATAGATGGCGTGAGCGATCTCGGACGGCTGCCCGACACGCCCATTGACCGTCCTGCGGGCCAGGTTGTCCAGCCGGGTCTGGATGTCGCCTCCGGCCACGTGACCGCGCCCCAGTCCTGCGCGCAGCATCGGGGTGTCCACCGCGCCCGGCAGGATGGCGTTCACCCGGATGTTATCGGGCGCGAACTCGATGGCCATCGCCCGCGTCAGCGCCAGCAGCCCGCCCTTGCTGGCCGCGTAAGCGGCGATGTTGGCCGATGTCGCCACGGCATGTACCGATGAGACGTTGACGATGGCCCCGCCGCCCGCCGCTTTGAACAGCGGGTGCGCCAGCTTGACCGAGAGGAACACCGAGCGCAGGTTGGAGGCCATCACCGCGTCCCATTCTTCGACGCTGGTTTGCAGCAACGGTTTGGCGATCTGCACGGCGGCGTTGTTGACCAGGGCGTGCAGCGCGCCGGTGAAGGCGTGCGCCTGGGCGAAGATGGATTCGAGGTTCTCGCCGATGGAGATGTCGGATTGGATGTACAGGCCATCGGCTGGGAACGGCTCACCATCGAATTCGCCGCGGTCCACGCCGATGACGCGCCAGCCAGATTCGGCGAACAGCTTGACGGTCGCGCGGCCAATGCCGCCCGCCGCGCCGGTGATGAGAATAGTTTTGGGGGAGAGAGGAGTAGGGGACATATCGGTTGAAGGTTGGAGGTTGAAAGTGGAAGGTTGTCGGTAAGCAATTACCGCTCAATATCAGAGGGCATCTTTTGACGATTTTTCCTGTGCCAGCGTCTTGCGTAGATCAGCAATGAAGGCTCGGAAATTGGGAATAGCGCGGTGGTTGAGAAAACCGAGTGATGCAGAAGGATAAATACTGAAAGCATGCACCTGGATTGTGGATTTAAATTCCGTTAGCATGATTTGAGACCGTTGTTCTTCGTACCGGATTCCATGTTTGCGCAAAGTTGCGAAAAGGCTATCGTAAAGGGATTTCTCGTCAACATTGAATGCCAGAAAATGGCTGGCCCGCCCTAGCCAGGCTCCGACTGCTAAAGCGATCAGCGAGAGTACCACCGCTAGGATTATCGGGATCATCATTAGCCAAGACCGTCCCTGGCCAATTGATGTTACACAGAAGGAAAGTAAAACCCAAGTTATTAGAAATGAACCAATGATCCACCCACTTGCCACCAGCCCCGGCTTGCGGCTCAACAGCCTGATCCCGGCGATTAAGAACAATCCGCCCATTAGCAATACCGGCACTACCAAACCCCAATTCATCTTCGCCTCCTACAGATCACTGGTCACTGAGAAATCCCCCCAACCCCTCCACCAATTTCCGTATCGTATTCGCATGTACCCGCTCCCACATCGCCGGACCGAAATCGCCCCACCCAGTTGAAATAGGAACACTGTTAGTGTGAACTTTGCAACTTCTTGAAAGGCTACTCCTCGCCTGCCAAAGTCAGCGCCGACTTGTAAACCGACTCGCTCAAATAAAATCCCGCTGTCTGGCGCAAACTATCGAGACAAGGTTGCAGCTTTTCAATAGCTCCCTGCGCTTTGGCTTCGAGAAGCACCCCAACGACGCCCACTACGCGTAATCCAAATCGTTGAGCGGCATGGCGGCCCTCTTTTTCATCCAGCAGGATCATGTCAGCGCCTAATTCGACAGCCAAAGCGATGCTTTCGGCTTCACCTTTATCGAGGTCACGTCGCAGTGCTGCAACCAGAGCCTGGTTTTGAACAGTGTTGCGATGTATCCAATCGGCGCTGGCAACTTCATTGCTACCCGGCCACTGCCTGCCCTCAGCGTTCAGCTCCTCCCACACGCCCCAAGCAATGTGCAACTCGCCATACAGACGTCGCAAAACCTCGAATTGTGCAATAGCGGCCAGGTTCGTAATCGGAGATGTATTGCTGACAACAATCATAACCGCCCCATCTCATGCAGCGTTGCGGCATCTTCGCTCAAATCCGTTTCGTCATAATGCGGCGACACTCGACGCGAAGCCAGCAGTTGGCGGAACTCCCACAGCGACATGCCTGCCAGCTCGCGCGCCTTACCAATGGACAGTCGTCCCTGGGCGTACAAATACACGGCCATCTCGACCTTCAAATCCGCCAACGTTAGGCGGGCTGAGTCGAGAATATCCTGTGATACTTCTAAAGTCTGGAAAACGCTCATCGTTTTCTCCTTTCTTGCCTTCAATCACATCAATTCTACCACCCACTTCTGCAAACTGCTCACTGCCCCCTGATCCCCAACCCTTCCACCAAATTCCGTATCGTATTCGCATGGACCCGTTCCCACGCCGCCGGGCTGGAATTGGCGTTGTGCGGGGCCAGCATCACCCGGTGTTCTTTACCGTCGTTGTCCATCGTAATCAATGGGCTGTCGTGCGGCAGCGGCTCGACCTCGTACACATCCAGCGCCGCGCCGCCAATCTGACCGCTTTGCAGCGCCGCCACTAGCGCCGCCTCGTCCACGATGGGGCCGCGCGCCGAGTTGATCAGCACCCCCGTGGGCTTCATCAGCGCCAGGGTGCGGGCGTTGATCAGGTGATAGCTGGTCGGGTTGAGATCGCAGTTCAGGCTGACGAAGTCGGCGCGTGCCAGCAGATCGTCGAGCGCGGTCATCTCGACGCCGGTCTCGGCCAGGAAGACGTGGTCAATCTCGACGATGTCGTTGCCCAGGAGCTTCATGCCAAAGGCCCGCGCCCGCCGGATGACGGCTTTGCCGATGGTTCCCACGCCGACCACGCCCAGCGTGCACTCGCTGAGCGAGCGGCCCATCAGCTTCTCCCATCGGCCGGCCTTGACCGCCCGATCCATCCACGGCTGGCGGCGGGCGAAGGCCAGCATATAGCCCATCACTGTATCAGCCACGGGCAGGGTGAAGGCGTTGGGCGTGTTGCGGACGGCTATTCCCAAGCGGGCCGCCGCGTCCCGATCAATCGAGTCGATTCCCGTTCCCCACTTGGAGATGACCTTCAGCCGGGGGGCGCATGCTTCGAGTACGCGCGCCGTGTAACGGTCGTCGCCGCAGATCGCCCCATCGAATTGCCCGGCGTATTTCAGTATGTCGGCTTCTTCGAGGCGTTCATGTACTTCCGGGACGATCAATTCCAGCCCGTAGCCCTCGAGGATCGGGCGGAAACGGGGGAGGAAGGGGATCATGTAGGGAGCGGAGAAAAGGACTGTGTAGCGTCGAGGTTGGAGGGTGGAGGGTGGAGGAGTTATCATAGGCAAGGGTTCGGTTATTGAATAAAGGGCTGGCTTATGCTACAATACAGACGTACAGACCGGCACAACTGGAGGTCAATATGACCATTACGAAATTGACGATCAAATTACCTGAAGAACTGCGCCGCCGGACGAAGGCAGTAGCCGCCCTTCGAGGCGAAACGGTCTCGGATGTCATCCGCGAAGCATTGCTGAATTATATTTCCGAAGCGATGGAAGAGGCCGAAGATGTGCGGGCTATTCGCGAAATCGAGAGCCGCATTGCCTATGGCACAGAGACCGTGAGCGATTGGAGTGAGTTTGAGGCGGGGTTAGATGAGCTACCAGCTTAGGATCACCGATACGGCTAAAAAGGAGATCGAGCGATTGCCTGGCAATATCCGCCAGCGTGTTCGCCGGATCATAAACAGCCTTGCCGATAATCCTTGTCCTAAACAAGCGAAAGAGTTACGCGACTTACCTGGCCGATACCGGATACGCCTGGATGATTGGCGCGTGATTTACCGCGTCGAACAAGATCAGATATTGGTTTTGATCTTGCATGTCCGCCGTAAAACCGGCCCTGAGACTTATCGCGACCTTGAAACAAAGGGGTAGGTTTCCCCTATCCCTTCCTCCCTCCCCCCTGCCTCATCAAAAAATCGCAAATCGCGAAATCCAATTCTTCGTCAATATCCCAGGCTTCCGCCGCGGGAATCTCGAACATCAGCGGGCGTTCGCCGAGACGGTTGCGGCGCGCCAGCAGATTCTGCCGGGTGAAGAGGTACAAGCACGAATTTTCCTCGTACACGGGCGGCAAATCCTGGGTTTGCAGCAAAATCGCCGGGTTGTGATTGATCGCCCGCCCAAGCTGATCCCACAAGCGGGTTTGCAGGCGGGTGACGGTGAACATCGAATCGTAGGCCGGGTACACCGCCAGGAATTTCTGGATCGCCGCCGAAACGGTTTGCGAGCGCAGCAGAGGGTTGGTGGTGTGAGTTTGCAGATAGAAGCGATGTTCTTTATCGCCGTCGGCTTCGACCTGGGAAGTATCGTAAGCCAGGATTTCATTCATCGGGACAGTATCAGCGCGCAGGTGTTCGGGGCGCGGCAGAACACGAACGGCAGGAAAATCATGGCGCAGGCCGTCCATCACGGGCTGGCTGTCGGTATCCACCACCACCTCAGCGATCTCGGGGCATTGCAGCAGCGCGCCGATGATGTGCTGGAACAGCGGCTTCCCAGCCAGCGGGCGGTAATTTTTGCCCGGCACCCGCTGGGAGTGATGGCGCATGGGAACGAGAGCAACGATTTTTGTCATGGTTTCTCCAACGCGTACAGCTTCCAACCGAATGAAAATGGCCGCAGGTCAATTACCGGCGCGGTCGCAGTGCAGTATTCTCCTCTCCGGATGAGTGGGCAGAGCAGCCGGGGCAGATCAACCATCACCAGCCTGAACTGCTCTGCCGGAACCGCGCTCACCTGCCAGTCGCTGGTCAAATAATCTTCCAAAGTCTTGTTCCACTGGTTCTGCGTGGCTTCCACCACCCCCAGCCGAACTGTCAAAAGCGGCTGGTTGGCGATTTCGGGGGCGATGACGTAGATTTTTTCGGGATTGTCACCCTCGCCGGGGTTGATACCCTGGAATTTGAAGGCATCCACACTGATATCGGGCCGGTCGAGGATCGCGTTCAGATAGATGCGCGTCTCGTACACCCATTCATTGGTCTGCTGGATATTGACCAGAACCGTGCTGAAGGGGGGCGCTGATTCCGCGAGTTGGCGCAGCACCCGGTCGTTAGCCGCGTCCACCGCGAGCTGGATACGGGCGGTCGAGACGTTGGTTGCCAGCGTCCCCAGGAACAACACCCCCGACAATCCCAATCCCGCCGCGAGGGTAATCCGCCGGCGATTACCGGCCGCGGCCAGCAGCCCTGCCGCCTCGATGATGAGCCAGCCGGCCCACACCGCAAACCCGGCAGCGAATGGCAGCAGATAATACTCGACCGCAAATGTCCACGGCAGGTAAACACAAATCCAGGCTGTCATCCACACCAGCGCATCGAGCGCCAACGGGTTTCGGATGCGCCCTGGTTTTGCCAGCGCCCCAAAGAATGTGACGATCAGCAACGGGACAATAAAAACAAAATCCCGGCCTAACCAGATCATCCAACGCAGGGCAGACGCCGCGATTTGCCCCAAATCGAGTGCATATCCGCTGGCATACGTCCCGCCAAAAAGATTGGGGGAAACGAAAACGAGACGATAAGCCAAGAAGCCCAGGCTTCCCGCCAACGCGGCGGCCGCGTACGCGCCCCGGTTCGCCAACCCCCATCCATCCCCGGAATGTCGCCCGCGCAGCCAGCCCACTGCCAACCAGGCCAGGCTGATGGGCAGCAGCAGCAGGCCGGTCTCTTTCGTCAGGCTGGCGAGCATCACTGCGGTTGCCGAGGCGGTTACTACTCCGAGCTTTTGCCATTTTTGGCGCATTCGCCCGAAAGCCGCGATGCACAACAGCGAGACCACCATCCAGGCCAGTTGTCCGGCTTCCGGCTTCGATAAAGTGTAATAGCTTTCGATCACCGGCCCCGACAGGGCGAACAGCAGGCCGCTCACCCACGCCTGGGTCTTGCTGCCTCCCCCGCAGCGCACGAGCCCCATCAGCCCGGCGGTCGTACCCACCAGGACAAGCGTATTACCCAGGAAGAACCACACCGGTCGGCTGCCGAAAATCCAATAGATCAATGTAAACGACAGCCAGTACATCGGCCGCGAGCGGCCTTCCTGGTCGTCAATGCTCATATCCCAAACCCCCTGGGTGATCTGCCGGGCGGTGACAACCGAACGCCCGTCGTCGAACAAGCCGAACTGCGCCGAGCGCAGGCGCGGCAGCATCAGCGCCACACACACCAGGAGGGGAAGACACCCTAAAATCCAGTTCCACTGTCCGCCGCGGCGAACAGGTTTTACGGCTTCATTCATGGTAGCGGATGGGCTGGACATCCCGCTGAGCCGGTGCGCCGGAGGGCGTCACGCCGCGCGGGTAGTAGAATGTCTGGCGCAACTGCCAGGTGAGCGGGCCGGAGCGGCGGTATCCCTGATAAGTGCCCCAAAATTGCATCAGGCGAAATCCTACGATGCCGCCCAAGCTCTTCCACATCACCCGCTGGCGGGCGGCGTGCCACAGGTCGCTTGCGACGTTACTGGCGACGAGACGCGCAAAATCCCACAAATGAAAATGCTCGCGGGGGAAGATGCGCTTGAAAGCCATCGCCTCGCGCCGGTAGCGGTTGGACACTCCGCGCAGACCCTCGTTGTGGACATGAATGATCTCCGCCTCCGCGGAATAGGTGATGGCATGGCCCTGCTCCATCGCCCAATGCGCCCAGGCCAGGTCTTCCAGACCAGGGAGCGTCTCATCATACGGATGCTGCTCCCACAGCGTGCGGCGAATGGCGGCATTGGCATTGTTGCAAAATGGGACAGGCTGGCGGGACTGTGACTGATCGGGGAACCAGCGGGCAAAGATCTGATGCTCTGAAAAATGAGTACTTGCGCCGCCGCGCTGCTTGCCATACGTCAAACCCACCTGTGGATCGGCAAACGGAGCTAACAGCCGCTCCAGCCAATCGGGATACACCGGGTAAACGTGGGCGCTGGCGATGACGATGAAATCCCCTTGGGAGGCCGCAATCCCCCAGTTGAGCGAGCGCCCAAAGGTGAACTCCTCCGGCTGGATGTGAACGACCTGCACCGGGTAGCGCGAGGCAATCGCCAGCGTGGCGTCGGTGGAACCAGAGTCCACCAAAATGATCTCCACCTCGCACAGAGTCTGCTGCCCGATGCCGGTCAGCAGACGCCCGATATGTTCTTCCTCGTTATAAGCTCGAATGACGATCGAACAGCGCATATTATTTGAACAGACAAACCTCTCACGGCTCGCCGAGTAAGACCTCGTACAACGGCCCCCGCTCCCGCAAGAGCAATTGCCCCGGCTTATCTGGCCGCAGGGGGTACGCCTGACCATCAATCACCAGAGACCCGGCATCCCGAACTAAGTGCCCGCCCCGCATCTTCAACAAAATAATATCGCTGCTCTCCACCACACTCACATCCGACGGCGGGGCGTTCGTGGTCAGTCCGTTGATTTGGAAAAGGCCGTCAGCCGTCAAAATTCGTTCCTGCCAGCCCTCCGCCAGCCGGAAGACACGCGGCGGGTGCCCCCAGGCTTGCGGGAATACGTAAATCTGCTTCAGCAGGCGCGTGACCATCCACGTATTTGCCCCGATCTGCTCGGTATCGGGGAAACCATCGGGATCAATCAACACCACCGTGCCTTCGCTCACGTCTGTGATCAGCGGCAGCGCCTCCCGCCAGAAATCCCGCTGGTACTGCCAGCCCAGCACGTAATCACGCTGGATCACGAACCCGTAGCCAAGCAGCAGCGCGAAGAAAATGGCAACCCCAGCCGCTGCGAGCCATTGTTTTCGACGGGATTCGGCCCAAGACAAGATTACCAGGATCACACAAGCTGCCAGAATCGCCGCGCCGATCACCGCGGCGAAATGGACCCGCGTATCCCGCCCGCTGATGGCATAGGCGCGAACGGTGAACGTCAGCGGATAAGCCAGGATGAGCATCGCCAGCCCGGCGATTGCCAACCGGAGCAGCCTCGCCTCGCTGGAATTGAAGAGGGTCAATGAGCGCTTCGAGATCGCCAGCCCGAGAGTGCGCCCATCGAGCGGGGTATCCGCCTTCAGCCGTGAG
The DNA here is from genome assembly GCA_020723385.1 of Candidatus Aquidulcis sp. Taxonomy (GTDB): domain Bacteria; phylum Chloroflexota; class Anaerolineae; order Anaerolineales; family UBA4823; genus DYIZ01. The sequence continues at coordinate 31,205 of DYIZ01000014.1, forward strand.
AGAATCCACGCCAGCAGGGGAATCGCCAGCCCGATGGCAATCGCCGCATCCCAGCGCAGCGCCAACAGCGCCTGAATCGGGCGGTACACGAACATCGCCAGGCTCACTGGCGGGCCAATGAGCATGTGGATGAGAGGGGTTATGACGGCATCTTTCGCACCCAGCTCGCTCACCCGCCCCTCGCCGATGAGCAGCCGCAAACCGGTCACGCCCGCCAGCATGACGCCGAGGATCACCGCATGAACGACCCATCGTTTGAGCCACGCCTTATCCCATTTCGTTTCCAACAATGGCGCGGCCAGGAAAATCGGAAACGGCGTTTCGTAGATGAATAAAACGGGGATCACCAGCCCGTAGGCCAGCCATTTCTTACCTGAAAGGAAAGCATGCATTGCCAGCAGCAGAAATGTGAGCGAGGGCTGCAAGCCGAGAGCATGCGTCAAAAAAGCCTGGGTCGTATCGGCAGAAAACAGGCAATACGCCAGCGCCCCGGTGAGCGCGACAATCCGGTTGTCGTAAAGACGTTTCAGCAAACCATAGAACAGCCAGGCGTTGAGCGTAAAAATTGCATATCCAACCCAATACACCCCTCTCAACCCGCCGAGTTTTCCTCCCACGAAGGCCAGGCCGTAGATCAAAGTCGAGTGCAGCGGCTTCCCGTGGTCGCTGAAAGTCGTCAGCGCAGAGACGATCTCTTGCCGAAGGTCAGAGACGCTCATGGTCAGCGCCTGCGGCACACGGGTGTAATCGTCTTCGTACAGCCCGAACGACGCGCTGTGCCAATAACGCGCCGCCCAAATCATCACCGCTATCAGCATAAAAGGCCAAATTGGATCGAGCCAGCGCCTAACCCGGCCCGCACGATCAGCTATCGTATTCAAGAAACTTTGACTTTGCACACACCCACCGGCTGGTACTGCGGATCCCACTTGCCCCACGGCATCCCATTGTCTCCCGATTGGAAGTAGAGCGGGGCCAGGTTGTCGCGCAGCTCGGCGCAGGCTTTCAGCGCGGCCAGCAATTCGTCGTGCTGGCTGTAATTCGAGGGGGTATCGGTCGGCAGAGCGAACAGGCGGCGCAGGGTAACGTCGGTATAATTCCAGCCCTTCGACGGATCGTGGAACCAGTCGGCGTCGCGGCCCGCGCCGAGCGTCGCCAGCAGCAGGCCGCCCGGTTTGAGCGTGCGCATCAACTCGGTCACGACCAGCGCCAGCCCCTCGGGAGTATTGTGCTCGAGGGCTGAGACGGCGACCACCGCGTCGAGCGAGCGGTCGGCGACCAGCGGGAGGCTGCGCAAATCCTGGTTGTAGATCGTCACCCGGCCGGGCGAGGAAACGGGCAGCGCCAGCCGCGTCAACCCCAGGGCGCCGCGCAGCCCGGCGAGAATCTTGCGCCCCCCGGCGGCCTGGCGCACATTCTTCGCCCACACCGCCCCGGGAGAAGATAAATCCTCCGGGCGCATCGCTCCCACGCGGTAGCGGGCGCGGTAGCGCAGCGACAAATCGGCGCGGCTGCCGCGGTCCACTGAGATCACCTCGGCCCCATGTTCAGCAAGATACCACTGCATCAGGCCAGTGCCTGCCCCGGCATCCATGATGCGCTTGCCGCGCACATCGCCCAACTGGCTGATGATCCACGACAGGTCGAGCAGGTAATGCCAGCCCAGGCCGATACCCAGCGAAGCCGCCAAGCGTTTGATTTCTTCTACCAGCGGGCGGTTTTGGTCGAGCAAAGAAACGGGGAGAATTTCGATTTTTTCAGTTGTCATAGCAAAATATAACCACGAAGGGCACAAAGGGCACGAAGGTCACAAGAGATTTTCAAATCCTTTGTGTTCCTTTGTGTCCTTTGTGGTGAAGAATTAACCTATTGCAAAGCTTGCAAACCCAAAAATCCTGGCGTGATTGATCGGGTTGGCCGCGCCGCCGCGGCGCATGTGACGGTGCGGGCGCTCGGGGCGAAAGCCAGCGCGCCCCAGGATTTCGGCAGCCGCCGTGTTCGAGGCGGTGCAGATCGTCATCGGCGAACCAAACTCAAAGGGCAGGCTCAACGCGGCGGCCAGTAAGGCTTCGGCAGCCTGGGAGGTACACGCCGCCCACGGGCCGATGCGCCGCCATTGGACAATCAGGTAACCCGCAATCATCCCATTTTCGTCGCGGGCAACCAGCGCCCGGTCGGGAAATTCCGACCGGTAGGCTTCGATGACTGCCGGGCGATGCGCACCGAAGATGGGCGCATCGAAGGCGGCGACTGCGGGAATGTCTTCCGGGCGCAGGGATTCCACCCGGATGTCACCACCCCTTTCCGGTTTGAGAGATGCAACCGTTGGCTGCACCCACACATCCGACCGGTCATCGTCCACGAATCCCAATTTCGGGTACAGCAAAGCCCCGGCGGGCGAGGCGTCAAGCAGCGTCATCGGGCAGCCGCGAGTGTCCAGCCAGGCCAGGCAGTGTTCCATCAGCGCCCGGCCGAGGCCGCGCCCTTGCTGATGCTGAAACACTGCCATCATGCCGAGGTAGGCGAACGGCCCATAATCCACTGCGCCCACCATCCCCGCCGGTTGGCCGTCTACATCGGCCACGAACCAGCCGTCGGGCTGGAAAGCCAGGTAGCGCTGCAATTCGGGCACACGCGTTTCCAGCGTGCCAAAAGCCGAAGACAGAATCGCGTCGCAGGCGGGAAAATCAGATTGCGTGAGCGGTCGAATATTCATCGTCATTGCGGTATCACGAACGGTTTGCCCTGCAAGATGCCCTCTGCCGCCACCCGCTGGGTTGTAGAACCCTCCGGGGTCATTTGCCTCCAGGGGAGGCGTTTCAACACGACAAATCCGGGTTGAACGTGTGGCTCCATAAAGTCGCTAAACGGCAGTTCCGAAATGTACTGGCTGTAATACAGGTAGCGCCGGGCGTTGCGGACGAACTCGGTAGGAACGATGATCTTCTCGGCTGACAAAAAGTCATCGGCTTGCTGGCGGTAGGCTGCGGGCGTGGGGGGCAGGAACACGGTTGGGATCTGGGTGTAGCGCGCGCTCCCGCCGCTCAACACGGCTGCGCCCATCAGCGCCGCCTCCATTCCGATCGTCGAGTTGTACACCATCACGAACTTCGAGCGCTGGATCAGCTCGTAGGAGCTGATGAATTCGTTGGACGGCACGAAGATCACATTGGGCAGGTCACTCACCCGGCTGCGGGCGGCCCATTCGGCCACGCTCTCGCGGCTGGCTTTGCCCACACGCTGCTCGTCGGGATGGGCGCGGATGACGAAGAGCGTCTCCGGGTGGCGGCGGGCGATGTCGAGAACAGCGTCGAGCCAAGCGAACATGGTATCGAAAACCACGTTGGCGTGAATCTGGCTGGTGTCGAAGATGACGTTGGAAAAGACGGGGACGATCTGGTGAAACTGGGCAGCGCGCTGCAAGAACGATTCATCCAGCCCCTTCATATCCGGCCAGAAGCGGATGCCGGCCATGCTGAATTTGCCCTGGAAACGGGTTTCCAGGTACTCGTCGAGGCGGGCATCCTGCTCGGGAGTCAGCTCGAAATCGGCGGGGATCTGCACCGGGTAGGCGGTCGGATCGCCGTCGGTGAAGAAGGCCGAGAAGGGGGTGTGGCCCACCTCGTGGGCAACGACGCGAATGCCGCGCTGCCGCGCCAGCCAGCGGGCGGTGGCCTCCGGGTACATCACACCATTGAAAATCACCAAGGCCTGCGGGTCCACAGTATCGAGAAAAGCAGTGAACTCACGGGCGAGGTGATATGCGCTGAGAATGTATTCGCGGAAGAGGAAGCGGGTAGGTTCGTCATCGAGCAGGTGGTGGCGGCGCAGGGTCCAGCGTAGAGAGGGGAGGACGAGGGGGCCGAGTGGCAAGTGGCAGGTGGCAGGTGGCAGGTGATTAGTTTGAGGCTGCGAGGATGGATGAATTTCAGGACCCAGGGGGTACTCGAAACAGGAGAGTTCCTCGATCCCGAGGGTTTGAATGGCAGCAGATAGGGCGGCGTCACGCTGGAAGGTGTACCAAAGGGTTGGCGCATCGGAGAAGAGGAACTCGGAAGTGGCGATGCAGGCCTTGCATGGCGGCGGGGCAGTGGGGTTGCCCGTCTCGAAGGCTTGCGCGCTGGCCAGCACGCAGCGGCTGAGACCGGCTTTGCAAGCGAAATGCACCACCGGCGTCCCGGCGAACTGCACGGCCACCCCCGCCAGCAGTGAAAAGGCGGCATTCTGGCTGATGCCCGAAAGGCGAGTAGTGGTGTTGAAGAATGCAACCGGTCGCTGACCAGGCTGGATTTTGGCGTGGGCGGCCAACTGCCGCCCGATGTAGGCAATATTACGCCTGTTCTGCCAGTCCTGCCATTCGCGCCGGGTGCGGCGTTGTAGACGAGGGATCAGATTTTGCAATGCAGGGTCTCGTTAGAATTTGTTCCGATAAATTGTGAAATCTAAACACAAAGGGGACGAAGGATTCACAAAGGAAAACAAAGTTCAAAACTTTTTACCCTTTGTGATACCCTTTGCGCCCTTTGTGTTTATTTTTTCATTCATCCCCTTCTTGCACGCGGCGCAGCTTGCGCATCGAGGGCAACTCGCTTTCGTAAACGCGCTTCACGCCGTCGCCGAGCGACTCTTCGGTGACGCGCACGTATTTGACCAGCCGCTCGAAGCCGCTCGGTTCGACCGAGGCTGCCTGGTCGCCGCCCCACAGCGCCCGGTCGAGGGTGATGTGCCGCTCGACCATGCACGCCCCCAGGGCCACCGCTACCGCCGACGGCACCAGACCCACTTCGTGGCCCGAATACCCCACCGGGCAGGAAAATTCCGCCCGCAGGGTTTCGATCATCTTCAAGTTGAGTTCTTCGGGATCGCAGGGGTAGGTGCTGGTGGCGTGGGTGATGACCAGGTTTTCTTCGCCGACAACCTTCACCGCAGCGCGGATTTGATCCATGCTGGACATGCCTGTCGAGAGGATCAGCGGGCGGCCAGTCTTGCGCAGGTGGCGCAGCAGGCTGTGATCGGTGAGCGAGGCGGAGGGGACCTTGTAGCACACCGGGTCGAACGGCTCCAGGAAATCCACCGATGGCTCGTCCCATACTGAGGCAAACCAGGTGATGCCCTTTTCTTTGCAGAAGCGGTCTATCTCGCGGTATTCTACCTCGCCAAACTCGACTTTGTTGCGGTATTCGAGATAGGTGATGTAGCCCCAGGGAGTCTCACGCATGACATTGCGCTGTTCAGGAGGCACGCACAACTCAGGGGTACGCTTCTGGAATTTGACGGCGTCCACCCCGGCGTGGATGGCAGATTGGATCATCTGCTTCGCCATGTCGAGGCTGCCATTGTGGTTGATGCCAATCTCGGCGACGATGTAGGCCGGGTGGCCGTCGCCAAGCATACGGTTGCCAAGTTTGATTTCGCGGGTCACGTTTTGCTCCTTGTTGATAAATTGGTTGGCTCCCTATGGAGCCACGACCATATAAACGGCGAATGCCAATGCAAGAATAAGACACACGACTCCCGACAGTAAGTTCATAACGCCCAAAAGTTTCATTCTGCCTGGTCGCTGATAGCGTTCTTCCCATCGCCGCGCCGCTTCTGGCCGCCCGATGGCCCTAAAAAACCATAAATTCAGACCCTCTTGCGGATAAATTACCATCTCTTCGTGGAAAACTATCAGCCATCCTAAACGAATGGTGATAACACTCAAGGCGATGAGAGGCGCGAGTGAAATCCAGAAAAACACAGATTGTACCGTTACCTGGCTATAAGACGAGATAATCGCCAAAACCGCCCAGACCAGGGCGAGGAAGAATTGAATTTTCGCCAGCGGGTGAGTTTTCATAAACTCCCTTTCCAAACAATGGGCGGATAAATGCATTGGTTCGTAGTTTATTGCCCATTGCTGCCAATTGTCATTCCGATTGAAACGAGGAATCCCTATGACATCTGCCCGTTCGATCCTGCATAGGCACAAATTCAGCAACGTATTCAGGGATTTCTCGCCGTCGCCGCAATGCTTTGAGTCTAATCAACAGTATCGAGGGCGACAGCTCGAAATGACATGCTTTTTGAAAACGCAGGGCTATTCTTTTACAACCTCTACCCGTAGTCTAGCCCATTGTGAGCGGCAGCGATAAACGGGCACGAGGCCCTAAACTACAGATATTCCAGAAAGATTCTGCTGCTACGAATTAGCCAGCAACAAATCACACAACTCCCTCACCGCCCCCTGCCCGCCGGGTTTCGACAGAACCAGGTCGGCTTGCGCTTTGGCGGCGGGGTGCGCGTCGGCGACGACGACGGCGCAGCCCACCAGCGGGAAACAGGGCAGATCGTTGACATCGTTGCCGAGATACACCACCCGGGCAGGATCCACACCCCGCTCGTCGAGCAAGCCCCGCAGGGCAGCGGCCTTGTCGGCGATGCCTTGCAAAACAGGAAGCTTCAACTTTTGGCAGCGGGCCGACACCACCGGATTCGGCTCGGTCGAGAGCACCGCCATCTCGATGCCGGCCTTGCGCAGCAGGCTGATGCCCATCCCATCGGAGCGGCTGACCATCACACTTTCGCGGCCGTCCTGGTCTACCCAGGCGTGGTTGTCCGTCATCACGCCGTCGAAGTCAAAAATGACGAGAGATACTTTTTGGGGGAGGGGACGCTTTCCCCTATCCCCTATCCCCTCTCTCGAAGGAATAGGGGATAGGGGATTAGGGGAGGGTGTCACCATCGGCATGTCGCCCTGGGCGATGAGCCATTCAGCGCGCAGCCAGTCGTTGCGGGTGTCAATGTCAATCGTGTATTTCGGGTCAATCACCAGCGGCAGGATCACGTCGCCGCTGAGCGAGTGTTTTTGGTAAATCGTGCTGACGCGGATGGCGTCAATGTGGCCGGTTTGCCAATAGGTGGGCGGGAGGGCCTGGCGGGGAGCGTTGTACGGCTCGGCCAAGCCAGGCACAGGGAGCAAGGGGGTCATGCGCCCATCGGCGCCGATGCGCCACATCTTGTGAGGGTTCTGCCCGGAGGGCACCACGCCGCGCACGCTGTCAGCTTCAGGATGATCGAGCAGGAGCTGTACGGCGCTGTCCACGCAGTCCGGCGGGCGGACGGGCGAAGTGGGGCGCAATTGTATCACGATCTCGGGGCGATAGCCTTCGTGCTCGGCCAGCCAGCCCAGGGCATGCTCGAATACCGGCAGGTCGGTGGTGTTGTCCTGGGCGAACTCAGCCGGGCGCAAGAAGGGCGTCTCAGCCCCATAGCGGCGGGCTACGGCAGCGATTTCATCGTCATCGGTCGAAACGATGGTGCGGGTGACGAGCCTGGATTGCACTCCGGCGGCGATGCTGTACGCAAGCAGGGGATGCCCGGCAAAGGGCAGGATGTTCTTGCGGGGGATGGATTTCGATCCGCCGCGGGCGGGGATAAGAGCTAACACTTCGGGCATTTTCTATTTTTCCTCGGTTGCCATCCATTGGATAATTTCAGCTTCGGAGGGCAGGTCAATTTGAGAGATTTGCCAGGTTTCGGTGTCAATCAGGTAATTGACATTGCCTTCCGGCATTTCGATTGAGGAGATAATCATATACCGCCCATCCGGGCTCCATAACAACTGATCTCGGCCAAGCTCAGTCCAAATAATGACGTTTTCGCGCATCCAGGTCCAATTTACTTTTGCATTGTTGAACCAATCGCGGTCCGAAGGGCCAACATCAAAACTAATTTCATGGGTTTCTGACTCATCTGAAATACGCATAAAGAAAGCAAAAGGCTGCCCTACGAAACGGTCAAAGGCCAGATGCACAAACCATTCTCCATTTGGACTGATATATGGAACTTCAGTGAGTTCTGTTGCACTTGATCCATCAATGTCCAATAGCCAATGAATATCACGTGAGTAATTGTCGAGAATTATTTGCTGTTCATCGGGCAGCCAGTACAGATTGCTTCCGGCATCGTATCCCCCACTCGCAAAGGGGTAGAGAAAAGTCGAGGTGTGACTCCGGGTATCGAAAATCCCTACGCCGCTGACTTCTTCGTCATTCAAAACTCCAGAAACCGTCCAGGCAAGTAACCGACCGCTAGAAGACCAGGCAGGATGAGATAAATAAACTCTTGTCATCTCAGGGAAGCCATAACTTTTTAGATTAAGCTGTTTAGAATCAATTCCCCATTCATAAATCCACGGCTCACCTGCCTGGCTGAATGCAAGCGTATTGCCATCTGGAGAAAGAGCAAATGCATTATCCCAGTGTGGTTGATCCCCAATGACATGCTGGAGCTTCCCATCAAAGCTAAAAATGGCTGGCATACCCTCACAGTGCATACCACCGGCCTCGTCTATTGGCTCGACAGTGGCAATAATCGCATCCAACCTTGCCTTCCACCAACTTAAGCCGCAAATAAAATATTCTTCGCCCGGGTCGAGTTTCACCCGGTTATTGGTTTCGGTTTCGGTAATCCAAAATTCTCTTTCGGTCATAGTATCCACGAAGCTGATGAAATGCTTGTAATCTGGCGATGGAAATAGGTTTTCCTCCATCGAAACTTCGTAGATCAATTCAGGCTCCCCGTTGGAAGCGACTCGCCAAAATCCCTCTTGGTCACGATAAACCAGTCCTACAGGAGGCATCACAAGCGGCGGCAGGATTGGGGTAATAGTGGGTATGAGAGTTCGCGTAGGGATTGATGTAGATCGTAACGTGGAAGTAGGGAAACGAGTCACCCATGAGGTGCGAGAGGGCGTTGGTGAAACTGTAGGCGATATAGATGGCGTGGCTGTGATAGGCTGGCGCGTCGAAGTCAGCGTAGGCGTGCCGGATGGGGTAATCGCGCCTCCAGCACAACTGACAAGCGACAAGCCGAACAGGCAAATCCATATCGCAAGCTTGAAACGACTCAGGCCACGAGGCAATGACAGTGATTTCATTGGATCAACGAGATTCTCGTAATTTCCTCGAACGTGTCTGGCCCTTTTACCCGTGAAAAAATCACCTGATCCACCGTGAACAGATAGTGCGGGAAAGAAACCTTCGACAGCAGAAAATCCAGCATGGTGGGCGGGATGTCTTCCAGTGCGGTGACGAGGGTGGATACCCATCCCGGCGGGTAGAGGCATTGCAGCTCGGCTGCCTCCAACGCCTGCTCCATGCGCTCGACGAACAGCCGCAGGGCCGGGTTGATCTCGATGCGCCATTTGAGCAGATTGAATTCGCGAAAATCCGAGTACATTGGAACAAAACCGGTTGCGACGATCGGAAACGGGTGAATGTTCGCCAACACCAGTCCGAGGTTGTCAACGAAAGCCCACAGCACCTCATCGTTGCAAACTTCGAAGCGGTGGCTGGTGAGGTGAACGGGCGTGACGATGCGCCCACCCAGCATAGTTTGCAGCTCAGTCTGCCGGGCGGACAGGCTGTCAGCGTCGTCCGAATCCGACGAGCACAACAGCAGGCAGATGTCATGCTCGCGGGTCGGGCGCAGGGCTTTGAGCGTGCTGGGACGCTGGTAGCGGGCGTGAGCGGGCGTCACCATGCCGTCCACCCGCCGTCCACCACCACGTTATTGCCGGTCATGTAGGATGATGCGTCCGAGGCCAGGAAGAGCAGTGCGCCGTTCATCTCGGTTTTGTCGGCCATGCGGCCCATCACCGTGCGAGCCGAATAGGCTTTGAGAAAGACTTCATCATGGTTATTGAACACGCCGCCGGGCGTCAGGGCGTTCACACGGATGTCAGTGCCGGCGTAATACGTTGCCAGGTATTTCGTCATCCCAAGCACACCGGCTTTGGTCACCGTGTAATAGACCGGTTTGAACATGGTTTGCTTGCCATCCCGCTGGTACAATCGTTGGTCGGGGCCGCCCAGCCCGTAGGTGGAGCAAATGTTGATGATCGAGCCTTTCTTTTGCTCGATCATCGGCCTGACCGCCGCCTGGCAGCACAGGAACATGCCGGTCAGGTTCACGTCGAGGGCGGCTTTCCAGGCGTCGAGCGGGTAGTCTTCGAATGCGCCGAGCGGGGTGCTGCGGGCCGCCAGGGCAGCCGGATCGAACTTGGGGTCGAGGGCGGCGCTGTTGACCAGGATGTCCAGGCGGCCAAAGGCTTCCAGGGCGGCGGCGACCATCCGGTTGACCGAATCCTTGTCGGTCACGTCGGTCTGCACTCCCAGGGCAGGATAGCCCGCCTGGGAGAGCGACTCAGCCACCGAGGCCGCGGCCTCACGGTTGACGTCCACCACCACGACGGAAGCGCCCGCCTCCGCCAGCGTCCGGCAAAATTCCTTGCCCAGCAGCCCGGCCCCGCCGGTGACAACACCCACGCGGCCGGTGAGATCGAATTTCTTGAAAATTTTATCTGTCATCTTTCAACTCGCTATCTGGATTGTGTTGTTATAATATCGGTTCGATACTTTTCCGAAGAGACCAATTATGACCCAAACCCGTATTCGCAATCTGATTTTCGTGCTTATCCTCGTCGCCTACGCAGCTTACGCGGCGGTGTACATTTTCGAATCCAGCTTCGTGGTGGACGGAACGCGCTACTATGTGCTGTTCGATGATGCTATGATTTCGATGGTCTACGCCCGCAACGTGGCGCATGGACTGGGGCCGGTTTGGAACCCCGGCGAGCGAGTGGAGGGCTTTACCAACCCGCTGTGGGTGGCCTTTATGGCGCTGTTTCACTTCCTCCCGATCTCCGCGCCGCTAATCAGCTTGCCCATCCAGATCGCCGGAGGGCTGTTCTTCATCGGCAGCCTGTATTTCACCAAAAAGATCGCCGAAGAGCTTAGCCCCGGGGCGCTCGTGCCGCTGCTGGCGGTGTTCGTGACTGCTTTCTACGGGCAGCTCAGTACGTGGAGCCTGCTGGGGATGGAGGTCAGCGTCTTGCTGCTGATCACCACCGCCGCAGTCTGGCTGGCGATCCGGCAGATGAAGACCGGGAAATTCTCCCCATGGTTGTACATCCTGCTCGGAGTGGGCACGCTCGTCCGGCTGGATATGGCAGTGCCCTACCTGGCGATCCTGTCATTTCTGTTCGTGGCCGACCCCGCCAATCGCAAGCGGCATCTGCTGTGGGGCGTGAGCCTGTTCGTCGCCTTCCTGGGCGGGCAGACGCTGCTGCGCTGGCTGTACTACGGCGAATGGCTGCCGAACACGTATTATCTCAAAGTCACCGGCGCGCCGCTGCTGCTGGTTTTGAAACGCGGCGTGTTCGTCTTTGTCAAGTTCGTGTGGAACTTCAACCCGGCGCTGTTTGCGCTGCCGTTTCTGGTGATCCTGGCCCGGCGGGAAAAAGCCACGCTGCTCATGGCCTGGGTGTTCGCCGCCTTCTGCGCCTACAGCGTCTACGTGGGCGGCGACGCCTGGGAGAGCAAAGGCGGTGCCAACCGCTTCATCTCGACCGGCATCCCCCTCTTCTTCGTGCTTTTCGCTTATTCCCTGGAACTGATCCGCCAGGCGTTGGTGGGCAGTCAGCAGTCAGCACTCAGCACTCAGCAGTCAGCAGTCAGCAACGGTACAGAACACCGTGGTCAGCCCTCGGCTCTCGCCCACCGGCTCTCGGCCCTCGGCGTTATCATTTTCGCCCTCATTGGCCTGGTCAATTTCAACGCCCTGCTAGACACCAGCTCGCTCAAATACTGGCTTCTGCTCGAACGGCATCCTTTCGTCCCCGGCAGCGAGCGGTATGTGAACATCGCCAATCTCGTGGATCAGGTTTCCACCCCAGATGCCAAAGTGGCCGTGGTGACCGCCGGAATCATCGCCTATTACAGCGAACGTGACACGATTGACATGCTCGGCAAGAGCGACAAAGTCATCGCTCGCGAGCCGATGCACCTCATCCCCGGTTTGCCGTTGATTGACCTGCGCCCCGGTCACATGAAATGGAATTACGCTTACTCCATCGGCGAGCTGAAACCGGATGTGATTGCCCAAATGTACAGCGAAAGCCCCAGGGAGGAGCGGGACAAGTGGGTTGTGGGGTACACCCCCATCGTGGTCGGCACGATCACCTTCTACGTGCGCGACGACTCGCCGTATGTGTTGTGGGATGAGGTGGAGAAGCTCAAAAGCGAAAGTAATCAGTGAGCAGTGATCAGTTGTCAGTAACTGATGAGCTGGCCTTGCTTGGCTGAATCCAGCGCGCCCAGCGCCAGGCGCAGGGCGGCGATGCCGTCCTGAAGCGTGCAGACTGGCTCGACTTCGCCGCGGCAGACGGCCAGGAAATGGCGCGTCTGATCGAGGAACATCACGTTGCGATCGAAGCCATCTGGAAACGGGTGGGGCTCCCAATCTCCCGGTTGACCATCCCCCCGGGCGCGGCTGACCCGCACGGCCCCCTCGGCATTATCCCAGTGAATCGTCCCATCCGTGCAGACTATCTCCAGCGTATGCTGCGGAGGGCGCTGAACATAATTCAGGTGGATGCTGCCCACCGTCCCGCAGCTAAATTTCAGTCCTATCTCGGCAGTATCATCCACCGCCAATTCCAGGTCGCTCAATTTCCCGGCGAACGCCCACAGCGCCGCCACATCCCCTAACAGCCAGCGCAGATAATCCAGCGGGTGACTCAGCGTCAACACCACCCCGCCGCCCAGGTCGGGCCGCGCCGCGTAACCCTGGCGGTAATCTTCCCACGGGTGCCAGTTGGGGAGGTATTCACCCCAGTGGGCGCGGAAAGACAGGGGACGGCCGACCGTTGACCGATGACCGTTGACCGGCGCGAGGATTTCTTTGATTGTTTGCAAGCCGGGATGGAAGCGGAATTGAAAACCCACCAGGATTTTTGCGCCGCCGCGGGCGGCGGCAGCTTCGAGCTGGTCGAGCCGGTCGAGCGAGTGGGAAACGGGCTTCTCGAGGAAAAGATGACAGCCCTGCTCGGCGGCGGGAATCGCCACATCGAGGTGCAGCGCCGTCGGGTTGGCGACGATCACCGCATCCGGGTGGTGAGCCAACGCCCCCCGGATGTCGGTCTCCACCGGGTAAGCAGCGATCTCATCGTCTGGCAGCGTGCTGCGGCGGGAGCGCAAGAAGACGAAATCGTCTTCGCCGAGGGATTTCAGGTTGCGGAAATGTCTCCGGCCAATCGAGCCAAAACCTGCGATCAAAAATTTTGTCATAGCCGCTCCTGTATGGCTTCGGCAATCCGGCGCATCAACTCCCGGTCGCGTTCGGCGTCGAACATGCGGCCGTCCATGACCTCTTTCGGGTACGACCAGGGCGGGCCGAGGCGCATCGCTTCCGGCTCGGAGAGGTAGCGCGGGATGATGTGGGCGTGCAGCGCCGGGTCGGAATTGCCGAAGATGGCGTAGTTGATGCGATAAGCGCCGGTCACTTCGAGCAGCGCATCGCCGATGAGGGCCATATCGCACAGGTATTCGGCCCGCTGCGCCCGGTCGAGATCATTCAGGCTTGGCACAACCGGGTCGGGGAGCAGGATGCAATACCCGCTCAGGTATTGCATATCGCACAAGACCACCCAGCCGGAGGGGACGCGGCAGATGAGTGAGGGCTTTATGCCACTGCGGGCGGCTTCGACTTGAATATGGATGTTGGACATGAAGGGTGCTCCGGTGTCACGTGCCAGGTGTCAAGGTATCCCCCATACACGAATACTTCCATCCATCGAGGCCGAGATAATTCTACGACCGTCGGGGGTAAAGGCTATACTTGTGATTTCTTCATCGTGACCTAGGAGCCTGGATAGCCAATAGCCATTGCTACTCATCCACAATTGGATAGCATCATTATCGTTTTGCGATGCTGTGGCAATCAACTGGCTATCTGGTGAATAGGCGACGGCGGTAGTACCCCACACTGCCCATAATGAGGTGATTGAATAGCCATCTTTTGTGCGCAGAAGCCTGACACCGCCGGGATTCTGCTCATTCATCGAAACGACAGATAGAAATTCTCCATTAGGAGAGAGCATCATTGCAGAGATTATTCCGCCTCCTCTGAACAACAAAAACTCAGGTGTCATTGTGCTCATCCCCCATTTTGCAATATCGCCGTTCTCTTGTCCCAAGATAAACGCATTTCCCTCAGGCAAAAAATCTATAGCGGTACCTTGGATCGTTGCTAACAAAGAACCATTAGCCGCTTGAAAAAGCCGAATTTCTTTTTCAAGAGTTCCTACTGCAACAACATCGCCCTTTTCCGAAAAGGCTAATGTACTGGCTTCTGAAAATAAGTCAGTTGACCATAATAGCATACCGCCATCAACCCGCCATACTTCAAGATTACCATCTTTGGAAGCAGTTGCTAACAAATCACCATCTGGAGAAAAGCGGACTTGTTTGATAGCGCTATACCCGAGTGTTTGCCTATCATAGAAAATAATACCTGTCTGTGTTCCTAACATTTGCAAACAACCATCCATCGAACCTAAAGCGATTTTTTGTCCGTCTGGGGAAATATCCATGGAAGTTACTATGCCGACAAAGCCCTTCAGGTAGACCGTTTCACTACTATCATCAACCATTGACCAAAACTTGACCCTTCCACCATTCGAAGCCAGCGCAAGCTGCTTATGGTCTGGTGATAGGGCAGCCTTTGAAAAACCCTGTTTTTTATCAATTTCCACATGATGGATGACTTTACCATTTTCAACACCCAAAACGGTGATTTCAAGTTGCTCTGGTTGAGATAAAAATTCATCAGTAATGATGCCTATGGTTTTCGAATCGTCCGAGAAGGAAATCGTTGTATAACCTGCACTGGCACGAATTTCATGAACTATCTCGTTCCTGTCCAGCCCCCAAATAGCGATTACATTTTCAGCGGATTCCATCGCCAGAAATCTACCATCTGGAGAAAAATCAATTGCACTAACCTTGCCGTGATGACCTTCTAATCGGTAATACTCTGAGAAATTATTTGCCAGCAATAACAGAATATCCTTACCGGAGCTTATGGCTAGAATCTGCCCTCCTGGCGAATATGACATATCCCAAACATTTGGAAAATAACGAATCGAATTCAGTTTTGGATCATTCAACTGCCAAACTTTGACTTCCCCATCTCGTGAGCAGGACACAAATATTTCGTTGTCGGGTGAAAAAGCTATGGTAATAATCGGCTCTCGGTGGGTAATAAAAATCGGCTCTATGGAATCATCAGTTCGTGAAATGGCGACAACATTCGAATCCTCACCAAGACGAATAGCAACCCAACTTTTGTCTGGGGAGTAGAAATATTCATAGTGTTCCACGTATTTAAAGTCATTCACCACCTTCATCCCTTGAACCCCATATTGGTATGTTCCAAACGAACTATTGACCATAAGGGATTTACCATCACGTGAGTATGTGATCCCTTGTAACAGGCCATTGCCCCATTGCTCTAGCTCGATTAACTGATCTGTATTTTCTATCGAAATCACTTCATCACTTCTACGCCTTCGGGTGCCCAATTCATCCGCCTGATGCGCCAGGGAATTTGGCAAGACACAACTAAAATTAGCAAGAGCCAGCAGACTAGCAACCAGAACAACACAAGCATATTGCTTGGTTGAACAAAATCTAAGCTCCATAACAAATCAATTCTCCATTGAAATGTATTCGATAATCAGCTTTTTGTTCCATCTCACTGCTAAATCAACCGCAGCAGATATTCCCCCGTCCGTTTTCCTGCACTGCCGTCCGAGAAAGTCACTTCCTGCTCGATGAACTTCTGCCGTGTGTCGCGGTCGGCGCCGGGGTTTTGCAAATAGAAATCGAGCGCTTCGCGCAGTTCGGCCTCGTTCAGCGCCACCCGCCCGGCGCCGGCGCGGCGGAAACGGTCGTGGGTGGGCCAGTTGCCGATCTGCGAGAGGGGCAGGGAGAATTTACGGAAAGTGTTCCAACCGCCCGGCGCGTCAAGGCACACGCTGACAATCGGCGCGCCGTGGCAGGCCGCCTCGACCACCATCGTCGAATACACGGTGGTGAATACATCGGAATACGCCATCATCGAGGACTTTTCGGGCATATCCTCCCCGGAATAGTAGCCCAGCGAGCCGCCCAACGGCACCGGCTCGACAACGTGTACGTGCGGCAGGTCTTGCGCCAGCTTGTGGATTTTCTCGCGCTCCTCGGCGTATAGATGCACATTCTGGAAGTGATTGGGATGCAGGCGGATGAGCAACTGCGCGGGCGCAGCCAGACTGTCGCTGGCAACCAGCCGCGCCAGCGCCTCGACGTTCTGGTAATTGGGGGAAAAGCTGACGAAACTGGCCGCGTAGGAGATCAGCTTGCGCTGCAGGTCGAGATTGTGCAGCCGGAAATACTCATCGCGCGGGACTTGCCAGGTTTTGCGGAAATAACCGTCATACGAGGGGATGCCGCCGATGTTGACCCGCCCCGGGGGGAAATCGTCGCCCAGGGTCAGTTCCTGCTTCTGAAGGTCTGACCAGCAGGTGACGTAATCCACCGGAGTGGCGGGG
>DYIZ01000014.1:47631-66583 GCA_020723385.1 Candidatus Aquidulcis sp.
CCGTAACTCGAAGGATTATCCCACCCGACGATAGCCGCGGCGGTCTTGACCCCGCGGTCGTGCGCCTCGCGCAGCAAATAGCGATCCTGCCGCCAGCCGTAGGTGCTGGCGACCACCAGCGAGGGGCGGTACTTCTCGAAGAGATCGGTGAAAACCCAGGGGTTGAAGCGCTTTTGCGCGCTCACCACCGTCTGGCGGGCGCGGCGCGAGCGGCGCAGCAAGCCGATTACGCCGCGCGCCAGCGGCATCAACAGCCGCCGCTTCCAGCCTTCTTCTGCGGCGACCTGGGCTACATAGCTGTCTTGCGCTTCGGTGTTGATGCGGTTCGAGCTGCCCACCCGCCGGAAGAAATGCAGCCACCACTGGATTTCGGGGGATTTCTGCGCGCTGTAAGCATTGAGCTGTTTCAGGCGCAGCCCTTCGACATTCACGCCCGGCTGCCCAAAGCGTTCTGCGATCCCATCCCGCAGAGAGTCATCTGTGAGAATCACAACCTCCACGCCGCCAGCAAGCAGCGTGGGCAGAACGTCGCTTTGTAGAAAGTAGATCACCGCCAGGCCGTGATCGGCGATGATAAATATACGTTTGGGCATGAAGAAGTACCTCGAAGCTCTCAGCACTCAGCTTTCAGCGATCAGCCAAGTCACCTGGGAATAAGGTGACCGCTGAAGGCTGATCGCTGACCGCTTATTGTCGAAAATAGATGTCGAAGATTCGACCATAAATAGCTAACAGAACTTTTTTAATGGGTCTCCATTGAAAAAAGTTGAGCTGCCGCTGGATGGTCTGACTGCTGAATGCTGACTGCTGAATGCTGACCGCTGACCGCTGACCGCTCTCCACCGTATTCCCCATATGCCTGATCCACCATTCGGGCGTAGACAGGCGCAGGTAGCCTTTCTCATTGATCGCCACGTCCAGCAGGCGCACCTGTCCCATCGGACGGCGGGAGGGGATGGGCAGCACGCTGCGCAAGACGCGGGTGGGCGCAGCGAACTGGAAATGCCCTGCGCCGATGTAATAACGCTTCCCTTTGAAGGTCAGGCATACATCGGCGCTGTTATCATACAATTTGCGGGCTTCGTCGTCGCTGTGGCCGAGGCTGCGAGCGTGAGTACGATAATCCTCCCAGGGCAAGAGCTGCCCCCGGTCAACAGCGACCCCCGCGGCCAGGCCGGCTTCCCCTTCGGCCCAGGTCACCGTGGCGGTGGAAAACTGCTCGGGGGTGCGCAGCGGCATCCCCGTCACCATCCCGGCGTTGGGGAAAGTCTCCAGCACATCAATCTGCGGTTTGAGCCAGCCCGGTTCGAAGTAGATATCAGCGTCGGCGTAAGCCAGGTATTCGCCCGGCGCGCCGCCGAAGATCACATTCCACGCCCCGGCTTTGCCCATGTTCTTGTCGGACAGGATCAGGTACTGGATTTTGCCCTGCCGGTGGGCGTCGGTGAGGAAGGTGCGCACTTCAGCGCAACTGGCGTTGTCGAAAACCATCAAATCGTAGGGCAGGTCAGTGTTCTGCCAGATGCTGCCCAGGCAGACTTTGAGCACATCCAGGCTTTGAGCATAGTAGCCGGTGAGGAAGGGGATGTACGTCACCACCGCAACGGTGATCCGCTGCGGCTGGGGGACGGTTTCGATGAATTTGGCGGGGTTTTGACCTTGTCGCATGACAGGTTGAATGTCGAAAGTTACAGGTTGAAGGTTAGCGGTTGGTTTCTACCAATTTGCGAAGGATAGGGCGGTCAGGCGGGGTAATAGCTTCAGGCAATTCGTTCAGGGCAAAATACCGTAGCTCCAGGCCTTCGGGGGATGGGCGAGGCGTGCCGTGAGCGTCACGGGTGATGTATAACACACAGACGTTGTAGACCTGATCGCCGCCGGGATACTCGTAGAATTGCTCGGGACCGGAAAAGACGCCAAACAATGCCATCTCACCAATTTCCAGGCCAGCTTCTTCATAAGCCTCGCGTCGGGCAGTTTCTTCAGCGACTTCACCTAACTCCATAGCGCCGCCCAGCAGGCCCCAGCAGTCATTGTCGGTGCGATGTTGAAGTAACAGGCGATTTTGCTCATCGAATACAGCCACCGCCGCGCCGGCCATGATCAACGGGCTGTGGCCGACGAGGGCGCGCAGCTCGCGCATGTAGTTTTTCATGGCTGTTTTCTCAATTTATATGCGATTCGCCCGCGCCACTCGCCGAAAGCGCGGCCCGGGTGGAAGATGGCAAAGATGATCTCCGCCAGCCAGTAAGCATTCAAACGCGTAACCGGGAAGGTCTCGATAGACCGGATAATTCGCGGCAGAGTGGGACGGATGGGACGGATTTTGCCTTCAACCAACTCGTGGGTGCAATCCCGCAGGTACATGGCGCGGCGCTTGCCGCCCGCCAGCTTGATGTTGCGCTCGCCCTCGGGCAGGCGGTAGGGCGGTTTGCCGCCGGGCAGGTGGCTGTAATCGTGGCTTTCGTGCGCGATGGTAATGGACGGCGTACCGCTGATCAGCGGCCAGCCGCTGCGGCGGGCGTGATAGATCATCCAGTTGTCCCACATCGGGCGGCCTACGGCAAATTTTGGCATTCCGGTATAGGCGTCACGCGGGAAGATGAAATAGTCGCTGCCACCGGGGGCGTGCAGACACCCTTCGGATTGGATCATCCCCCGCAGGCGCTCATCCCACCCGGCAGAGAAATCCATCAGGGTGATGATATCCAAATCGTAGCGCTGCCCGACGACCAGGAATTTCTCGGCCTGCGCCGCAACCGAGCGCGCCGCGGCGATGAAATCGGGCAGCACCAGGATATCGGCGTTGAGGTAGGCCAACACAGGACTGTCGGAATGCTGGCGCGCCAGGGCGAAGATGTCGCTGATGAGGGGAGTGCCATACTCGTTTGTGGCAACCTCCGGCAGATGGCGGCAGCCATACTCGGCAGCGACCTCTGCAATGCCATCATCGTTGCCGACCAGGGTCACATCCACATCCGGGCCGAGGGCGCGCCAGTTCATCACCGCGTTGCGCTGGATGATGTTGATATGGGGATTGGTGAAGGGTTTAGGGGCGGTGAAAATGGTGAGGAAAGTCATTGGTCGTATGGTCAAAGTCGGGTAGGGGAAATAAAACGTAATTCGTAAAACGTAAGTGATCACGCAAGCGTTTTACGGATTACGTTTCACGTTTTACGCCTGGCGTCAACATCAAACGCCGTTTTATGCTGCACCCCGGCGTTGATCTCAGCCAGCGAGGGATCGCTCTTGAATAAGGCGAGAACCTCCAGCCAGGAGAAATCATCGCGGCCTGAGAAATGAGCATAAATCTGGCGGAGCAGATCCAAATCGGCGGGAGTATCCACTGTCCAACGGTGAGGGCCGTAATCCGGGTGGTGGTGAAGCTGGACAACGCGAAAGCCGCGCGGGGAAATGGCGGTTCGGATGTAGAGACGTTCCGGCGGAACGTCTCTACCGCCCAGCAGAACGTCTGTACGGACTACCGCCGGAACGTCTCCACCGGCCAAGGGTTGTAATGCCTCCGCCGGGATACCCTCGTAAAAATACGGCATGACGTGCTCGCGGTGGAAGGGCTGGTCGGCCTCTTTCCAGGCGAGTTCCAGCGCAGCGAAGCTGCACACTTCAGCGTCGAGGCCGATGGGGAATGTGCGGCCCCAAGGGGGAGGCAGGCGATTGGCGCAGTAATCAGTGACCAGTGAACAGTTATTAGTAATCAGTGAATGCTCGAACGTCGTTCGGGCGTGATCAGTAATGGGTCCACTGATAACTGATGACTGATTACTGCTCACTGGTAACTGAAACGCCTCAATAGTGCGATCCACCACATCCGGGTCAATCACCGGGCAGTCAGCGGTGATGCGCACAATGACATCCGCACCGAAGGTGCGCGCCGCCTGGTAATAGCGGTCGAGCACATCGTGCAGGCTGCCACGCGAGCAGGGATAACCGCTTTCGGCGCACAGCGCTTCGATGGGATCGTCGGACAGGTCGGTGGTGGTGGCGACAACGACGTCATTCACCAGTTTCGCCCGCCGCGCCCGCTCGACGACACGCGCCAGCATGGGCTGCCCGCCGAGGTCGAGCAACACCTTGCCCGGCAGGCGGGAGGAAGACATACGGGCCTGGATAATGGCGATGGTTGAAAGTTGCATATTGAAGGTTGAAAGTTATTGGGGTGTTTCCAAGCGATTTCAGTAAATATTCAGGGAGACGGGGTTGGCATCGGGGGCCTAAAGATATCGCAATATTCTGTCATGTAATAAGCATCTTTGATAACCCATCGTCCAGTCCCCTTTGACAACAAAAAATATCCCCACACACTGAAACATTTCGGATTCTCATCCACGTATACCAAGGCCGTCACCATATCTGGATCGAACCCGACTTTCGTGAGAGTCAACGTTTTCGAGGATCCATCCGGCCTTTTCCAGACCGATGAATTGACAATCTGATATTCGGCTCCCTGATTTTCAAATATGGCTCGGACAGAATTGGCTTGTTTATTTCTTTCCCTGAAGTTCTCCATCAATCCAAGCTGGATTTGAAGCTTGTTGTCTTTCAAAAAATCATATTTCCACCGATCACAACAGACTGCAGTATTCTCGTTAATGTAATAAACGCCGCGATCATCGTAATACTCGTCCAGCACAAGACGGTAAATCTCAAACTCTTCATGTCCAATGTCAACTTTCGGGAAAGGGATAGCATTCTCAACCACCCAACCACAAATGACACTGGCAATCAGCAAAACCAACACCGCCGCGACTTGAAAATATTGCGCCCGATAAACTGCGATTTCATTCTTACCCGATGTGTTCATCTGTTGGTCACGCCCGCTCAGTGAGATCAGGAACCTTCAACTTTCAACCTGAACCCTTCAACGCGATCTTGTACGCCTCGAACAGCTTCGGGAAGTTCTTCTCCCAATCCGCTCGCGCCTCCACCAGCAGCTGCGCTGCTTGGCCCATCTTCGGCAGGCGCTCACGCTGCTCGACGGCGTGCAGGATACCCTGCGCCAGAGCGTCGGCGTTACCATCGGCGAAGAGCCAGCCATTTTCTTCGGGCGTGACCCATTCGCGGTGGCCTGGAATATCGGAGATCAAGGCAGGCCGCCCGCAGGCCATCGCCTCCAGCAGCGAGATGGAGGTACCGTCAGAATGCGAGGCGCATACGTAAAGATCAGCCATGCGGTAGTAGCGCGGCAGGTCGGCATATCCCACGTGACCCGGGAAGCTCACCAGGTCGTCCACCCTGCCTCGCGTGAATATTTTGCGCAGTTCGCCCGCCAGCGATCCGTTTCCAAGCATGACGAGACGCAATTCGGGGTGCTGTTGAGCGGCTTGCACAAACGCGCGGGCAATCACATCCGTCCCGTAAATCGGCTCCCAGCCGCGGGTGGAGAGGACGGTAAAGACCGACGACCGTTGACCGTTGACCGCTGACATCCGAACATCGTTCGGGAGATCACTGGCGACTGAATACTGATCACTGGTCACTGCTGACTGATCACTAAAGTGATTGAGATCAATCCCCCACGGGAACGTCACAATCCGTTCATTCCGCATCCCGTGTGAAATCGCCAATTGGCGGATCGTGTTGCAATCGCCCACCAGAGCGTCGCTATGCTTCAACGTGAAGCGCGTGGCCCAGCGCCACAGAGCATTGCGGTTAGCGTCAATCAGCAGATCGTACCCCCACGACATGCTGACCAGTGGGCGGAATCCCGCCAGTGCGACGAGAAACGCCGAGCGCTGGAGGGGTCCAGCCTGGATGAGATCGGGCTTGACGAGGCGGATCACCCGCCGCAGATCGGCCAGAAGCCGCGGGCCGTCGCGCCAGCCCGCGGGGCCGCGCCCCCCTGCCCAATGGACGATCTCGATCTCCGGCGGGAGAGGGCGATCCTCGGTGGCGTGCCCTCGCCGTTCCAGTTGTAAATAGCATATCTGGTGTTCGGTCTTCGCCAGTTTGGCGAGGAAGCGAAGATCGTGAGGGGTGTAATCGCGGGTGAAATAGAGGATGCGCATAACATAACCGTGAAACGTAATGCGTAAAACGTAAAGGCCCCCCTACGTTTCACGTTTCACGTTATACGCACCGAGGTCCGTCCAGCGCAATTCCTTCCCCATCGGAATATCCGTCAAGGCGCGCGTGCCGATCACGTCGGGAATTTCATGCGGCTTGATCGCGCCGGGGGTCGCCGGGCGCAGCACGTCAACCATCTCGCGGGTGAAGACCTCGCCGGCTTTGATATCACGCGCCGCCCGCAGGCAGCGCCGCTGCACCACGGCAGTTTGCACCTCGTTGCCGGCGACGAATTTGTCGGGCGAGCCGAGAGAGCGTTCCAGCAGACGGGTCTCGGCGACCATCTTCGCCCAATTCTCCGGGTTCATGGCGAACTTGTGATCGGGGCCTTCGCGGTCATTGCGGTCGGTGAAATGCCGCTCGATGACGCGCGCCCCCAGGGTCACCGCGCCCAACACCGGGGCCAGGGCGTGCGTGTGGTCGGAGAGGCCGAGGATCACGCCGGGGAACATCGTGGCGTAGGTTTTGAGTACGTTCAGGTGCAAGTGATCGTAATTATCGGGGCTGGCGGTATAGTTGGTGTTGCACTGCATCAGCACAAGCTGCGGATTGATCTTCAGGATCGCACGCACGGCGCGCTGCACCTCGCCGATAGTCGCCGCGCCGGTGGCGATGAAGAACGGTTTGCCCTTGGCAGCCATGCGCTCCAGCGCCTCGATCCAGTCAATCTCGCCAGAACCGGCCTTGTACATCTGCACATACGGGTCGAGATGGTCAATCGCTTCGAAGTCGTACGGGGCGGAGAAAAAGTCAATTCCGATTTTGTCGCACTCGTCCTTCAAGATCGTGGTCCACTCGAAGGGGATAGAGGCCTCCTGGTAAACCTGGAAAACCGACTTCTTCCACGTGGCCTGGTGGCTGACCTGCGAATTCATGTGCTTGAAGCCGTAATCGGAGACGATCTTTGGGGCGCGGAAATTCTGGAACTTGGCCGCCTCTGCCCCGGCCTCTTTCGCCAGCCGGATGAGCATCTTGGCCCGCTCGAGGTCGCCGTCGTGATTAGCGGCCACGTCGGCGATGAAGTAAGTGGGGTGGTCAGGGCCAATGGTGCGGGAGCCGATTTGGATGTCCATAGTTTTCTCCATCATGTGACAAGTAAACAGGTAAACAAGTACACAGGTGAGATGCGTACCTGCCAACCTGTTTACTTGTTTACTTGCCTACTTCCCCATCTTTCGCCTCACCTGCTCTTCGATCCACATATACGTCTTCGCCAGGCCATCTTCCAGCGAAATCTGCGGCTCCCAGCCGAGCACCTGCTTGAGGCGAGTGTTATCCGAGTTGCGGCCGCGCACCCCCTGCGGGCCGGGGATGTGCTTGATGGCGACCTCGAACCCGGCGATGTTGGCGATGATCTCGGCCAGTTGGTTGATCGTGACCATGCGGTCCTGCCCCAGGTTGAGCGGCTCGACGTGGTTCGACATCATCAGGCGGTAGATGCCCTCCAGGCAGTCGTCAATATAGCAGAACGAGCGCGTCTGCTCGCCGTCGCCCCACATCTCGATCTCATGCTTGCCGGTCAGCTTGGCAATGGCGATCTTGCGGGAGAGCGCCGCAGGGGCCTTCTCACGCCCGCCATCCCAGGTGCCTTTCGGGCCGAAGATGTTGTGGAAGCGCACGATGCGCGTCTCGAGGCCATAATCCTCGCGGTAGTGGGTACACAAATGCTCAGTGACCAGCTTTTCCCAGCCGTAGGCATCCTGCGGCTGCGCCGGGTAGGCGTCCTCTTCTCTAAGCGGGGTCACGTTGGCGTCAACTTGCTTGTACTCCGGGTAGACGCAGGCCGACGAAGTATAGAAATAGCGCTTCACCCCGTTGACCTTGGCTGCTTCGATGGTGTGAGTGTTGATCAAAATATTGTTGTGCAGAATTTGGGCATGGTTGGCCGAGATGAAGCCCATCCCGCCCATATCCGCAGCCAGCGCGTAGACGTGATCCACGCCGCGCGTCGCCTGCAGGCAGTTGTCCCAGCGGCGAAGGTCGAGCAGCTCGAATTCGTCGGCAGCGGTCGGCTCATATTCGGGATTTTTGATATCCACGCCGCGCACCCAGTAGCCCATATCCTTCAGCCGCTTGGCAAGATGATGGCCGATGAACCCACCGGCGCCGGTGACGAGAACTTTAGCTTTGTAATCCATGTAACAAGCTCCTTTTGTGAAATTTTGTAGCATAGGGCCTTGTGCCCGTTGAGTATCTTCGCCCACAAGGGGCTATACTACGCTTAATTGTCGCAATTTCTCTGGATACCCCTCTCGATAAAGTTGATAAAACCGTTCCAGGCCCTCCCGCCAGGATGGAAGCGGCTGCCCGAGGGCGGAGGCCAGCTTGTCGGAGCGCAGCGTGAGATTGGGGGAGCGCGCCGCCCGCAGAGACGCCTGGGCCACCGGGGTCGGCGAAATCAGAGATTCGTCCAGCCCGAAGCGCCGCGCCGCCGCCACGCCGAAATCGTACTTGCTCGCAGCCTCCCGGCTGACCACGTGATACAGCCCGTTCAGCCCATTTTCCAGCATTGCCAGAAAGATCGGTGCAATATCGTTCACCAGCAGTGGGCAGAAGAACACATCGGTGAAGCCCATCACCCGCTTGCCTGCCGACAGGTTGTTGACGAAGAATTCTGCCAGGCTGCGCGTGCCAACCGCGCTCCATCCGAAGAGATTCACCCGGGCGATGATCGCCTGCGGGTTGGCCGCGCCCGCCGCCAATTCCCCATCCAGCTTCGTGCGGGCGTAGACACTCAATGGATTGGGCACGTCCTCTTCGGCGTAGCCGCCCTTCACCCCGTCGAAGACCGCATCCGTTGAAACCTGCACCAGCCGCGCTCCGCCCCTGGCGACATCCCTTGCCAGTTTTTCGGGTAATTCGGCGTTCAGCCGGTGTGCCAGATGGGGATCCGCTTCGCAATCGTCCAGGTTGGCCAGGGCGGCGCAGTGGATGACCCAATCCGGTTGTGTCTCGTCCAGCAGCCGCTCCGGCCCGCCGGGGGCGAGCAGATCGGCCTGGATGACGCGGAAGGCGTCGGTGTGAAGGGGGTGGTGGTTGACTACTCCGTAAACGGTGTGCTGTTTGGCGGCTTCGAGCGCCAGGTTGAGACCCAGCAGCCCGGATGCGCCGGTGATCAGAATCCGCATTAACCGATTGTTTCTTGCAAATTCTCGGCTTCGAACGGGGCCACGATGGCGCGGATCTGTTCGATGCTGAGCCATTCGGGGTTGGTGTCGGAGGCGTAACGGTAACCGGCCTCCAGCGAACGCCCGATTTCCTGCCAGCCGCGCCCGAACCACAGGCTGCCGCTGGGCTGCACCACGAACATATCTTCCAATTCCAGGGTTGTACGCGCCTCGTCCTCCGAGATGAGCACCTCGTGCAGCTTTTCGCCGGGACGGATGCCCACCACATCGAACCCGGCGTTGGGGGCGATGACTTTAGCGAGATCCACGATGCGGGTGCTGGGAATCTTGGGGACGAATACCTCGCCACCGGTCATTTGCTCGATGCAGCGCACGACAAAGCGCACCCCTTGCTCCAGCGTGAGCCAGAAGCGGGTCATGCGCTCATCGGTGATGGTCAGCTTACCATTGGCGCGCTGGCGGATGAAGATGGGCACCACGCTGCCGCGGCTGCCCACCACGTTGCCGTAGCGCACGCAGCTAAAGCGGGTTGCCATCCCGCCGGCGTAGGCGTTGCTCTGCACGAAGAGTTTCTCGGCCGCCAGCTTGGTTGCCCCATACAGGTTGACTGGGTTGACGGCTTTGTCGGTACTGAGCGCCAGAACCTTCTTGACCCCGGCGTCGAGCGCCGCCTCGATCACGTTGGACGAGCCGAGGATGTTGGTCTTGATAGCCTCCATCGGGTTGTACTCGCAGGCCGGCACCTGCTTGAGGGCGGCGGCGTGTACCACAATGTCCACGCCGTGCATGGCGCGGCGCAGGCGCTCCACATCGCGCACATCGCCGAGGAAGTAGCGCAGCGAGGGATGGTCGAAGCCCGCCACGCGCATCTCGTGCTGCTTCAGCTCATCGCGGCTGAAGACGATTAGCTTGCAGGGATGATACTCGTTCAGCATGATCTCGATGAACTGCTTGCCGAACGATCCGGTGCCGCCGGTTACCAGAACGACTTGTTGTGTCCAATCCATAGATAACTCCCAATTGTGTAAAACGTAATGCTTAAAATGCAAATGGCTCCTTACGTTTTACGCATTACGTTTTTCGGATTACGATCAGCGGATACTGCCCGTTCTTCCCAAGCCAATGCGGGAAGCGTTCCTCCAGCCAGTACAACACGCGCAGCCAGAAGCGTCCGCCCCAGCGGTCGTGGATGAAGGTGCGCAGCACTTTGACGCCGAATGTGCGCCAGACGCGGATTTCGAGCGGCATCTGCGCGCCGACTTCTCGCCCCAGCCAGGCCGCATCGGCTTTGCTGACATAAGTGGCCGACGGTTGACGGTTGACGGTTGACGGTTGGGGATCATCTCCATTACTTTCAACCTTCAACTTTCTAACTTTCAACCGTTCGACCAGCCGGATCATCCGATTGGCGAGGCGCGTGAGCGGCGGCATGTGCCAGCCGTTGACGACGACCGCGGTGCTCTCGGGGGCCAGCAGACGGTACAGTTCCCGGTAGGCGCGTGGCTGCTCGTCGAGGGGCAGGTGATGCAGCGTGTGCAGCGAGACCACGCCGTCGAAGGCAGAATCCTTGAATGGCAGGTTGGCTACATCCGCTACCACAAACAGTCCATGCGCCCCGATGCGCTTGCGCGCCTCTTGCAACGCCACCAGCGAGATATCGGCGCAGACGCGGAATTGATAACCGGCCGACCCTGTCGGCATCGAATATTCCAGGTATTCGGGGTACTGGATTGGCCCGGAGCCGGCATCCAACAAATATTTTCCCTGCTGCTTGAGATGGCGCGCCACCCGCAAATGACAGCGATGGATATACTCGCGTGAAACCGGGCGGAGATCCTCGTAGGTCGCGTTTTGGTACAAACCCTCGCCAATCTCCTGCCAGCCGACCTGGTTATAGAATTCGCGGACTTGTTGTTTGATGTCCATAATTTGAAGGTTGCAAGTTGAAGGTTGAAAGTTAGTTCGCCAACTTTCAACCTTCAACCTGCAACTTTCCTCACCATTCCACCGGCTCTCCCACGAGATACCGGAAAGTCTTGCCAAACTTGTTCTGTCCTTCCTCGCCCAACACGCGCGAGATCGGCCATTCTTCCAAGTCCTTCCAGATGTGCAGCAAATGCCAGGGGAAGGGATGCGGATAATCGAAGAAAAAGCGGTAGGCATACGCCCAGGCTAAGTCCACCTGCTCGCGGGTCAGGCGATAAGCCGCGGGAGCAGCAAGTACCCGTTCGAGGGTGGCGAAATAATCTTCCCACGTATCCGCATCGAGGGTGAAGCCCTTGCCGCGATAGTGCGTGCTGCCCACGGCGATCACCGGCGCGCCGCTCATCGCCATCTCCATCCCGACCGTGGTGGTGTACACCAGCCCCAAATCGGCGATTTCGACGATATCGTAAGTATTGAGTTTCGCTTCGGCGGGCACGAGGTGAATGTGCGCGGGAATCTCCGGCAGCACCCGCCGGACGACATCCGCCACCGATGGCCCTTTGGTGATCAGCTCTCCGGGGTGGATGCGGACCACAAGCTGCACATCGGAGCGGGATGCAAACCACGTCACAGTGCGTTCCAGCCATTCGGTCATGGAATCAGAAAAGACCTGCCGCCCGAGGGTGAGTGAATCGCCGATGACGTTGGTGGCGAGCAAAATCACCGGGCGCTCGTCCAGCCCGAGTGCTGCCCGCGCCGCCGCGCCGCCCTCGGAGGGTGCGCCCTGCCAGCGGCGGGCAAAATTTCGATACAGGCCGGCGCGTTGCCGGGCCGCGAACAACTCCCGCACCTGCGCCAATTGATCATCGGTCAGCGGGGTGTCGCGGCGCGCCGACCACAGATCGTCGGTGTTCTGGCGCATCACCTCGGCATTCTGCGCCAGCCACAGCCGCTGGCGCTGCTCACCGAACTCGTAGGTCACCACCGGGAGGCCGAGAAACCGCGCGGTCTGGTAGACCGCCCCGAATTCAAGGATGGTGCCATTCGGGATGATGACCACCTCCGGTTTGTGCGACCCCATCCAGTCCAGCGCGGCCCGCGCCGCGTCGGTGTTGCGTTCCAGCCGCAGGCGGTACAAATCGCTGTCGGGGTTGACTTCCTCGACTTGCAGGGTGTACTGCGTATCCCGCAGGGCGGTCAGCGCAATCGCCTCGGCCAGCGCGGGAGGCAGCTCGGCAGCCTTCTTCGCCGTCAGCAGCGGCACGATCTCCAGCAACGGCCCGGCTTTTTGCAGCACATTTTGGGCATAAACATTGTGGCGGCGCAGGTCGAAGCGGCCAATGGGCTGCTGCCATTTGTGATAGGGCAAATAGGCCAGCGAGACGGTGTGCCCTTGCCCGGCGAGGGTCATGCCCAACAAGGCAGCATGTTCGAGCCAGTAGCGGGAGGTGGCGAAGAGCAGCACGCGTTTGCCCGTAGAGACGTCCCGGCGGGACGTCTGTACAGCCCCGAGGGTGGAGACGTCCCGGCGGGACGTCTGTACAGCCGCGCGCCATTCGGGTAGCAGCCGTTCCAGTTTGCGCAGGGTGTAATTGCCGACCGGCTGGCCGCGCGAGCGCAGTGTCCAATACAGTTCGGCGGTGAGGGGCAGGTTGCCCAGGAGGTCTTTGAGGGTGGATTTGTTCATGGTGATGTATCAGGTAAACGAGTAAACAGGTATACAGGTAGGGGGTACCTGTCTACTTGTTTACTTGCTTACATTCTCGATCTTCCAATCTAACGCTGGGCGCACCGGCCCCAGCCGCGGCTCGGGCCAGTGCTTGCCGGGCGCACCGGTGCCATCTACCGTGAATGCCAGCGCCTGCTCGTCTTGAAAAAAGCGCTTCACCCGGAATGAGCTGGCATTCACCGCCAGCAGGTAGCGCCCCTCGTTCAGCAGGTTGGCCGGGATCACACCCCGGCTGACGTAGCGTCCCGGCTGGCGTACGCTGAATTGTTCGAACAGCGCCGGATCGTCGGTGTCAAACGAAGTAAAGACATATTCACCGCGCATGGTGAGCAGATAGATGCCAACGCGCAATCCGGTGATGGGCGCTTCGAGGGTATACTCGATCTCGACCGTGATGGAATCGGTGGAGCGCAGAGAATCCACCGTCCGCCCGTTGGGATCGCGCACCCGCAGCGCTGCCGGCCGGAAGGGGGCAGCCTCCAACGGGATTTCATCGTCCCGCCAGGTGCGCGTTCCCTCCTGCGAGAAGCCGGCGGCCATGTAATAGTCAATCGCCTGCGGGGTGGGGGCGCGGAAAGCCAGCTTGCCATGCTCGAGCACGATTGTCTCTTCGGTCAGGCGCAGAATCGCCGACATGTTGTGGCTGACGAACAGCACCGTACGTCCCTGCTGGGCCACATCGCTCATTTTGCCCAGGCACTTGCGCTGGAACTCGGCGTCGCCCACTGCCAGCACCTCGTCAACGACGAGAATTTCCGGCTCGAGGTGAGCTGCCACGGCAAACGCCAGCCGCAGGTACATCCCACTCGAATAACGCTTCACCGGCGTGTCAATGAACTGTTCAACCTCCGAGAAGGCAACCATCTCGTCGAACTTGCGCTCGATCTCGGTGCGCTTCATGCCCAGGATGGCGCCGTTGAGGTAGATATTTTCGCGGCCGGTCAATTCCGGGTGGAAGCCAGTACCCACTTCGAGCAGCGACCCCACGCGGCCACGGATCTCAGCCTGCCCTTCGGTCGGTTCGGTTACCCGTGAGAGAATCTTGAGCAGCGTGGATTTTCCGGCCCCGTTGCGCCCGATGATGCCCAGCACCTGTCCCTGGCGCACATCGAAAGACACATCCTTCAGCGCCCAAATACGGTTAGGGTGTTGAAAATTGGAAGGGTGAAGGTTGAAGGTTGAACGTAAAGTCTGGGTCAGAGTTTCTGACAGCGTGCGGTAACGGTTCGGCGCGAGGCCAATCTTGTATTGCTTACCGATATTCTCAACGCGTATCGCGTAATCACTCATAACTTGCAACCTTCAACCTGTAACCTGATAACCTGCAACCTATATTTCGTCAGCAAAGCCGCGTTCCATCCGCCGGAAGTAGAACAAACCGGTGATCAGCACAACCAAGGCCACGATCGCCGATACCCAGACCGTATCTCCTGGCGGTTGTGTGCCCAAAATCGCCCAGCGGAAGCCGTCCACCACACCCACCATCGGGTTGAGGGCGTAGATCACCCGCCATTGGGCCGAGACTTCGCGGCTGGAATACACCACCGGGGTGATGAACATCCAAATCTGGGTCAGGAATGGAATCACATGCCCCACGTCACGGTAAATCACATTCAATGCCGAGAGCCACAGGCTGACGCCCAGCGTGCTGACGAAGGCCAGCAAGAAGAACAATGGCAGCGTCAGCATGGCGGGTGTAATCTGGATCGTATAATGGGCGGTGGGCTGCAAATGGTAGTAGATCATCAACGCCACCAGCACCACACTCCCGATCAGGAAATCCACCACGCTGGCGAGAATGGATGCCAGTGGGATGATGACGCGGGGGAAATAGATTTTGGTGAGCATGTTGCGGTTGGTCACCAACGACCGCCCGGCAACATTTAATGCGTGGGCGAACAAATTCCAGGGAAGCACGGCGGTGAAATTGAAGATCGGGTAGGGGAAGCCTTCCGCAGACAATCCGGCCATCTTGTTGAACAAGAGGGTAAACACCACCATTTGCAGCACCGGTTGGAGCACGGCCCACAGGATACCCAACACAGTCTGCTTGTAGCGCACCAACAAATCGCGCCAGGTCATGAAGTAGATCAGCTCGCGATACACCCACAGGTCGCGCAGGTTGAGGGCCGCCAGGCCGCGCGTGGGGCGGATAAGAAGAACAGGGGGAGGTGTCAAGGTTGATTGGCTCATTGTCGTTGAGGGGATAGGGGAGTAGGGGATAGGGGCATCCCTTTTCTCCTATCCCTTACTCCCTTATTCCCTTATCCCTTGCTCTTTCGATACCACTCGATCGTCCGCCGCAGCCCTTCTTCGAACGGTGTTCCCGCCCTGAAGCCGAAAAGCTGCTCGGCGCGGGAGACATCCAGGGCGCGGCGCGGCTGGCCGTTGGGCTGGGAGGTGTCCCAAATGAACTCGCCCCGGTGTTCTGTACCGGCTGTGAAACCGGTCAAACGCCCGATCAATTCGGCCAGATCTTTGATGCTGATCTCCATCCCCGATCCGAGGTTGACTGGCTCGGCGCCGTTATAACGTTCAGCGGCCTGCAAGATGCCTTCGGCGGCATCTTCGACGTATAAAAACTCGCGCGTCGGGGAGCCGTCGCCCCAGAGAGTCACAGTTTTATCGCCGCGCGCCTGCGCTTCGAGACACTTGCGGATCAGCGCCGGAATGACGTGGGAGGTCTGGAGATTGAAGTTGTCGCGCGGGCCGTAGAGATTGACAGGAAGCAGATAAATTGCATTGTAGCCATACTGCTCGCGGTAGGCCTGCGCCTGCACGAGCAGCATTTTCTTCGCCAGCCCGTAGGGGGCGTTGGTCTCCTCGGGGTAGCCATCCCACAGGTTTTCCTCGCGGAAGGGGATCGGCGTAAACTTGGGGTACGCGCAAATCGTGCCGATAGCGACGAATTTCTCGATGCCCCGCCGCCAGGCCTCGTGCATGAGCTGTACCCCCATCATCAGGTTGATGTAAAAAAAATCGGCCGGCTTGGCCCGGTTAGCGCCAATCCCGCCGGCAAGCGCGGCGAGATGGATTACTATATCCGGCCGGGAGGTGTCATACAGACGGTGGATATCTTCGATTTTGACCAGATCGTATTCTTCGATCAAGGGGATATAAATCTCGGTTGCCCCGCGTTGGCGGAGCTTCTCGGTCACGAACGAGCCCAGAAAACCAGCCCCGCCAGTCACACAAACACGCTTACCGTTCCAGAAATCGTTTTCCATCGTCGCTGCCCTTTCCACCCCTATCCCCTATCCCCTATCCCTTGAAAAAGGGATAGGGGATAGGGGATAGGGGCATTTAGTCACTGAACTATAAACTGCGCATTCCGATACCGCTCATCCTGCGGATCGCGGATCAGCCCAGTGCGCAGGGCGTGAAGCACTTCACGCACGCCATCATCCACCGTGAATTGCGTTTCGAAACCCAGCTCGCGGCGGATTTTGTCGAACGACACGCTGATGTCGCGCATATCACCGCCGAAAGTCATGTCTTTGTAGCGCACCACCGTCTCCGGCAGGCGCTTGACGATCAATGACACAATCTGATCTTTGGTATAGTTGCCGCTGTCGGAGCCTAAGTTGAAGATCTGGCCGCGCACGCAGTCCTCGGGCGCTTGCAGCCCCATCACCACCCCGCGGATCACATCTCGAATATGGACGAACGAGCGCGAATAACCGCGCTGGTAGATGAGCAGTTCTCGTTTGGTGAACGCTTCCAGCACGAACTGGTTGACGATGAGATCGAAACGGGTGCGGGGGGAGAGACCATATAACGTCGCGAACCGGAAGAGAAGCGGCGCGCAGGCGGCGTCGCACTGCCCGAGGAGGAAACGCTCGGCGGCGATCTTGGTCTCGGCGTACAGTGACTGCGGGGTGAGCGGCGACTCTTCGGTGACGGGCTTGCCGTCCGTAGATAAGCCGTAGTTGCTGTACGTGGAGGCGTACACGAACCGCTTCGCGCCCATCTGCATGGCCTGCTCGAAGACGCGCTGCGTGGCTTCAACGTTGTAGCGCCATGCCACCTGACGCCCCACTGCCTGGCAGGCGGGGAAGCCTACGATCGCCGCCAAGTGGACAACCGCCTCGGGCTGAGGCCACCCTTCTTTGACCGCGCCCCGTACGGTGCGAGGCTCACCCACGTCGGCCTTGACGAAGTGGAAATTCGGGTTGGGCAGGTAAGCCAGCAGGGATTCGCCGCCAAAGATGAGATCGTCAATCACAGTGATGCGGTGTCCCAGCCGCAGCAGCTCGCCGGTCAACATCGAGCCGATGTACCCAGCTCCGCCGGTGATTAGAATGTGGGATTGAGAGTTGAAAGTTGAAAGTTGAAGGTTGTTCATGGTGCAATTTGCCGAAGGTGAACCTTCAGCTCTTTGATTTCCAAAACCGGGATATTTGCCTGCTCAGAGATGGCGATTCCCTGTTCGAGGCAGGTCAGGCGGCAGATGTCGGCAATATCCCCATCGCCGGTGATACGAACACAATCGAAACCGGCGCGCTTCACGTCGGCCAGCAAGTCACGCACGCGCTGGCGCGTCCGGCGGTAGAGCAGCATAGACTGCTCGATATAATCAACGGTCAGATGGGCGCGGAAAGCAATCCCTTCAGGGGTAATGATGTACTTAAGCTTCTTGCGCTCGGCGCGCTTGACCTTGACGTATCCTTTGGCGATGAGGCGCTTGATATGCCAGTTAACCGTACCAACCGCCACGCCAAGCTGAGTCGCCAGCGATGCCTGGGTTACATCGGGATCGTTTTCGATTTTTTCGAGCAAGCCCATATCGCGGGCAGTATCGGTGGGTAATTCCATAGGTGGTTCCATAATTCAATCGCTGAATTATAACCGAGGATATAAATGGGTCAAGGGTAGAGACGCCCCGTCGTAGAGATGCCCCGCTGGGGCGTCTCTACGACAGACCCAATCGCTTCGCTTTCCACAACAAGACATCTTGATAAGCGCGATGGATGAGGCCGAGAAGGTTGGATTCACCATCCCCTGGTTGCCATTGTTGCAGCGGAGAAAAATAGAGGGGCGTCGAGGTATCTGCAATCACACGGCTTTGAATGAATTTCCCCGTCCTCTGCACACCATTCGAATCAAACATCAGCCCCACTACCGGATTTTCGGCGCGCAGCCGGGCCAGGAAATCGCGCGCCACCCCGTCGGCGGAGAAGGGAAACGCGAACGGCACTGTGTCCTCCCCGGTCAATGTGGCGACCGCCCGGCAGGAGGCCACAATTTCGTCAGTAATTGCTTCCGGGGGCAGGAATTTTAGCTTGGGGTGATGGCGGGTGTGCGCCCCGAAAGTGAATCCCTCATTTTGCAAGGTGCGAACTTGCCCGCTGTTCAGGTAGGGCTGCTGCGCGGTGAGGTAGCCATTTACATCTAAACCGATAAACTGGCAGGCAGCCTCAATCATTGCCCAATCGCCGAAGCGCAGCGGCTTGATCCAGGCTGAAAACGCCTCCAGGCTGGTAATTGATTGCCCAAAGGCTTCGTTCAGACAGCGGAAAACATCCTGTCGTGCCGCCTCATTGAGCGCACTGACGGTGGCAATGCATAGCGAAGCTACATTGCGAAAAGATAACGAACGGTTGTCGAGGCTATCGGTGATAAGGAAAAAGGTAGCTGGGATGCTGTGCCTCAGCAGCAGCGGGCGCACCACCGAAAAGCATTCGGAATACCCATCGTCGAAGGTAACGATGGCAGCACGCCGCGGCAGCCGTACACCGTGCAAGGCATGCTCCCAAAGCTGGTCGTAGGAAACCGGCGTATATTGCTGTTTCAGGAAAATAAGATCCCGCTCGAACTGTTCCGGCGTTTTAGATGGGATGAGATAGCGGACATGGGCCGCAGGGGTATCTACCACCGTGTGATAGCAAAACCCGATGATTTCCCGCCGGATAAAAAAGCGATAGACAGGCAGGGGGATGGAACGGGCGAAAGATTCAATCCAGGGCATGGGTTATCTCGATGGGTAAATTCGTTTTTGGGTCAATCACGCCAGAATAATTTTCGCCATAATAGGATGATACGATTTCAATTCGATCAACGATGCGCCGGTTGAATTCATCCAGTT
>DYIZ01000191.1 GCA_020723385.1 Candidatus Aquidulcis sp.
CTGCCCAAGATGACGATTGACGAAGCGCTGGACGTGACCCGCATCTATTCCGTCGCCGATGCGCTCCCGCCCGAGACGCCGCTCATCCAAAACCGCCCCTTCCGCGCCCCGCATCACACCATCAGCCACGCCGGATTGGTGGGCGGGGGCAACTGGCCCCACCCGGGTGAGATTTCCCTCGCCCACCGGGGGGTGCTCTTTCTCGACGAGCTGCCCGAGTTCGGGCCGCGCGTCCTCGAGGTCATGCGCCAGCCCATCGAAGACAAGATCGTCACCATCAGCCGGGCGCAAGGCTCGCTTACGTTTCCAGCCAATTTCCAGCTCATCGCTGCGATGAACCCGTGTGCCTGCGGCTATTACGGCGACCCGGTCAAGCCCTGCACCTGCTCGTCGTCCACCGTCACCAAATATCAGAAGCGGATTTCGGGGCCGCTGCTCGACCGGATTGACATCCACATCGAGGTGCCGCGTGTCGAGTATGAAAAACTGAGCGACGACCGGTTGGGGGAGCCATCCTCGGTGGTGCGCCAGCGAGTGGAGGCGGCGCGCGACCGCCAGCGTAAGCGATTCGAGAGCATCGAGGGGGTAACCAGCAACGCCGACATGCGCCCGGCGGATGTGCGCAAATTCTGCCATCTGGACGATACCAGCCAATCGCTGATGCGCACGGCGATGAGCCAGCTTCAACTGTCGGCGCGGGCGTATCACCGGATACTCAAGCTGGCGCGCACGATTGCCGATTTAGCGGGGAGTGAGATGATCGGGCCTAATCATTTGGCTGAGGCGCTGCAATACCGTCCGAGGGTTTTGCAAGTGTAAATTGAGATGATCTTTTTTTTTTCGTTATTGCCAGCCAAGCACATTCAGGCGGGATAAGTCTGGCTGGTTTCCCCCATTTTATTTTCACAACCTCTGTAAGGTTAAGCGCGCGTCAAAACAGCAACCTCATACCCCGCAAGGCGAATTTCTTTTTCGAATCGCTGTCCGCTCAAATGCTCATAAACTGGCCAGGGCAAAGGTATGTGCTGTTCCGTGCGAGTGTGGTTGATCACGATGAGAATCTCCTGCCCGTTCGACCGGATTCGTTTGCGCGCTTCCACCCCGGGAGGGGTATCCAAATCCGGCTGGATGTTGGCCGTGCGAATCAATCGGTCCAAAAGGCGCTGCTGAGAATTATCATCCAGGTAAGCGCCGACCAGCGTGACTTGCCCTTTGCCATAGGTGTGTGCGGTGATGGCAGGCTGATCGTCTAGCCAGCCATTGCTCGCGCCATAAGCTGCGATGATACGTGTGGCGTCATCACGCAATTTCAGCCGTTCCGCCCAGATTCGGGATACGCCGCTCCAGTCCTCGCCGGTGATGGGGACGGGGTCGAACAGGGCATAATAGTCTTCGACTTCAGCGCCCGCCAGCTCGGCCAACGCTCCCGGTTGGCGCAGGGGCAGGAGGGCATTGTATTCATCCTTCATGCCGGTGCGCAAGGTGAGCGCCAGATGCCCCCCATTCTCCACAAAGGCTTTCAAATTCGCGGCGCGCTGAGGGGTGACGATCAACAGCGCCGGCGCGATCACCAATTTGTAGCCATCCAGCGCTGCGTCCGCGGAGATGATATCGGTGGAGACATTGCGGGCGGCCAATGGACGGTAATAATGGCGCAGGTGAGAAACGTAGTCGAAATCCTGATGGTGGCGCTGCCATTGGATGGACCAACGACTGTCGTAACAGTTGAGCAGGGCGACTTCGGCTACAGGCTTTGAACCGCTCAGAAGGTCAGTCACTTTTGCAATATCCCGGCTAATCTGCTGCACCTCGCGATAGATCGGCCGCACCTGGCCCGATTGATCTATCAATGAGCCGTGATATTGTTCCTGACCGCCATAGGCGGAGCGCCATTGCCAGTATAAAACCGCATCGGCGCCATGCGCGATGGCGTGCCAGGCCATCGCCCGAGTTTCACCTTTGTTGACCTTGTTATTAAGCGGCTTCCAGTCAACATTTCCAGGCTGGGTTTCCATCAGCCAGAAATTTCGGCGCTTGTAGCCGCGCGCCAGATCATGGGCCGTGCCGGATAACTGATAATCGAGGTGGCCCGTGCCGACATACCAATCCCAGGAGGCGATATCCAGCTCCTCGGTCATGCGGTAATGGTCATAACCATCGTGCCATTCCATGAAATTGTGCGTAATCCACACGGTGGATGCAAGCTTAGGCCGCAGTTCGGCAATCTGCAAATGTTGG
The DNA here is from genome assembly GCA_020723385.1 of Candidatus Aquidulcis sp. Taxonomy (GTDB): domain Bacteria; phylum Chloroflexota; class Anaerolineae; order Anaerolineales; family UBA4823; genus DYIZ01. Next base: position 2,239 of record DYIZ01000191.1, read on the forward strand.
AAACGGCGGTAACTTTCGGTGACAAAGTGTTTGAATTCCAACATCAAGCCCGGATTGTGCGGGCCAATTGGCAGGGGAATTTGTTCCCAGGCGTTATAGGTTTGACTCCAGTACCTCGTTGTCCACCGGTTATTCAGATTTTCCAGTGACCCATAGCGGCTTTTCAAGAACTCGTGGAACTGTTTTCGACAGTTGTCGCAGTAGCAATAGCGGTTATATTCATTGTCCAATTGCCAGCCAACAATGTGCGGATTCGGCCCGAAATGCTCTGCCAAAGCCTTGACGACTCGACGGGCTGCCCGATGGAATTCTGTCGAGTTGACACAATAATGGCAGCGGTTGCCCAATTGGACGCGGCGCCCGTTCTCATCAACTGCGAGAATCTCAGGGTGTTGGTGTACCAGCCAGGCGGGCGGGGCCGCGGTCGGTGTGCCCATCACGGTGGAAATGCCGGCCCCAGCCAGCGCGGCGATGGCGTGATCCAGCCAATCGAAGTCGAATTTCCCGGCTTCCGGTTCTATCGTAGACCAGGCAAATTCACCCAGGCGTACCACGTTGAAACCGGCTTCACGCATCAAGGCGATATCTTTTTGCCAGTTTTCCTCGGGCCACTGTTCGGGGTAATAAGCAGAACCGATATAAAACCTGGATGGGTTTGAATTGACAGCCAAGAAAATAATCCTCCACCCCAAATCTGGGTAACAAAGGTTTTTAAAAATCAGTGATACGTACCATCCTGGCGAGATATTTCTCGCGGAACTGGGCGTTCAAACGCTGCACTTCCTTTTCGTTGCCGACGAACGAGCAACGCAGGCAGTAATATTCGTCTGCGTCTTTGTCGTACAACATATCCATATCAATCTCACGCATTAAACAGCGCGGACAGCGATAATTCAACTTGCCTTTGCGACCTTGAGCCATGTGCGCAGCTTTCCTTTTGCTTTGACGGTTTTCTTGATGCCGAGGGTGACCATGGGCGAGAAGGAAAACCCCTCGCGGAAGTATCCTACAGCGGATGCATCGGTTCGCATGGACAGATGCGAGTCAACCTGCGGGATGACTGCTTCAACGCAATGGATATTTTCCAGCTCTAGTTCACGGCACTGATAGGCATAGTCTATGGATTCGCTGGTGTTCCCATTTTTCAAACTCAGGCGGATGCCGGTCATATCTTCAGGGTATTCGGTGGTGCCGTAACAGGCGGTGATATATTCGTCTATGGAAATCTCAGCGTCGGGTTCGGTTGAATCAATGATGCGGCGGATGATTTCCACTTCGCCGGTTCCCTCGGTCAAGCGGAAGATGCTCTGCACTCGTATACTCAATCCCTCAAACTCAATGGTGACGGGGTCGAGTGTGACGATGCGAGTGTCTCCTTCTTCCGAAAAAGATGCGAGCGTGCGGCAGGTGCAAAGATCAACCTGCCCGCTTCCGTGACCGATCTTGCAACTCTTGACCGCGCCTTCGCCCGCGTAATGCGTGAAGAAACCCGCACGATATAGCGACTGCACCAGGAATGGATAAGAAGCATCCTGATTCGCTTTGGTGCCCACCCCGCACGGGCGGATCAACTTCGCCGCATACGGACGGAGATCTACCATCGCGCCGCCCTGATTCATATCGAGGCAGAAACGCATGGATGGATCGGCGTACCAGAACATCTGGCGTTTGGAACCATACAGGATGTCCTTCCAGAGGGTACATTCGGGGCGTGTGTAGGGTCGGTCTTTGCGGTAGATGTCGGCGAATTCGCTCATCGTCAGGTCTTGCAGTTGGCCCTGCTTCTTGAGTTCGCCATAATAAGCCATGCCGTCTTGATAACTCTTGAGGAGAAACGTGTAATCGGATTCCCAACGTCCGCTCTTGCTCATCCAGCCGGGGCCGACAAACATCATGTTGTAGGCATAGCCGCGATTGTATTTGGTCATCGAGCGATACTGGTCAACGATGTTCTTGAAGTAGGGAAGTTCACGGTCTTCGTAGACCATGCCGCGTAAAATATTCTGCGGATGCGTGCCATAGTAGGAACCGGGGCCATCGAAGACGGCCATCAGGTCGCGCGAAAGATGCGGAATGGCTACGATGCCAATATCGTCATCTTCATCCGATGCGATGCAGTGAATATTGCGTTTGGAGGGAATCCACGGATTCCACGGGCCGCCATCCAGGAGCGTGTACCAGGAATTATTGGCGTTCCAATACGCTTTCGGACCTTCCTCCCAACACGTCGCCACAGCCACCTTGACCATCGGATAATTCTCTTTGATGTAGTTGACCAGCTCCGCGTCCATGTAATAGGAGCCTGTGGAGGTGGGATAGAAACCAAAGACCTCGTGGAATTTGCCGAACACTTCGTCCACGATCTTGCGCTTGTCTTCCATCGAAAACAGCCAAATTGCGAGTTCCTTCGAGCTGAACTTCTCACGAAATTCCTTGCATTGGATTCCCAAAAAGGTCGAGCCAATTTCATCGCCATACTGTTCGTGATGGTCTTTGGCAGTTGCTATCGCTTCGGCGTTGAATAAACTGGCATACGTCATCTGGATGGTGGTACGCAGCCCGTTCTCGTGGGCGATCTGTTGCTGGGTGCGGAAGATGTCGAGCGACTCCTGCAAAACGGCATTGCGAGTCAGATCCTCGACCTTGCCCTGTTCCGCCTCCTTTTGAATATATTCCGGCACCATTTCGGGACGGTGTATGATGGTTACATAGAAGTCAGCCATGCGTGTATTTCCTCGAAGGGTGATTCCTTCTATGGGCTTAAGTATTCAGCCAGCGCCGGCAGCGCTTTGTCGTCGAAGTCAAACAAGGCTTGATTTTCCCAGGCGTTGCCAGATTTAGGGTCCTTTGTATCCCATCCATTTCCGGGTACGGCGGTCCAGGTGGCATCCCAATAGAAGACGCCCAGACCGCGCCCGTTTGGCACCGCTCGCACAATGGACATGACATCCCTCAGCATGAGACGCTGACCTTCCGGTGTGTATGAATAACCTTCGAGGGCCATTTTCCTGTTAGCAATGTTGGCGAGGGAATCATCCTCGAGTACCGTGAACGCATAGGCGAACTCGGCTACCATCACGTCTTTATCATAGCGGGTGGATAGATCAATCAAGTTGCCCTGCAACTGCGCCAGGCTGCCATGCCAAAAGGGATAGTAAGAAACGCCGATCACGTCGAAGGGCACATCCCGGCGGGTGATGTTATCGAACCACCAACGCGCCATCTCGTTATCGCCGCCCTCGGCGATATGCAGCATGACCAGGGTAGAGTTGGCGCTGTCTTTCACGGCCTGGTAGCCAGATTTCAAGAGAGCCGCCAGGTTATCGAAATGATTGTAATCTCCGTCGGGCCACAGCATGCCAGCATTGATCTCGTTCCCGATCTGAACCATATCTGCCGGAGTACCCTGCTCTGCCAGGCTGTTGCAAACATCATACGTGTGATCATAAACAGCCTGCTCGAGCTGCTCGAAGTCGTAATCCTTCCAGGCGGCGGGTTTATATTGTTTTCCTGGATCAGCCCAATCATCCGAATAGTGAAAATCCACCAATAATTTAATGCCCTGGCTCTTCAGCCTGAGGGCCATTGCTAAAATTTCCGCTTTATTGTGGTACCCATCGGCGGGATTCACCCACACCCGCAGGCGGGCGTAATTCAGGCCATTGTCTTTCAGGATCTGCAGGGCATCGGCTTGAGTCCCATCGCTGTATTTGTAGATTCCTCCCATGTCTTCAGACTTCTTCAAGCTGGATATATCTGCGCCAAGGATGGAGAGCGCCGCCTGACCGGGAACAAGCTCGATATCATCGAAGCTGGCCCAACTATCGGGAGTTCCAAACGAGTGAAGGTTGATGGTGCATGAACCACCCGTGGCCTGGTTCGAGACCACGAGCTGGATCCAGCGATACCCAGGTGTGGTGGCAGGCACGTAGACCCGTTTTTCCTGGCCCCCACACTCGAGGGCCAGATAGACTTCATTTTGCCCGCTTGAACGGGCCCAAGCCCGCAGGGTGTACCAGTCGTTGGCCAGCCCTGGAACCGACTGGAACGTCTCCACAATGTAGGTTTCCGCTGCCCCGTGGGTCAGGCGAAAACTACCGGAATGGCCCCTGTCTTCGATGCGAACTGCGTTCTCCGCGCCAGAACTGATCCAACCCGCGACCGCTCCGCTGGTATCTGTCTGCTCGAACCCGGGATTGAGCAGCGCCGCCGGGCCAGGAACCTGAGTCGGGGTGGGGGTTGGCGCGGCGGTGGAGGATGGCGTGAGGGTAGGGGTTGGGGTGGATGGTTGTGTGGTAGCGGCTGGTTCGGTCGCAGGGGCTGGAGAACTGCATCCAACAGCGCTGACCATGATTCCCAAAACGGTTATGAGCGTGAGCCATAACCTTATTTTTGTATGTAACAACATGATTTATCCTTTCACTGCGCCTTGCGTCAAACCTCCCACAATTTGATCCTGGAGGGTAAGGTAAATGATCATGATCGGCACTGCGCCCATTAATGCACCAGCCGCAAAGACGCCCCACCGTTGCTGAAATTGTGCCCCAGCAAAAATCTGTAAGCCAACCATCAGGGTGTACTGTTCGTTGCTTCTCAGCAACACACGCGCCAGGACAAACTCGCCATAGGTGCCAATGTAGTTCAGGATACCGATGACAACTAGGATCGGGCGCAATAATGGCAGGATCAACCGAGTGAAGATCTGCCAGTCAGAAGCCCCATCCACCATGGCGGACTCGTCTATATCGCGTGGAATCGTGTCGAGGAAACCTTTCATCAACCAGATATTGATCCCCATGGCGCCCCCCAGGTAAACGAGGATCAGACTGAAATGATTATCCAGGCCAATGAAGGGAAGCACATCCCCAACCTGGGAGATCATCAGGAATGTGGCAACCAGCGCCAGCAAGCCCGGAAACACGTTGATCAGCAAGAGGGCTTTGAGCAAGGTCTGGCGGCCGCGGAACCGAAAGCGCGAGAAAGCATATCCCGCCAGCGTCGTGATCGAAAGGGAAAGCGCCGAAGTGATGGAGGCGATCTTGATGGAATTTAAAAACCATGTCCAGAAAGGAAATTGATCCATCCTCAATAAAGTGAGATAGTTTCCAAATCCTGGGTTTTTAGGGATCAGGGTTTGAGTGGCCAACGTTCCGGTTGGACTCAAAGAGGCGGAGATGATCCAAAGGATGGGGAAAATTGCGAACAGCATAAAGATTGCGGCAATCACCAGACGAATCCCAATACTGAATTTACGCTGGACACTTCTGGACGTACGAAACTTTTGAAAGGCCGACTGGCTAGACATTTTCACTGACCTCCTCCCACATGCGGGTATAACGATACTGGAAAAGGGTAATGCCGCCAACAATAAAGAAGATAATGATCGTTATGGCAGCAGCAAAACCGTAATTGACGCCGCGGCTTCCTGAGAAGGCCAGGTTATACACATAGCTGATCAGGATATCGGTATATCCGGCGGGGGTCGGTGTACCGGGGATGGGCGGCCCGCCTGCGTTGAACAGGTAGATCAGGTTGAAATTATTAAAGTTAAAGGTAAACGAAGCAATCAATAGCGGTCCAACCGCCACTAACAACAGAGGCAGAGTAATTCCCCTAAATAGCTGCCAGGGATTGGCGCCATCCATCCGGGCGGCTTCATAGATTTCCTGTGGAATAGATTGAAGCGCTCCGCTGCAGATCAGCATAAAGTAAGGATAGCTCAACCAGAGGTTGACCAGCAGGATGGCGATTTTTGCCCACCACTGGTCGGTAAACCACGGCGGCGACCACCCAAACAAATTTTCCAGGCTGCGGGAAATCACTCCCAGTTCAGGGTTCAACATGCCGCGCCAGATCAAAATGGTTATCAGAGCTGGCACGGTATAGGGAATAATCAGGAATGAGCGGATGATCTTTTTGAAAGGGAAATCGGGATCATTGAACATGATGGCAATCGCCAACCCCAGGAAAAAATTCAGCAGTAAACTGAAGAAGGCAAAGCCAAAATTCCAGGTCACAAGCTGGACCAATGGGCCGCGCAGCGCCGGGCTGATGAAAAAATCCCTGAAATTGTTGATCTTGATCGAGGCGATAAAACCTGGCCGGAGTTCTTCACCCGATGACGAGGTAAAGGTGCCCCGCAGGTTCTTATAGACGCCCCCTGTTTCCTGGTTGATCATGGCATCCTGTGTCGCATCATAAACAAATAATTGCAATAACTCCGCGGCTTCGGTTGGGGAGCGTACCTGGATGGTTTTCCCTGCCTCGCCAAATCGTATTTGAGTCAGGTTTTGATCCGTCGCTGCCAGGATCGCATTCAATCTTTGGTAGCCTTCGATCGTTTTGGGGATGCCTTTTTCGTCGAGTTCACCAATCCCATTCTCCCCAGGTTCAGGTTGAGTAACTGCTTCTCCGGGTTTTGCCAGGTATCCATTCCCATCAGGATCAACAAGCCAGAGAGCATAATCTCCCGCTGGTGATTTAAATGCAGTCCATGAGTAGGATTTGCCAGTTGGCGGAAGGTATTTTTGGTTCAGTATCTGGTCTATGGCTTGCTGCTTTGTGATGAGGTGACTCTCGCCATAATTTGTGAAGGAGACCCAGACGGTAAAAAAGATGGGATAGATGGTAAACAACGCCATTAACACCAGGCCTACAACCATCCATCGAATGGGATAGGCTTCTTTCCACAGAACGACAATATTTACGAAGATCGTAATTATGGAGAACGCGGCAACCAAAGGAAAGTAACCCAACGATACCAGTTTGATAAGAAACCAGGCCACGGCTGTGTCCATGACGATCAAGAGTGTCAATCGCAGCAACCGCGGCAAAATCGGTTTGGAAGAGGATGCTTTTCTTTGAGCGTTTTGAGCAGCAATGGAAGTCAAGTTTTCACCTCATTGCATTCATTCTATTTTGGGCCTTCCGGTTCTGATGGGAAAAGCCGCAGATTTGGGGTGTGTAAGTGAGCTTCGCCCACTCACACACCCCAAATCTGGGCAACATTCCCGCCGAAGGCGGGTGAGCATCTACTTTTAGATACAGTGGAAAAAAAGGCTGGGGGAAATTCCAGCCTTCTTTCCATAATAAACCGGCTACTTTATTGTGATTTCCACCAGATGAGTTTCTGGATTATAGACGAAAGTAACTTCACCATCAGCAGTCAGGCTGAATTTGTAATTGGGGCCATCCTGGGCGCCATCCGAGCCGTAGTTCACGGTCCAAGAACCATCCATGGCGACTTTATACTCATAATCACCCGCAGGTAAATTTACTGTGAGGCGATACAGGCCATCATCGCCCTTGACCATGGCGGTTGCTTCACAGGCGGGATCCCACTGGCCGCCACATCCAACCTTATCCTGGTAACTGCCGGGCAAGTTGACCATGCCGGCCAACGCTCCCTGGATCAGAGCGCGCACCTGATTGGCGGCATCCGTCATGGCCGCATCGGGCGCCTGCGTGCCGGCAACCGCCAGGGCGATGCCATTATTCCATGCGGTCCACACAGAGCCCATTTCGGGGATGTTCGGCATCGGGATGGCGTTGGTAATTTGTCCCATTGCCAGCAGGTCGGGATCTGTCGTGTTTGCCAGGACGGATTTGAAAGCTGAAGGGCGCAATCCTGTTTCGTAGATCTGCTGCATGAATTCCTGGGTGGCGACGTATTCGGTCAGGAAGGTCTGCGCCAAAAGCACATTTTTGCTGAAGGCATTGACCATGAAACCCTGCACGCCAGAGAACGGTGCGCCATTGTCGGGGAAGGTGGTCACCTTGTAAGGTACACCGGAGGCGCGGATGCGATCCAATGCCCATGGGCCAGCCATCAAGAATGGAGCCTGACCGGTTTCGAATAATGAGTGGGCGGTTTCATAATCGGCGGTGGTGGGGATGAGACCAGCTTTGGCAGCATCGGCCAAATAGGTGACGCCGGCGATCATGCCCGGACTGTCAAGGCCAACATCATTGGGATTCCATGCCCCGTTTGCATCGCGGCCAAAGATATAACCGCCAAAGGCGGTCAGGACGGGCAGGTTCTCGTAACCGCCGCCTGCCATGGCAAACGCGAATTGGACCTTGCCTTCGTCTTTGAGGGCTTGACCAATTTCAAGGACTTCTGCCCAGGTGGTTGGCGGTGTTTGAACCAGTTCGGTGTTGTAGAAGAAGCCAAGGTTCTCTGTGGCGTATGGCACACCATAGAGTTTGCCATCGGTGTAAGTGAAAGCTTCCAAGGACATGGGGACAAATTCGTCTGCCTTAGCGCCCAGATCGAGGGGAGCCACCAGTCCGCTTTCCACCAGGGCGCCCAGCCAATCATGGACGCCGATGAAAATGTCGGGGCCTTCGCCAGCCGGCGCTGCGGTAATCATTGGCGTGCGGATGTCTTGCACCCGGCCCAGGTCTTCGACGACAATTTCCACATTGTATTTCGCTTTGAAGTCCTCTGCGAATGCGAGCAATATCGGTGTGCGAGTGTCATCCGCCCAGATTTTCAAGGTGGCTACGGGTTCAGAAGTGGCTGTGGGAACTTCGACCACCGCCTCAGTTGCCGCTTCGGTCGCGACTTCGGTCGCGACCTCGGTTGCCACTTCGGTCGCTACCTTGGTTGGCGCCTGGGTCGCTACTTCAGTTGGTTCAGAAACCAGTGTCTCGGTTGCTTTGGTCCCGCACGCGGACAGCAAAAGCCCGAGCACGACAACCAACGATAACAGATTGACTAACTTTTTCATGGCCTTCTTCTCCTTTTTGGAATCTAATTTTGATTGGACTTTTGACAAAGCAAATGGGCCTCGATCCGAATTGAGGCATGAGAAGCA
>DYIZ01000192.1 GCA_020723385.1 Candidatus Aquidulcis sp.
TTTCTGACAACCCTATTTTCTCACTTTCCGCGCCCCAAAACTGACATGCACTCTTGTCGCGCTCCGACCCTAAAAATCGGCTTGACAACATAGAACAAATGTGCTATTTTAGAACGTGTTTCGGAGGTGTGAGATGACAACTGGACAGGTTTTGGTGATTCGAGGGACGATTGTTGGGTGTTTTTTGGTAGCTGTGTTTTGTATCATTGCTTCGGCGGGAGCGGCCCCATTGAGCGGCGGCGAGCTTTCGGGATTGCCAGCGGCCGCCTCCGGCCAGGATTCGCCTCAACCGGAGGCAGTCGTCTCTGCGGAGCAGGAATCCCAGCCGGATGAGTGCGATGTTAGTGATCTGTTCCCATCCAAAATCTTGCAATGGTGCGGGTGGATCACGGCCTATGCCAGCGAGGCCGATTTATCCCCTGATCTGATCGCGGCGGTGATGTGGCAGGAAAGCGGCGGCGATCCGCTGGCTTACTCGCACAGTGGGGCGGTCGGGCTGATGCAGGTGATGCCGCGCGATGGGATTGCGGCCTCGTTTGTATGCAATGGGCGACCTTGTTTCGCCAGCCGGCCAACCATCGAGGAGCTGCAAGACCCCGAATACAACATCGCTTACGGGACGCGCATGTTGGGCGGGCTGGCAGCGCGGCTGGGCAGTGTGCGCGATGCGCTCAAATCTTACGGGCCGATGGACGTGGGTTACTATTATGCCGACAAGGTGTTGGCGATCTACGACAATTACGGAAAAGATTGAGAATTTCTTCCGTGATAAAACAAAAGAGCGGATTTCCTCCGCTCTTTTGTTTTTAGTTTCGGTTGATTTTTACTCGCGCCGCCGGCGGGCGATGACCCACAGGCCGCCGAAAGCCGCCAGGACCAACAGCCCCAAGGGGAGCCAACTCCCAGCGGAAGTAGCTGTCAGCCGGTCGAGACTGATCACGGTGGGCGCCACGCCGCTCCCCACGCCGAACGGCGAGTAGGTAGACACGTTCATGGCCTGGAACCAGCAGGCTGTTCCGCCGCCCGATGTGCAGGTCGCTCCGCCTTCGGAGTAGGAATAGGTATTCCCTACCTGCGTCCAACTTCCCCCGCCGTTGTAATGCCAGAGCTTAAGGGCATTGGCAGCCTGGCCGTTGCGCTCTGCCTCGGTGTACCAGTAACGCAGCGTGGCGTTCACAGGTGTAGTGGGGTTGACCTCGAAGCAGCGATGGATCAGCGGGTCCGCGGGCACGGTAGTGCAGGCCGCCTGGTTGCCTTTGATGACGACGGTCGTGGAACCCATCGCCGAGCCGGGGGTGATGTCTACGCCGTAATACTTCGTCGTCGAGCCGGCGTCGTTCAGGATGCGCAGGAATTGGGTGGTCGAGCCGCCGGGCACGGTTTGGGTTTGGCTGAGCTTGCCGTTGTTGGTCAGCGTGCCGTTGACGGCCAGGCCGTAAGCGCCGAGGGCAAAATGGCCGCCGTTGTTCACGGTCAGGTTGTTCTTGACCAGAGTATTATCAGCCAGCGCCGCGCCTGAACCGCCCGCGGTGACGGTCAGGTTGTGGAAGAGCAGCCTGGGCGTAGCAGTGATGTTGATATCGTCAAGGGAGAGGCTATCGCCTGCCGTGGTTGTATCGCCGCGGAACCCGATGTAGTAAGTACCATCGGAAGCAACCGTGAAACTGCTCGTGTCTGTATTCCATGTCGTATTCGATGCGTTGAAATCACGCAAGATCGTGGTCATGCCTGCAGAAGTTTGCGTTGTGCCGATACCGACTCTGACACTGCGGGTGCCGCTGTAGACGCCATATTTGAATTGAAGCTGGTAAGTTATGCCGTTGTACAATGTGAGCGCCGGGGTGAATAACCACGTTGTTGAATTAGTTGATCTGTAATGCCGGGCATGTCCATTGAGAACAGTGTTTGGATTGCGCGCCCAGCCAGTAAAGAACCAGGGGTAATTTCCACCGCTTGTGTTCTCGACTGTCCAGCCTGCTGGCCCGTTGTAATAGAAAGATGAGTATGGCACAGCATCGTAGGCTGAGAAGGTTTCCTGGAGCAAGGTCAATGAAGCCGCGGTAATCTGGGCGGATTGCCCGCCGCTGCCATCGAAAGCGACCGTTGATGTGCCCGCTATAAAGTTGCCATCTGCATCCGTCCAGTTGCCGGCCACGTAGGCCGTATTGCTGCCCGGTTGGAAGTATGCGCCAGTGGCAATCGCAAAATTGCCATTTACGTCAATGGCGCTGGCCGGGATCACCTTTTGTAGGGTCGTTCCATCGCCGATTTGCAGGTTGTAGAACTGGTTACTGGCGTTGTCCGGCATCGAGATGGCCTGGTTGGCTGACCCCTGGAATACCGTTGTCCCGCCGGTACCATTGAATCCCCCGCTCGCCTGGACGGTGAAATCGCCGTAGATGTTGAACGTCCCGCCGGTCATGGCCATCGAAGCGCCATTTTGGATCGTCAAATCGTAAACGTTCCCGGTGGCGTTCAGCGTTGGGAAGTTTCCACCGCTGGGCGCGGCCGGGATGATGACGGTGCTGATGCCGGTCGGCGTCTCGCTGGTGCTCCAGTTTGTGGTGGTTCCCCAAGTTGTGGTGTTGCCCAGCCAGGTCATAGGCGATTTCAGGCTGGCAGCAGTTGCATCAAGCTGGATGCGCGGCTTTGTCACACTGTTGCGGGTGTCAGTGACGTTCACGCCGTTGGTTTGCAGTGCGCTCAGAATTTGTGCGGGTGTAGAAGATGGGGAAACGCTCTTGAGCAGTGCCCAGGCCCCCGCTACATGCGGCGTAGCCATTGAAGTACCCTGGTAATTGGCATACGTGCTGGGGGGCACAGACGAGTCGATAGAGACCCCAGGGGCCAATAAATCAACCAGACTGCTGCTATTCGAGAAGGAAGCCACGGTATCTGTATCGGTGGTCGCGCCGACAGCTATGGCTGTGGAAATGCAGCTCGGCGCTCCAACACCGGTCGTATAACCATTGTTCCCTGTCGCGATCACGGTGGCGATACCCACCGAAAGCAGATTGTCAATATAACTCTTCCTGGAATCGGTATCACAATAAGATGTGTATAATCCACCTCCCAGGCTCATATTGACCGAAGCAATGCTATAGAAACTGCGCCGATCGTAGACGCGTTGTAGTCCCAACATCTGATCACTGGTATACGTCATAACACAAGGGGATAAGCCGGCGCCGCAATCCGTATCGCTGTTGAAACGGGAGAATACCTGGATCGCCATGATGTTTGCACCCCGTGCGACCCCATCGTAGGAAGCGCCATCACCTGCGGTGATCCCAGCCACATGTGAGCCATGTGCGCACAGGTTGGTACCGCCGTTGAGACAGGCTGCCGTGGTTGGATCGGCTGCATGGCCCGTTTCTTGTAGATCCGTTCCATTAGGACACAAGGTTTGGATGTTCGTCCCGGTTGTGGAATAGCAGGCTTCTTCGACAACCCGGCCTCCCAGAAATGGATGATCCCATTGCACACCCGTATCAAGTACGGCTACAGTCCACCCGCTGCCAGTGTAACCCGATTCCCAAACGGTCGGTGCGCCGACCACTTTGGTGCTGCTGGCAAGCGAGACTATAACTGCCTCATCCTCCTGAATGTGGTTCACGAGAGGTAATTTCGACAGATAAGTTAGTGTATTCGAGTCCACTTCCAGGGCGACATAAGGAACATACTTGAAAACTGCATGGGTGGTAAATATGTAATTTTCAGCCAGGGTATTGCTCAACGCGCCCTGGGCATCCTGGATTGCCTGTCGTTGCGCTTTGACCTCCTCCGGCGACAGATAGCCCTCTGGCACAAACTCTTTGCCGATATCCAGCCCTACAATGATGCGGACAGTTCCCTGCGCCTCGGCTTTTGCCATCAGCGTGGCTAACTCATCCGAAGGGTTGGCCTCCTGGGCGCGAGCCTGGTTAGGGCTGTTCCCCAGGAACATCAGCGCCAACATCAAAGCTAATAAAACACGGGCAAATCGAGAGTGATACATTTCTTTTCTCCTTCCTTTTATGGGTGATACGATTTGGATAGATGGTTGATAAAATGATAGGGGGAAAGCCTCGGAAGTTCAAGGCATCGGTTTGGCAGGTATATCCTCCTGTAAGCCAATAACGGCCGCTGAAGCAATGACCGCCCTCAAACCCGGCTCATCTATTGTGAGAGCGATTTGGGGGGTGAAATCAGATTGAAAATCAACGCTGAATTGATAAGGCGACAGTTCTTGTAATAAAGTTTCTTGGGCTGCCTTAATTGCATCTCGTTGGGCCTGTACGGCTGCTTCGTCAGGCAAATATCCTTCCGGCTGAAACGGCTGTCCGATTTCTAGGGTGATGATAACTCTGACACTGCCGTTCTGTGCGGCTTTTTCGAGGAGAGCGGTGAAATCCGCCGGGTCGAGCAGCCCGGCGGGTGTCTCGGACGCCGGTGATGCGCTGGTGGGTTGCGCTGGCATGGACGTTGTGTTAGCCTGGCAGGCGCAGCACAACACACACCCGAAGATGAAGGCTGTAAATTTCAGGTAGACAGATTGGGGGAGGGAGCGTGAAATGACCATCATCGAAGTTATCGAAAGTCATCGTTTGCTTGAAATACTAACCCGTATATTTATAGTCGCTATTAGATATAATTCGGTTCGATTTTCCTTTTCTTCCCGGCCCCGTAAAGAGCGGGACAGTCAAAGCCGGCCTGAAATTGGACGGGTCTCAGTTTTCCGAAATTGAAAAAGAGCGGAGGGAAATCCGCTCTTTTTTTACTTCAGCCTACCAACGGATTACTTGCGCCGTTGGGGGGCAATGGCCCATAAGCCGCCAAAAGCCGCAAGGGCAAGCAGCCCGAGGGGCAGCCAACTCCCGGGGGATGTGGCTTTCAGCCGGTCGAGGCTGATGGCGGTCGGTTCGACGTGTTGCCCGACTGCCCAATCGGAGAAAGATTGTATCCCGTTACGCCACACGGTGTTGGCGTCGAACCCGTTACTGCTGCAATCCCATCCAGCGCCTCCCAGCCCGCCAGGCCACTTGCAAACTTCGGGTTCAGTCAGCCCACTATGGGGCAAGGTCAGGTTGACCGTATACCCGCTGGCGCCGGTATTGGTTGTGATGCGCCACCATTTGCCCGTTGCGGTGCCGCTGCTGCCCGGGGTGCCTGTGGCGTTGGGATGATTCTGGTCGCGGCGGATGAATTGCAGGCTGGTCAAACCGCCTCGAGTTGTGACATTGGCTGTGGTTCGAGCCAATCCATACGAAATCGCGCCTGCCCCGGAGATGGTTTTCGTTTCTTTTGTCCAGCCATTGTTGGTAAGTGTGCCGCCCAAGGTGACGTTGGAAGATGTGGTGAGAGTAACCGCTGATCCGACGGTGATGTTGTAGAACGCTGTGTCGCCGGTGATGGTTTGGACGCCGCCGCCATTAAAGTTAACGCTCCCTGTGCTGGGATTGAATGTGCCGCCAGAATGGGTCAGATTTCCTGAGAGCGACAGGGTGGCATTGGTCGAGTTCCAGGCGCCTGCTCCAATGGTGAGATTACCGTTGATGGTAATATTGTTTTCCAGAACCACATTGGCCGTTTTACTCAAGGTTACAGACTCGTTGTATGTGCCATCCGCCACCATCACTGTCCCCCCCGATGGAACCGCGTTGATGCCATTCTGGATTGAAGCAAAATGAGTCTGTCCCCACCCGAATGTGCTGGTGGTGAAGTCATCATCCACTAAAAAGGTGGGTTTCCACCCCAGGTCAGTCAACAGGCCGATTCCTACCCCGCCAGGATCATGGATAGATGTGCCAGCGAATACCGAGGAAATCATCAACCGGTTCACGGTTGTCCCAAAAGTAGCGTAATCCAGGTGTGAATAACTGGTGCCAGACACCCACATAGCAGGCGAATAGATTTTCACCCGGCTGCCGCCGTTGGCTGCATTAGCGTTTGGCCCATTGAAATAAAGATTCCCACTGACTAACTGTAACCCCAGGGCGAGAGATGGATTTGGGTATAAAGCGGTGTTGAGAAGAGATTGCCCGGCCCCGTTTTCGATGAAACGATCATAAATGTTGGGAAGGCCCGTGAGATATCCCCAACAACCATAATTCGCTGTGATACAGTAATCAATTGTCCGTCGCATCGTTCCAGAAAAGTTTAGTCCATGAGCGATTTCGTGCATCACCACGGTGACGAAGTCGTAGTAGCCAGCAGGGGTATTGCCATCTGTTCCCAGATACCATGCGTACACGTTGTTGTAGGTGATATAGAAATCCGGATTGGAAGGGTCGAGATCATAACCAACCATAGAGTCAGCCAATGCATAGGTATACCACGTGCCTGATTGACCGGAGCCAAAATCACTCGCTATATTGGACCATGCATAACCCAAAGTAGTTGAGCTGCCCAGGTTTGCCCAACAGGCATTGATGCGGATGGGAACATTCGAGTTGATCAGCTTGGCCCAGACGCTGGCCGCGTAGGTGAAGGCTGCCTGAGCCGTTGCGTTCCAGGCCAGGCAGGTCGCTCCCTGATCATCTGGGGTACCCGCAGCAAGGTAGTTGATGGTAAATGCGGCTGTGGGAGATTCGATAGCGCTTGCTTCAAATCGTGGTCGAATTCGGGTGAAATCATTCCCCGGCATCGCGATGAACCGAACCGGGGTTGCCTCGGTCGCAGTTTTCATAAACCCAGACTGACTCACAGGATTAGTTAGATTTGGAGATATGGGTGCATTCTTGTCTGCGGCCGATGCTTGTACATTCCTGAGAGTTGGCTCTGCCAGCAGTATGACCAGTAGAACCAAGGTGCTGACAATCATAAAATTTCGTTTTTTCATATCACCTCGAAAAAAACGCTGAGTGGATTTGCCTGTTTGATTTGCTGCCTTGACTGGCATCTTGCTAACCAGTTATATTCTATCCCAACATCATTACTGTCGCAAAAATATGCCAAAAGGTTCGAACACCATCCGGTAAATAACCAACATCTGGCTTACAATTCCGTTATCGTTTTCTTGTCTAATCCCTCCGGGCGGCTCCACCGGATGATCGGGTCTCGCTTTGCCAGAAACAAAAAGAGCAGATTGTCTCCGCTCTTTTGGTACAGCCGATAAAGCCGATTACTTACGCCGCTGGCGGGCGATGACCCACAGGCCGCCGCAGGCCGCCAGGGTCAACAGCCCCAGGGGTAGCCAGCTCCCGGCAGGTGTGACTGCCAGCCGGTTGAGTCCGATCACGGTTGGCGTGCCCCCGCTGCCAATGCCGAATGGCGAGTATGTCGAAACGTTCTGCGCTTCGAACCAACAGGCGCTGCCTGCCGGTGCGCCGCTCGTGCAGGCGGTCCCGCTTTCGGAGTAAGAATAAGGCCCGCCAACCTCCGTCCAACTGCCGCCGCCGTTGTAGTGCCAGAGCTTGAGAGCGTCGGCGGCCTGGCCGTTGCGTTCTGCTTCGGTGTACCAGTAGCGCAGGGTGGCGTTGACCGCTGTACCTGGGTTGACCTCGAAGCAGCGATGGATCAGCGGATCCGCGGACGCGGTGGTGCAGGCGCTCTGGTTGCCCTTGATGACCACGGTGGTGGAGCCCATGGCCGAGCTGGGGGTGATGTCCACGCCATAATATTTGGCCGTGCCTCCGGTGACGTCGAAGATGCGCAGGAATTGAGTGGTCGAGCTGGCTGGAACGGATTGCACCTGGCTGAGCTTGCCGTTGTTGGTCAATGCGCCATCCACTGCCAGGCTGGATGTTCCCAGGGCAAAGTGACCGCCATTGTTTACAGTCAGGTTGTTCTTGACCCACGCATTGTCGGCCAGCGCCGCGCCGGAGCCTCCCGCGCTGACGGTGAGGTTGTAGAAAATCAGCTTGGGTATGACAGTGACGGTCACATCATCAATTGACACATCATCGAGGGTGCTCGTGGTCTGGTAGGCGCGGAACCCGATGTAATAGGTTCCATCTGACCCGACCGTGAAATTGATCGAGTCAGTATTCCAGGTGGTATTCGTCAAATTAGTGAAGTCCCGCAGGGTGGTAGACATGCTCGCAGAAGTCTGGGCATTGCCAATACCGACCCTCAAATTGCAGGGAATGGTGTCTGTGTACACACCGTACTTGTATTGGAGTTGGTAGATCATACCGCTGTTCAAGGTGAGAGCTGGGGTAAATACCCAACTGGTCGTGTTGCCGCCTGCTTCTCTGTAATGCCGGATGTGTCCATTGAGAGCCGTGTTGGGATTGCGCGCCCAGCCGGTAAAGAACCAGGGGTAGTTCCCGCCGCTGGTGTTCTCGACCTTCCAGCCCGACGGGCCGACGTAATAAAATGTGTTATAAGCAGCAATGTTGTAGGGCGAAAACGTCTCTTGCAATAGAGTCAACGATGATGCCGTAATCTGAGCTGACTGCCCTCCTGCGCCATCGAAGACTACGGTCGAAGTGCCTGGCGAGAATTTGCTCTCTGCATCGGTCCAGTTGCCTGCTACGTAGAGGGTGTTGCTGCCCGGTTGGAGCGACGCCCCGGCGGCAATATCCAGATTGCCATTCACATCAATAGCGCTGGACGGGATCACTTTTTGGGTGGTTGTGCCGTCGCCGATTTGCAGATGGTAGAACTGGTTGGTGGCATTATCCGGCATCGAGACGGCCTGGCTCATCGCCCCCTGGAAGATGGTCATCCCGCCGGTTCCGTTGAATCCCCCGCTCGCCTGGACGGTGAAATCGCCGTAGATGTTGAACGTCCCGCCGGTCATAGTCATGGATGCGCCATTTTGGATGGTCAAATCGTACACATTCCCGGCAGCGCTCAACGTTGGGAAGTTGCCGCCGCTGGGCGAGGCGGGGATGATGGCGGTGCTGATGCCGGTCGGCGTCTCGGCGGTGCTCCAGTTCGCAGCAGTGTTCCAGTCGGTTGTGTCGCCGAGCCAGGTCATGGCGGGCTTCAGGTAAGCTGCGGCGGCATCGAGCTGGATGCGCGGCTTGGTGACGCTGTTGCGGGTGTCGGTGACGCTCACCCCGTTGGTTGATAACGCGCTCAGGATTTGAGCGGGTGTGGATGACGGAGAAATGCCCATTAGAACCGCCCAGGCCCCAGCCACGTGCGGCGTGGCCATCGAGGTGCCCTGGTAATTGGCATACGTGCCGGTGGGGATAGACGAATAGATCATGGTCCCCGGGGCCAGTAAATCAACCAGGCTGCTGCTGTTCGAGAAGGATGCCACGGTATCGTAGTCCGTGGTGGCGCCAACCGCGACCGCGGTCGAGATGCACGCCGGCGCAGAAATGCTGTCTGTATAACCATTGTTCCCGGTGGCTATGATGGTGGCGATGTCCACCGAGAGGAGGGTGTCAATCAGAGCCTTCATGGCCGCATAATCTGTGTCACAATAAGCTGTATACCGATCGCCGCCCAGGCTCATATTGACTGAAGCAATGTCATAACTGCCGCGCAAATCGTAAACGCGTTGTAGGCCATCCATTTGGTCAGAATCGTAGCTCATGACACATGGCGCCGTGCTGCCGCAATCCGAGGTGCTGTTGAAGCGGCTGAAAACCTGTATGGCCAAGATGTTGGCGCCGGGGGCTACGCCATCGAAGGTCGCGCCGTCCCCGGCAACGATTCCAGCCACGTGTGTGCCGTGCGCGCACAGGTTGGTGCTGCCGTTGATACAGGTGGCGATCGTCGGATCGGCCGCGTGGCCTGTCTCTTGGATTTCCAGGCCGTTGGGACACAAAGTTTGAATATCCGTTCCGGTTGCGGAATAGCACGCTTCCGATACCACCCGGCTGGCTGCGGAGCCTCCCAGGAAAGGATGATCCCACTGGGTGCCGGTGTCCAGCACCGCTACGGTCCACCCGCTGCCCGTGTAGCCCGATTCCCAAACGGTCGGCGCGCCGATCACTTTTGTGCTGCTCGCCAGGTCAGCGGGAACGGCTTTGTCCTCGCGAATGCTGGTGACAATGGGCAGCCTGCTCAAATGGGTCAGCGCCGCAGTGTTCACTTCCAAAGCCATATAGGGGATGAATTCGTAAGCCGAATGGGTTGTGAAGAGACCATTTCCCTCCATGCTCGACATGGCCGCTCTTTGAGCGTCTTTGATCGCCTGGCGTTGAAGTTTTGCTTCCTCGGGCGACAGGTAGCCTTCCGGCGTAAATTCTTTACCAATATCCAGCCCAACGATGACGCGGACGGTTCCCCGTTCATCGGCTTTGGCCATCAGCGCCGGCATATCATTCATTGGGGTGGTTTCCTGGGCGCGGGCCTGTTTTGGGTTGCTCCCAAGAACCATCAACGCCAGCATCAAGGCCAAGAGAATTCGAATGAACCGAAAATTATTCATTGTTCCTCCTCATTTAGGTCAGGTGAGAATAAAATAGCGGATCGAAAATCAATTGCTGGAATTCCAGAGCATTATGCCTGCCAGGCGTCCCAATTGTCGAAGATTATGCTGATCGGCGGTTGCCGAGAGGGTGGTTAGGCGTCGTTTACTGCAAATATACTTTATGTAAACTCAGTCGCCAGGAGATGTGATTCGGTTCAATACTTACCAAACTCCGCCGTAAAGCCCCCGCCTTCAGGCGTGGGGATAAAAGGCGGCGGCGCGCAGCGCCGGATTCTTTCTTGCGTCATATAGCTCCTTGCTGTATAATTTAGAACATGGGTTCTGGTAATGCGCTCGCCTACAAAAGCAACCGGAACTTCATCTACTCTTGCAAGTACCACGTTGTCTGGTGTCCCAAGTACCGGCGCAAGGTGCTGGTCAACGGCGTGGATGAGCGAC
>DYIZ01000193.1 GCA_020723385.1 Candidatus Aquidulcis sp.
CGGCGCGCCCGGTTGGCCCGTTGCCAGCCGGTACAACGTCGGAACTTGCCGTTTGGTCGCCGGATGGAACCGAGATCGCCGTCTTTGGAACGACAAACAATGGGCGGGAGGCCAGCCTGTATCTCATTACCGTCCCCACCGGCCAGGTCAGGAGCATTGCTTTAGCCGCCGAATCTCTGGACGGCCTGGAATACTCGCCGGACGGGAAGCAAGTGCTCGTCTCGGCAGCCCATCCCGGCCGCTCCAGTTACTCCAGTAGCTGGCTGAGAAGATCGCTCTGGGTTTACGATCTGGCCGCCGAGACGCTCACCGAGTTAACCGACGGCAAAGGCTATGACTCACATGGCACTTGGTCACCAGCGCCAAATGCGTCAACCGCCCTGTCAATCGCCTTTGCTTCTGACCTGGATGGCGATTTTGAAATCTGGCTGATGAACGCCGATGGCAGCAACCTGCGCCAACTGACGGACAACGCCGCGCTGGACCTTTCCCCGGCCTGGTCGCCGGACGGCTCGCGACTGGCCTTTATCTCCAACCGCGATGGCAACGACGAGCTTTACACGATGAACGCCGATGGTTCGGACGCGCGCCGCCTGACAGATACTCCCGACGCCAGCGAAAGTTTCCCGGCCTGGTCACCGGATGGGCAATTGATCAGCTTCGATTCGGATCGCGGCGGCAATTGGGATGTCTACATCGCCAACCGCGACGGCTCCAACCCTCGGCGGCTGACCGAGCATCCGGGCGAGGACTGGATCAGTTCCTGGTCGCCGGATGGACAGAAAATCACCTTCGAATCCAAACGGGATGGCAATTACGAGATTTACGTTGTGAACCTGGATGGCAGCGCTCCACAACGCCTGACCCAAAACACCGTCCAGGATGGCGCGCCCAAATGGTCGCCGGATGGTTCGAAAATCGCGTTTTTCTCGCGCCGGGATGGCAATCCCGAAATCTACATAATGAATTCTGACGGTAACAATCCGCTGCGCCTGACCGACCAGGCCGGCGAGGACAGTTTCCCGGCCTGGTCGCCGGATGGGGCGTGGTTGGTCTTTAGTTCCGGGGATAATCAAAAGGCTGAAATTTACCTCATCGCTGCGGACGGCAGCCAATTGCAGGCCTTGACCGCCAACGGCGCTCAAAACTGGACGCCTGCCTGGCGGCCTGCGCCGTAACTGGCAAATCAACCGGATTCTAATAGCGAAGGTTATCTTTCCATGGATTTTCTTAGAAACGAAATTGACTCTCTTTTGAGTCCTCTGATCGAAGAAGACATGATCAGCGGCAATATTTTGATCGCTGACGATCAGACAATCATTTATGAACGGTCTATTGGCTTTGCTGACAAAGAGAATGGCATTAAAAATAATTCTTCCACGGTTTTCCGGATAGGTTCGGTAACCAAAGCGCTGACCTCACTGGCTATATTTAAACTGATTGAGAATAAAACCATTACACTAAGCGATCCTATTTCAAACTTTATCCCAGGTGTAATAAACGGCGACAAAATTACCGTTTTTCACTTACTGACACACACATCCGGAATTCCAGGCTACAACAGAAATTTACAAATTCCGGAAATGGATGCGCTGATCGAGCATATAAAAACCATTCAACCGCTTTCCGAGCCGGGGGATATATACGAGTATAGTAATTCTGGGTATGTACTTTTAACGAAAATAATCGAAATCGTCACCCAAAGAACTTACGAGGACTTTTTACGATCCATATTATTTTTGCCTTGCGGAATGAGTAATACCGGCCTATATCATCCCGATGCAAATGTAAGGATTGCCAATGGCTACACCAGAGAACCATATCGGGGATACGTGGCGACCGACGACAGGGATGTTTTGGGAAAAGGCGATGGCTCGATCTATTCAACAGTGATTGATTTGCATAAGTTAGGGCTGGGAATCAGGAGTAATTTGATCTTAAATCCGGAGACGCTACAGAAGGCTACAAGCGCCTACAAACAAGACTATGCCTGTGGCTGGATGGTTGAAAAACTAAGCCATCACCAATCGTTTTATCACTATGGGGGCATTCCCGGTTTCATGTCTACATTTCGTCTGTTTTCCAATAACAACATTTCCATTATCTGTTTATTCAATAACGACAATTTGTTGGCTTATGCGCTCGAAAAACAGATTGCCAATGCTGTTTTAGGTTTAGAAAAATCAAAAATTCTATTTGATTACGATAGCGTCAAAGATCATTTTGTTGATCTTCTGGGTGAGTATGATCTTGGTGATTCAACCTCATTCGTAATCAGCGAAGATAACCACTCCCTGGATTTTACAGAAACCGGCAAGCCAAAATGCAAAGTTCAGATCACTGGCATTCACAGCATTTTTATCAAGGAGACCAACTATAGAATATCATTTACGAAAACTGCTGCCGGAAATTGGGAATTTACAGCGTTTTTAGGATTGTTTTTAGTCACAGGTGAAAAGCTGAGAAAAAAAAGGAAAATGTGGAATAGGAACTCCCATCCGGACGACAACGCTGTCTTTTTATGTCCCACAAAGCTCTGATCTCATTATACAAAAAGCCCAACCGGCTCTGACTTAACGATGGCAGCGCTGCCCCAATCCTGACCGACAACGGTCAATCCCTGGGTAACGGATAACGGCAGCTTCGGGTGATCTGGACAACAACGGCGACCTGAACGCTGTCCTCGAAAACGATCAGAAAGACAATGCTTTGTGGCTGAACCAAACCGGCTAACCACCTGGCTGGAAATAGGTCCTCATACTGTTCAACAGATCCTGCTGAGAAAATAATGGAAAACACGATGAAAAAAACCAAAATCTTGATCACGTTGGTCTTCTTGCTAAGTTCACTCATCGGTTGTGACCCGGCAGCCGCCCCCACAGTGGCTCCCACTCCCATTATCGCGGTTCCGCCCATCAAAACGCCCGCTCCGCTGACGGCCACCCCAATCCCCCCCACGGCCACGGTCGTTCCGCTCACCAATACGCCGCTCCCCTCAACTGCCACGGCGGAACCGACGGCCACCCCCACCCCCGAAATCCCACGCATCCTGTGGGACCAGACCTACCAGAAAACAGCCGGGGACATGGGCGAAGATGTTCTGGTAGCTGACGATGGCGGTTTTTACATCGCAGGCACAGCCGGCCTCGACATGGACGGCACAGGTCTCAGCGGCGACATCTACCTGATCCGCACAGACGCAGACGGCAAAAAGCTATGGGAAAAAACTTATGGCGGCGATAAAGCCGAAGAAGGCCTCTCCATCGCCCTCACGGGCGATGGCAACCTGCTCCTGGCTGGTATGACCAAATCATTTGGCGCAGGCGGCGCAGATGCTTACCTCGTCAAAGTTGACCCGGAAGGCAACGAAATCTGGTCGCAGGCTTATGGCGGCCCGCTTGATGAAATGGTCTCGGTGCGCGCACTGGCTGACGGCGGCTTCATGCTCTGGGGCAACATTGTCAACCCCACTGACATCGTTGCTGACCCTGGCGCGGCTGGGTACGGCGGCTTTGCCGGGCGCAGCAATATTTATCTGGCCCAAGTGGATGCCGCTGGCGGCCTGGTTTGGTCAAACACTTTTGGAGACCAAAATAACCTGGTAGCCAGCGGCGGCGTCCCGGCGGCAGATGGCGGTTTTGTTGTGTTAGCCTCGCTGCTGCGCTACCCAGAACCCGGCGACGATGCCTACCTGCTAAAAGTGGATGAAAGCGGCCAAAAGGTTTGGGAACGCACCTGGGAAGAAGAGACCATTTCAGCCTTAGACTTGCTGCACACCGCCGATGATCAGTATCTCATTGCCGCATCGTACGCGCCTGCGGATGATACAGCCCGAACGCTGGCTGATTTCCTGTTTATTAAAGTAGATCGAGAAGGCAAAGATGTCTGGACCAGCCAATTCGGTGATCCTACAATGCTGGACTACCCAATGGTGGTCACTCAAAGCGCCGACGGAGGATACATCGCGGCGGGAGATTGGGTGAAAGATTTTTCCGGGAGATATCCGTCGGCGATCTCGGTCGCCAAAATAGCCTCTGACGGCGAGCTGGTTTGGGAAAAGACCATCAAACCGGCCGGGCAGCATAACATTTTACGGAGCTGGCTTCAACTTGAGGATGGGAGTTGCCTGCTTGTTGGTTCGAGATTGACCCGGCAGTTTGAAATCTACCTGATGAAAGTGGATGTTGGCACAGGGAGCAGCGCCTATCTGGGGCAAACCCCGCCTGGTCTGGTGCCGCAGATCTTTGCGCCGGGTCTGATTTCCACAGACGGGGCGACAGAATTTGCCGCCAGCTTCTCCCCGGATGGCACGGAACTCTATTTCACCCGCCGTCTGGATGGACAAACAAACGCTCTGTATGAGACACATTTAATCAATGGCGTCTGGACTGCCCCCGCTCCGGTTTCTTTTTCGGCTGAATATCCGGCTTTTGAGCCGCATGTCACTGCCGATAATAAAATTCTCTACTTTGGCTGGTTCCGTCCTGCGCCAGCCGGGATAACCAGCACTTCGGATGCCGGCATTTGGGCCGTAGATCGCACTTCATCAGGCTGGTCGGAAGCCCGCTATGTGGGCGAAGGCATGTTTGTCAGTTCGGATCAGAACGGCCGAATCTATGTCACCAGCTTTACGCCCAATAGTAGGCCCAGGCTGACTAAAGTCAGCCTGGTGGATGGGCGCTTTAGCGCCTTTGAAGACTTGTTCGATGGCGTCCACCCGGCCATTGCCCCGGATGGCAGCTACCTGGTTTATGATGATGGCGACGGCAACCTGACAGCCCTGTTTCCCCAGCCTGATGGAAGCTGGGGCGGTCCCAAAAGCCTGGCGCGACAGAATATCCCGGCGGCCGCCTCGATTGCGACCATTTCCCCGGACGGAAAATACCTGTTCTATACCTATAAAGGCGATCTGTACTGGGTCAGTGCGGAAATAATTACCAACCTGCAAAAGTAAGAAGTATGCCATTCGCGATTGTCGACGATGAAAATAAGATGATTGATGAAAAACCAATTCCATTTTCGGGAACGATTGATGCCACTATGGCACGGTTCCCCTATCAATACCGCACCCTGCCCATTGAGCGCCTGTCAGATTTGCAGGAAGACATCGAAAAACTGCGCCGCGCCGGACAGATCAGCAACGCTGAAATCTTCCAGAGCTATGTCAGCCAGATGGGTTTTACCCTGCCCGAAAGTTTCCCCAACGCCCGATCCATCATCATTTTGGCGCTCTCGGTCCCGCCCAAGCTGTTTCACTGTCAATATAACGGTCAGCGCATTCCGGCAACCATGCCATCCAATTACTATGAACCCGGCCTGACCGGGAAAATGCTGACCGAGACCGTCCAGAATGATATTATCGGCGCGCCCGGCTACCAACTGAAGCAGGTTTACACCTATCATCTCAAGCTGCTGGCGGTGCGCAGCGGGTTGGGGCGCTATGGCGGCAATAACATTTGCTATGTGGATGGCATGGGCAGTGTCTTGACCCTGCACGCCTACCTGACGGATTATCGCTTTGAGACCGACGGCTGGCAGGAAATCCGGGCGCTGAACCTTTGCCAGGATTGCCTCATTTGTCTGGAACACTGCCCCATGGGAGCCATCCGCGCCGATAATTTTGTCATTGATATCAAACGCTGCATGCCGCTCTACAATGAAGTACAGGGCAACTTCCCGGAGTGGTTTCCGGCTGGCGTTCATCACACGTTTGTGGGCTGTATGAAGTGCCAGTACCCCTGCCCGGCCAACCGCGCCGCGCTGAAACAGCTTGGGCAATTGGAAGACCTGACCGAAGAGGAAACCCGTCAGTTTGCCAACGGCAGCCCGGATGAAGCCACGATTCTCTCGGTCAGCCAAAAGCTCAAAGTGCCGTACATGGTCGGCTCGCCGGAAACGGTCGAGGTGGCCTGCCGCAATATCAAGGCTTTGCTGCCGCTCTGATGAAACCGGCCACGTGAAGGAGACAAAACCATGCACACATCAACCGCCACCCCGCTGATCAAAGTTGCCCAGGCTGATAGCCCAAAATACTACGCCATCTTCCAACAATTTGAGCATTTCAGCAATTACATCAATTTTGCCATCGAGTTTTTCACCCCCGAAATCTGGGTGGATGACAAAGCCCAACCCACCCTGGCCTGTTTTTACACTGCCCCGGCCTGGTTCCTGTGGGGCGACCCGGATACCAAAGACGTTGCGCCCCTGCTCGAAATGCTTCCTGCCGATAGCTGGCTGGTTCCCTCCAGCGACCGATGGGATCGGCCCTTGACTGCTTATTTTGGCGAAAAGCTGATCACCCACCAGCGCGCCAGCTTTGACTCAGCCTCGCTTAGCCTGGAGCATTTGCGCCGTCTGAAAAGCGAAGTGCCCGCCGGGCTGAGCATTGTTCCGATTGACGAAACACACATCAACGACCAGGAAGACATGTTGTACCAGGATTTACTCTGTAAATTCTTCACTGCCGCAGATTTTCTCCAGCAAGGGGCCGGTTTCTGCCTGTTGGAAAACGAGAAAATCGTCGGGTTTGCCGCAGCCAATTACCCGATTCGCAACCAGGTGTTGGAAGTCTACATTCGCGTGGACTACAACGACGACCCGCGTCACCGCCAAAAGGGGCTGGGAACACAGTTGGGCGTAGCCCTGCTGGAGTACTGCCTCGAAAACGGTCTCGACCCTCATTGGGATGCCGCCAACGACGTCTCGGTGCGTCTGGCGCTCAAACTGGGCTATACTCCCGCCCACAACTGGAAAATGTACCATCTGCAAGAAGGGAACTGATGATAATTCGAGATTTCACGCCCGCCGATTATCCCGCACTGGTGGATATTCACAACAGCCAGCAAATTGTCTGGCCGGAATGGCCGCGCACCCCGGCAGCCTGGGCCGCGGCCGACCAGAATCGCAACCCCAAGTGCAAATTCCGGCGTTGGATTGCTGAGGTGGATGGCAAAGCGGTTGGGTTTGCCTCCTACGGACAAAGTTCCAGTGATTACCACCCCCAGCGTTTTTACGTCAGCGCGGAAATCTACCCCGCTACCCGATGCTGAAAACCTGCACAAGCATCACCAACGCCCCCAAGCAAGCCCTATTCAACAAACTGGGCTACGCCATCGCGCCCGGTGGTGTCAGGCAATCCAGGCAATACTCCCCCGGTAGTGTAGGTTTGACCCGCTCCTGCGAATTGTGAGCGGCTGTTCTATTGACACTTGCTTCGAGAGAAAATGATCTATGCCCCGAGATGACCATCCCACTGTCTGGTCTTCCGAACAGGGAGACCTACGCAGCAAATGCTCTCAACCTGCTCAAGTGATTTCACTGCCTCCCCGGCAGCAGACTGCCTACCTGCACCGCGACGCTAAAGGCCGCGGCGGGAAGATGGTAACACTGGTGAAGAACCTGGTTCTTTCGGAAGTTGATCTGAATGCACTGTGCAAACAACTCAAACGGGTCTGCGGCAGCGGTGGAGCGGTCAAGGATGGCGTGATTGAAATCCAGGGCGACCATCGCGAGAAAATCGCGGAGGCATTACGTAAGCTTGGCTACAAGGTTAAGCTGGCAGGCGGGTAGGCAAGTTGCGACGCACTTCCAGATTTTCAACAATTCATCGAAGATCACGTCGAACAATTTTCCAGAAGAATAACTTGGCGGCGGCCGGCAATGGCGGCGTTTACATCTGCGGCAACGACGGCAGCAATAAGATTACAAGAAAGAAGGGCTAATTCACCCATGGATGGTACACACCGCGCCAACATCCAGCCAGGGATGCGCGTCCGCATCGTGCAAAAGCAAGACCAGGCTACCGGCAAGCTCACCGAAGGCATCGTCAAAGATATTCTGACCAAATCTGCCACCCATCCACACGGCATCAAGGTGCGTCTGGAAAATGGGCAGATCGGGCGGGTCAAAGAGATCGTATCGGTATGATATAATTTACTTACAATTCTGTAAGGTATCTTACAGGTTACTTCCCGCACAACCGATCCAATCCCATCGAGGAGGGCACTATGAAGTCGACCGCCAAATGGGGGGCGCTATCGAAGTATTTCACCTACCTGTTCGTTGTCTTTTCGATCCTATCCATTGGGCTGATTCTCAGCGCCACGCCGGGGCTGGCCGGAGATGAAGTCCCGACTCCGGTCGCGGAGAGCGCCACCCCCGAGGCCGATGAACCCGCCTCCGAGGAGAAGCAATCTCCCGAGGAATCGCCAACCCCCGAAGGGCCAGATTCGCCCATCTCGATCAACGCCTGGACGCCCGGCACGTTTGCCATCTACGTTTTGGACGTTGAACAGGCCGACAGCCAGCTCATCGTCAGCCCATCGGGCAAGACGCTGCTGATTGACGTGGGCGAGACCAACTGGAACGGCAGCGCCAACGCGGCCTACGTTCACAATCGCATCCAATCCATCATGGGGGCCGGGTTTTCACATCTCGATTATCTCGTGCTGACCCACCTGCACGCCGACCACCTGGGCTATGTCGAGTTCGATGCCACCGGACACAGCACGATTGGCTATGGCGGCATCTACGACATCGTCGAAACCTACGGCTACACCATCGGCAAGATGGTGGACCGCGATTCAGGCGTCTGGGTGGATACCAACGGCGATGGGGTTTGCCATGAGCAGTTCGATGAGATCGTCTGGCACAATGTCGGCGACATCTCGGGAACCGGGAATCATTGGGTCTGCTACGCCACCGACACACGCCCCACCGGTTTCAACCCGAATAACACCAAGCTGAACCGGGAGACCGCCATCGTCGGCTCGACTTCTCAGATTGACCTGGGCGGGGGCGTGGTCGTGACCATCGTGATGGCCGATGCCGATGGCGTGATGATGGCCGATGGGGTCACACCGGTATCCGGGGATCACCACACCGAGGCGCACCCGCCTTCGGAGAATGACTACTCCATCGTATTGAAGATCACCTATGGGTTGTTGGATTACGTCACCGCGGGCGATCTGGATGGCGAGTATGCAACCAGCTCTTACGGCTACGTCTACAACGATGAGGAGACCGTCGCCGGCCCCAGGATCGGCGACATCGAGGTCGTACACGCCAACCATCACGGCTCCGGGCATTCCAACCACCAGCCATACATTGACTACCTGCTCCCAGCCGTGTCGCTCATATCATTGGGCGCTAACGATTACTCGCACCCCAACCAGGATTCGCTCAATCGCTTGCTGGCTGCCAGCACCGTGTACCTCACCAATTACGGCGATCCCGATCCCCCGGTTGCTTATGGGGCGGCCATCATCGTCAATGGTGATATTACGATCCTGTCCAGCAACGGTGTGAACTATACGGTGAATGGCACGCCCTACGTTGCGACCAATCCCAGCACCCCCACTCCCACGGCAACCGCGACCGCTACGGCAACGTCTACGGCCACGCCGACGCGTACCCCTACGCGCACCTCCACCGCGACCGCAACGGTATACTTTTCCCCAACTTTTACTGTAACACGAACCTTTACGCCTTCGAGCACCCCAACCAAAACAGCCTCACCGACAATTACCAAAACCCCAACCAAAACTGCCACCCGCACCCCAACTTCCACAGCGACTTCGGGCGCTACCCGAACGTATACACCCACTCGCACCCGCACCCCAACCCGCACGCCCACCCGGACTCCGACGACTGCCGCGCCGAACTACCTGCTCATCAGTGAGGTGTTCTATGACACACCCGGCGACGACACGCTCGAAGAATGGATCGAGATCTACAATCCGACCGGCAGCGCCATCAGCCTGACCGGGTACAAGATCGGCGACGAGGAGACTTCGGGCGGCGTAGAAGGGATGTACCAATTCCCGGCTGGCGCTTCCATCGCCGCCGGGCAGAAGATCGTGGTGGCCTTGAAATCCACCGGATTCTTCGCCCTGTATGGGGTCAAGCCAAACTATGAGATCACCAACACCGATGCGACAGTGCCGAACATGACCCGGTACTCGGCCTGGGGCACAGGCTTGATCGCACTCTCCAACACCGGGGATGAGGTGCTGCTGCTCAACAGTGCGAATACCGTGGTGGATGCGGTGGTCTACGAAGGAGGGTCTTACGGCGGCATTACCCCTCATCCGGGGGTCGCCATCGGGCACTCCATCGAACGCTCACCCGCCAACCGCGATACGAACAATTGCAGCACGGACTTCGTTGATCGCATTACGCCAACCCCGAAGAGCTGATTAATTTCGAACCGAACCGGGATGAACAGGATTCATTCTGTTCATCCCGGTTCGGTCATTGCTTCAACAGAGGGGCTTTTTGCATTACAAGCAGGCGATTGAGACCCAAAGCGGATTTGAAAACTGGCAGCCGGACGGCGAAGATTTGGAAGAATCGGAGATGAAATACACAGCCGGCCGTTCGATATAATGGCTCCACCTGACAGTTCACAGCACGCATCACGAATGTGCCTATTGTTTTTGATAAACTAAAAGGGGTTCTCCCGCAATTTAGATACTGTTGGCGTGTTTTTGATAAACTATTTTGTCATTTTACTCATCCTCCGCTCTCTCCGATCCCTTCAGATTCAGCCATCGGATGATCATACCCCTTTTCGTCTCAATCAGATGTTCTGCTATCGCTTTTTTGAAAGTAGGATTCCAGGCGAAATCCTATCCAATACATTTTCTACCGGACAAAATCGTAGGTGACATATTCTGAGCACGAGAACGAAACT
>DYIZ01000194.1 GCA_020723385.1 Candidatus Aquidulcis sp.
CGGAGAATGCCCTGCGCCAGGCGCGTGACGAGCTGGAGCTGCGCGTGCAGGAACGCACGCAGGAGCTGAAGATCGCCAACAGCCAGTTGCTGGCCGAGGTTGCCGAGCGACAGAAAACGCAGGAACAGCTCGAAACCAACATGCAAGAGCTGGAAGTGGCCCAGGAGGAGCTGCGTGAAAATAACGATGAGCTGCTGGCCTCGCAGCAGCGGCTCGAAGCCGAAATTGCCGAGCGGCGGCGGGCGCAGGAGGAGCTGCTTTCCACCGTCCAGGAGCTGCAAGTCATCGAGGAAGAGCTGCGCACCAATAACGATATGCTCCTAGACACCCACAAGGTGCTCGAGGGCGAACGCCAACGCTACCTGCACCTGTTCGAGTTTGCCCCGGATGGCTACCTGGTGACGGATAAAAATGGCGCGCTGCTCGAAGCCAACCGGGCGGCTGCCGGGTTGTTGGGGGTCGCGCAAGACCACCTGATCGGAAAACCCCTGCGCGTTTTCATCGCACCCAACGATCATATCATGTTGGACAAACTGATCACCAGTTTCGATAGCCAGAGCGGCGTCCAATCGCGTGAGTTGGCCCTTCGCCCCAGGGATGGAAAGGATGTTCCAGTATCTATAACTGTCACCAGGGTGCATTACCGCTCCGAACCTGTCACCCTGCGCTGGATCGTGCGCGATATCAGCGAGCGAAAACGCACCGAGACCCAGCTCCACCTGCAAATCACGGCCATGCAGGCCGCGGCCAACGGCATCATCATCACCGACCGGGCCGGCGCGATCCAGTGGTGCAACCCGGCTTTCGTGAAAATGGCCGGCTTCAGCGAAGCGGAAATTATCGGCCAGACCCCGAGGGTGATGAACTCGGGGCAGCACCCCCCTCACTTCTACCAGGATTTATGGGAAACCATTCTCGATGGGAAAATCTGGCAGGGTGAGATCATCAACCGCCGCAAAGACGGCAGCCTGTACACCGAGGAGCAAATCATCACCCCGCTGCACAGCGAGACAGGCGAGATCACGCACTTCATCGCCATCAAGCAAGATATCACCGGACGCAAGCAAGCCGAGGAGTCTGTTCGCCAGAATGCGGCGCGCGCCCTGGCGCTGGCCGAAGGCTCCCGCCAGTTGGCAGAAGCCAGCCTGGACATACAGACCATTGTGGATAGTGTGGCGCGCACCGCCACGCAAGCTATCGGCGACGCCTGTATCATCCGCCTCGTCTCAACCGACGGCCTGTGGCTGGATCCGGTCGCCTGCTATCACCAGCGTCCTGAATTTCAACAGCTCTTACAAGACTCTTTTCTGGCTGCCAGGCTGGGCGTGGAGGTTGGCTACGCAGGCCAGGTTTTTCGCAGCGGCCAGGCCCTGCTCATACCAGAAGTTGACCAGGCTTCGCTGCGCGCTATGACGCCGCCCGAATACCTGCCCTACCTCGAGCAGGTTGGGCTGTCTGGCACGATACTGGTTCCGGTGCGCGCCCAGGGTCAGACGATGGGCACGATGGGGTTGGTGCGCGATCCGGGCAGCAAGACTTATACCACTGAAGACCAGGCTTTCCTGCAGAACCTGGCCGACCGCGCCGCTCAGGCCATTCAAAATGCCAGCCTCTATAACGAGCTGCAGGAAGCGCTGCGCCAGGAGCAGATGGTGCGCGATCAGTTAGTGCAATCCGAAAAGTTCGCCGCCATGGGGCGCATGTTGGCCTCGATCACCCACGAGATCAACAACCCGCTGCAGACGATCAAGAACTGTCTGTATCTCAGCCGGGAAGATATTCCCACCGAAGCGCCGGTTTACGAGTTCCTGACGATGGCTTCCGCCGAAACCGATCGGCTGTCTAACCTGGTGGCGCAGTTGCGCGAGGTCTATCGCCCGCCGGTGAAAGGGCAAAACCGGCCGGTGTTTTTACCAGCTTTGCTGGCCGAAGTCCAGGCGCTGCTGGGGGGGCACCTCCTTGAAAAGCACGTGCGCTGGGTGATGCCGCCGCCGGAGGCCGAGCCATTTGCAGGTCAAAAAGTGGACGGCATCCCCGACCAGCTCAAACAGGTTTTTCTCAATATTGGCCTGAACGCCGTTGACGCCATGCAGCCCAATGGCGGAGATTTAATGGTAGACTTATTCTTGTCGGAAGACGGCGGCTGGGCGGGAATCCGCTTCAAAGATTCGGGACCCGGCCTGACACCCGAGGTGAAATCCAGGTTGTTCGAGCCGTTCCTCACCACCAAAGAGAAGGGGCTTGGTTTAGGGTTGGCGATTTGCTACGAAATCATCCAACGGCACAATGGGCGCATCGAGGCAGAGAGCCAGCCCGGCGAGGGGGCATCCTTCACCGTGTGGCTGCCGGTGAGGAGGGAAAAGGGTTGAATTTAAAGTGTCGTTGCGAGGAGGGCGTCAGCCCGACGAAGCAACCCCCGAGAATGCTTCGCGAAGGACGCTCCCAAGGAACTTACTTTTACAGAATTACCGATCATTATTTGCCCGGTTCGCGAAAATCTTTAACGCAGAGTCGCAGAGAAATACTGAGCCGCGAAGAAAAATCAAAACAACTCTGTGTCTCTGCAACTCTGCGTCTCTGCGTTGATTCTTTGGTTGCGGCTGGAAGCCGCGCGATGTATCACTGCGGGCGTTTTTTGCGAAGCAGTCTCCCAGTATTTGCGAGATTGCTTCGGGCCGGGAAAGCGCCGATCCTCGCAATGACAGTCAGGTAATCCTATGAAAAAACAAGAAAAACCTTCTCCACCCCTCCCCGCCTTCGACGTGGTCGCCATTGCGGCTTCGGCTGGCGGGTTGACTGCCATTAACAAAGTGCTTTCCAGCCTGCCTGCCGAATTTCCGGCAACCATCGTCGTGGTGCAGCACCTCGACCCGCGCCATCGCAGCCTGATGGCCGAGATTCTCAGCCGCCGCACCGCCTTGCGGGTGAAACAAGCCGAAGAAGGCGAAACGATCCACCCGGCGACGGTCTACATCGCCCCGCCCGACCGCCATTTGCTGGTCAATGGCGATGGCACCCTGTCGCTCTCGCAATCCGAGCTGGTGCATTTCGTGCGCCCCTCGGCAGACCTGCTCTTCGAGTCGGTTGCTGCCAGCCATAAAGAACACGCCA
This sequence comes from Candidatus Aquidulcis sp., assembly GCA_020723385.1. Classification (GTDB taxonomy): domain Bacteria; phylum Chloroflexota; class Anaerolineae; order Anaerolineales; family UBA4823; genus DYIZ01. The sequence goes on from DYIZ01000194.1 coordinate 3,112, forward strand.
TCGCCGTGGTGCTGACAGGCACCGGCAGCGACGGCAGTATGGGGGTGCAGGCCATCAAGAAAATGGGCGGCACGGTGATTTGCCAGAGTATCGAATCCGCCGAGTTTTCGGGAATGCCAGCGGCGGCGCTGCAAACCAAATGTGTGGATTTCTCTCTCCCGCTGGATGAGATTGCCGCAGCCCTGGTGACCCTGGTGATGAAAGGCGAAGTCTCATGACACCCCAAGAGGCATCCAATTCTCAGTTCGAATCTTTGCTCGATTATCTGCGTTACAGCCGCGGGTTCGATTTCACCGGCTACAAGCGCGGCAGCTTGATGCGGCGCGTGCAAAAGCGACTGTACACCCTGTCCATGAGCAGCTTCGGCGACTACCTTGATTATTTGCAGGTTCATCCCGACGAGTTCCCGCTCTTGTTCAACACCATCCTGATCAACGTCACTTCCTTTTTTCGTGACAAGGTTACCTGGGATTACCTGAGCGCCGAAATACTGCCGCGACTGGTGGAGCAAAAAGGCCCGCAGGAGCCTATCCGGGTGTGGAGCGCCGGCTGCGCCTCGGGCGAGGAAGCCTACTCGCTGGCGATCATGCTGGTCGAATACCTGGGGCCGGAGGCGTTTCGCCAGCGGGTGAAAATCTACGCCACCGATATGGACGAAGAGGCCCTTTCGCAGGCCCGGCTGGCAATCTATAAACCGGATGATCTCAAGGCTGTGCCGGGCGAGCTGCGCGACAAATATTTCACACATCAAAATGGTCAGTATTCCTTCAACAGCGATCTGCGCCGGGCGGTCATTTTCGGCCAGCACGATCTGGTGCAAGACGCCCCCATCTCGCGTCTCGACCTGCTGGTCTGCCGCAACACGTTGATGTATTTCAACGCCGAGACCCAGGGACGCATCCTGGCCCGTTTCCACTTTGCCCTCAATGACACCGGCATCCTTTACCTCGGCAAAGCCGAGATGCTGCTGACTCACGCCAACTTATTCACCCCGCTGGATCTGAAATATCGCTTCTTCTCGAAGGTGCCCAGACCGGAGATGCGCGAGCGCCTGCTGGCGTTGGGGCAAACCGGCGAGGAGATCATCGCTAACCGGTTAAGCCGCCAGATACGCATGAGAGACCTGGCCTTCGACTCCGCGCCTGAAGCGCATCTGATCGTGGATGCCAACGGGGTGCTGCTTTTGGCCAATGAGAGAGCCAAAACGATGTTTGGCCTCACCCCGGCAACCCTGGGACGCATGCTCCACGAGCTGGAGATCTGCTACCACCCGTTGGGGCTGCGCCCCCTGATCGAACAGGTGATCGCCGAACACCATGCCCTGACGATCCCCGATGTCGAGCAGCCAACCGCCGATGGGACCAGCATCTTTCTGGATGTTCACATCCTCCCCCTGGCGGACAATAGCAGCCACCTGATCGGCGTCAGCATCGTCTTTGCCGAAATCACCCGCAGCAAGCGACTGGAAGAACAATTGAAAATTTCCAAAGCCGAATTGGAGACGACCAACGAGGAGCTGCAATCCACCAATGAAGAATTGGAAACCACCAACGAGGAGCTGCAATCCACCGTTGAGGAACTGGAAACCACCAACGAGGAGCTGCAATCCACTAACAAAGAACTGGAAACCATGAACGAGGAGCTTCAATCTACCAACGAAGAGCTGGAGACGATCAACGACGAGCTGCGCCAGCGCACCGCTGAATTGAACGACTCCAAAGCATTCCTGGAAACGATCCTGGGCAACCTGAGCGCGGGTGTGGTGGTAGTGGATCGGGAATTCCACATCCTGAACTGGAACACCCAGGCCGAAGATCTGTGGGGGCTGCGCGCCGATGAGATCATGGGCCAATCCCTGTTGGGGCTGGACATTGGCCTGCCGGTCGAGCAGTTGAAGCTGCCCATCCGCTCCATTCTCGATGAAAAAGCCGACAGCCGGGAGGTAACCTTGCAGGCTATCAACCGCCGTGGAAAAACCATTCAATGCCGGGTGTCTTGCACACCCTTCAGGGGTGTGGGCAAAGAGCGGCAAGGGGTGGTCTTGATGATGGATGGAAAAGAGGAGAAATAACGATGACAGGCACAGCCACAATTCTCGTTGTTGACGATGAAGTCAATCTGCGCCGGACATTGGCGCTGATCCTTCAGCGCGAAGGGTATGTCGTTACCACCGCTGAGAACGGCAAAACAGCCCGGGATAATTTAAAGGCCGGCGCTTACGATCTCGTTTTTCTCGATTTGAAGCTGCCCGACACCAGCGGGTTGACCCTGCTCCCGGAGCTGCGCAGCCAATACCCGGATATGCCGGTGCTGATCCTGACAGCGCACGCCACGCTCGACTCAGCCATGGAAGCCGTCCGGCAAGGTGCGCGCGATTACTTATTAAAACCGATTGACCCGCCGCTGATTCTCGCTCGGGTGAAGGAAATCCTGGCCGAGCAGCAGCAGCCCCGCCGGCGGCGCGAGCTGGTCTCGCAAATCCAGGGCCTGCTCAGTGAGCTGCATCAGATAGATGGCGTCGAGTCGCCGCCGCCCACCGTTCCAAGCGTTATGCCGCCCACCGACCCGGCGCGCTATTTGCGGCGCGGCCCGCTCACCATTGATCTCCACTCACGGCACGTGTCGAAAGATGACCAGTTCATTCCCCTGCCGCCTTCCACCTTCGATTACCTGGTGACGCTGGTGAGGCACGCGCCCAACGCGGTCGGCTACGAAACCCTGGTGGCTGAGTCGCAAGGTTACAGCCTGGGGAGGCGGGAATCGCGCGAGATGGCGCGCTGGCAGATCCACGAAATTCGTAAAGCTTTGGAAGCCGAGCCGAGTACACCCCGTATGATCATCACCGTGCGGGACGTGGGCTACCGTTTGGTGGCATAAGCAAAGCCGAAAGCGTTAGCGCAAAACCATCAGGGAAGACTCCCGGAGTTTCCAAAACTCCGGGAGTCTTTGTTGCTGGCCGAAGTGTCTCTGTGAGCATCTCGACTGCGCTCGACGCGCCCAGAGAGCTGCATGGTTACGGGTGGAAACCATATATTGACACTGCGCCAATAAATACCAAACAATTCCAATGTTTCAAGAATGGTAATTCTGTAAAATAGGAAATATCGTAACAACTCAGCCATAGACCAATGTCACCCTGAGCGGAGCGTTCTTTGCGGAGCGAAGGGTCTCGAAATGGGCCACGCGAGATGCTTCGTCGCAAAAACCTGCCCTGAGCCTGTCGAAGGGACGCTCATCAGCATGACATGGCTTGGTAGTTTCGAAATATCTTAGTAGTGAGCTTCGAACGGGTCACTACAACCTTGTAGCGTGCGGTCTTTATAATGGCCCGATCATTATGGAAACAGACACTTCATCCCAAATACCGGTATTTATGATGCATCAGCGCGAGATCTATATGGCGCCGAATAAATCTATCCTGATCATTGATGACGAATTTTCTCTGCGCTATACCCTGGCGCTCGTCTTACTGCGGGCTGGCTACATGGTTTCGACGGTTTCTTCTGCTCGGGAGGCCCTGGACAGTCTCAGTATAGACAATTTCGATCTGGTTCTACTCGATCTCGAAATGCCGGGGGTGAATGGGTCAACTTTGCTGACAGAGATTCGCTGCCGATACCCCACACTGCCTTCGTTGATCCTCACAGCTTATCCCGGCCAGCTATCGGCTGCCGACGAGAAAAATGGGAACGGGGACAAATATCTGGTCAAGCCTGCCGCCCCCGAACGTATCCTCACTTATGTCAATAACATCCTGGGAAAGAGCAATCCGCCTGATTCCGGTTGATCAGATCAGACGCCGGCTCGATTTCCAGGCAATTACGCCAACCCAAGCTGGATAGTCTTCTGAAAGGAGTGGCCGACCCACAGATACCGTTGTACGAAATCCATATTGGCGCAACCAAACGCTATCCAAATCAAACCTATCTTCTCATTCGGAGGAAAAACCATGAAAGTGTTAGGAGCGATATTCGTCATTTTGGCCCTGGTCGTTGGGATTCTGCCCCAATTCAGTGACTGTCAATCCCAGGGAAAGGCGATCACACTGGCCAATGGGAAAACCATCCCCATGAAATGTCATTGGACCGCAAAGGCCGAAATGGGCGTTGCCGTCCCGCTGGTTGCAGTGGGCGGGATGACGTTGTTCACCCGACGCAAGGAGAGCAAACGCGTTTTAGCACTGGTTGGCGTTCTCCTGGGCGCGTTGGTCATCTCACTGCCAACATGGCTGATTGGCGTTTGCACCAGTGATATGCCGTGCAACACCATAATGAGGCCGGCGCTCATCTTGACCGGCATCATCATCGTTGCCATCAGTATCGCATGGTATGTGCTCTCCGGGCGCGGGCAGGAAAATCCAGTCTAGCTCGCAACCAAAGTTTCAACCATTCGGAATCGCCGCACAGGTCAGGGGAAACTGTCCGACGGCTACATAAAAATCCCCTCTCCAGTTGCAACCTTCAGCAATGGGAGAGGGGATTTAGCGTTCTATCGGGAGAGGGGTCAAAGAGGATGAGCCGCGTCTTCTGCTACCCGCAAAAACGCTTCTACCACTTGAGGATCGAACTGTTTGCCAGCGCAGCGCTTTAGCTCCTGAACCGCCTCTTTGTGAGTGCGGGGAGGCTTATAGGCGCGCCGGTCTATGATCGCGCCATACGCGTCTGCAACGGCCAGGATGCGCGCGCCCATAGGAATCTGGTCGCCTTTTAACCCGTCCGGGTAACCGCTGCCATCGTACTTCTCGCGGAAGTGACGGATCAGGGTGGCAACGCTGTGTAAACGCGCTACAGGGAGGATAATCTTCTGCCCCTCGACAGGGATCCTGCGGATGATATTCCACTCTTCATCGGTGAGCGGGCCGGCTTTTTTCACGAGATGATCCGGCGCCACGCTCTTGCCAACATCGTGCATCAAAGCTGCCCAGTGAATACTGACCATGTCCTGAGTGGACAGTCTCAACTCCTGTGCGGTTGCTTCGGCCCACTGCGCCATACGCTCATTATCCACCGTTGCCCCGTCCCGTGCATCCATGGCGTTCGCCAGAGCCAGCGCCGTTTGCAGATAGTGTTCCTCGAGCTGGCCGTACAGCCAGGCATTTTCCAGCGCAACCGCAGCCTGGCGGGTGAAGGCCTGCATAATGTCCTTTTCACTGCGAGTCCAGATGTGGGGGTTATTGTAGTAACAAACCACTGTTGCAATGACTCGCCCTTCGTAAACGAGAGGCCAGACACCAATGGAGCGGAACATTTCGGTATCCAGGATTTTATTGAGGGCCGATTCCCGGGGCGAGCGCGCTTTCTCCGGGATCAACACCGGGGTCGGATTGCCAAAGAGTTGATAGCCGGAGCTTTCTTTCTCCCGGGCAACAACCTGCTCGACGTAGGTGCGCGTCACACCCTTGTACCAGGAGGGGACAATATTCTTGTCGGACAGGAGCAGGAAAATCGCCACCCGCGGCGTATCGCTGAGAATCGTGACGCCTTCCCCAATAACACCCAGGATATCGTTGAAACTGTGCACGCGGTTCAGGTTGTCGCTCACCGAATTCAAGCGGTTCATCGCGTCGCTCTGATCCTGGATTTCCTGGAAGGCGATTGCCCGCTCGATCGCTGCGCTCAGTTGGCTGCAAACCGTATCTACGAGGTTGTACTCTTCGATAGCCCACTCGCGCGCCTGGCGATCTGACAGGCAGATGAACCCAAAGCGCTTTTCATTGACCATGATGGGCGCAGCCAATGATGCGCGAATCCCGATGGGCTTCATCTGCGGGGCGATGATCGCCAACGGGCCAGAGGCATTCTGCCAATCGTTGATCGCCTGCGGTTGGGTAAAGCCCTCATCGGTTTCCTGGACAGCCTTCGCAATCACACCGCCCGCTTTGGCCGTGAGATTACGAACGACGAGGTGGTCCGCCAGCGCGCCCACTCCGATCTCCAAATCCAGGGCTTTGAGGGTGTGATCCAGGGTAATTTTCAGCAGTTCTTCGGTATCCGTAATGGTGTAAGCAGCAGATATGATTTGATGCAGCGCCTCCTCGTGAATTGCCCGGTGATGGGTCTCATCGTAAAGGCGGGTATTTTCCAAAGCGACGGCTGCCTGCCTGGCAAACTCGCGCAGGGATTCGAGGTCGAATTCCTCAAAGCGCTTGTTTTCCTGGCGGTGGAACACCTGGATGACCCCGGTGATTTTGCCTTTCCACAGCATAGGGGTGCTCAAAACCGCGGCCACCTGCTCCTCTTTGTAAATATCGGCGCGGCCCGGCCAGTTGTGGTAATTATCCAACATAAGGGGTTCGCCGCTTTTGGCGACTTTACCGGCAGCGCCTTCGCCGTATTTGAGCGCCACGCCGATGTAATTGCGGGGCGTTTGATAGCTGACGGCGCATCGCACAACCTTTTGATCTGGATCGTTGAGGTAAACCAATCCGCCGGTTGCATTGCACAGGTGGGTGGCTTTTTCGACGATGGTTTTCAGCAAAACCGGCAGATCACGCTCGGCAGCGATATCCATCATGATGCTTTGCAGCGAGATATATTGTTCTGCTCGCAGGCGGGCGGTATCATTGTGGAAGGCTTGTGTAACCAGTTGAGTAATCTGTTTGACAAAGTAGAGATCATCATCATTCCACTGGCGAGGACTGCCCGTGGCTTCACAGCACAGCACGCCAAGAAGTTTTTCTCCCTTGCCGATGGGCGATGCAATGACCGAGCTGATTTTATAGGGTTTCCAGTAATCAGCCGCCACCTCCGCTGTGCGCGGGTCTTGGGTCACATCGCTGACCGCAATGGGTTTGCCTGTCTTCAGGGCTGAAAAATAATTGGCGTATTGGTGGGTATCCAGAAAGTCTACCGTGTCGGGTTTCTTCATTGTCCGATCGAAAACGGTAATACAGCGCAATTGTCTCGATTGAGTGAAATACCGCCAGATCGTGACCCGATCAACATCCAACGTTTCTGTGATCGCTTTACAGAAGGCCGGCAGAGCATCGTCAAGTTTGCCTTCGATCGCTTCAGGGAGGGTCGCTAACTTGACCAGAGTCGAATTTTGAGTTTGGTTTCGGCTGCTCATGGAAACATCTCCTTATCTTTTACTAAAACCGATAGTGTGTTTCAGCCCACGGGCGGGGCTGACGAATAGATGTGTGTTCTCAAAGCCAGTGCGGTAAAGTCAGGTGGGATAGACCAGAGAACGAACGCCAACGCGCAAAATCTAACCATCCCCCTCCGCGCTTTTGATGAGTCTCGGTCCCACAGAAACCGGCTATCCTGTAGCGCGCGGAATTATATACTAATCTTATCAAATTTGTCAGCTATAGTCAACGGGGTAAGTTGGATTCGAGCTTTATTTCAACCCATCCCGCACCCAGGCGATCAACGCCTCGCGTTCAGGCTCGATATCTTCGTTCAAACGCGCCGCGGCCATTACCGGCTTCCACAGCTTTAGCTGGTTACCGGTATCCGGGTTCAGCGCCAGGTATCGGCGAAGATAAAGGCGGTGATACCAATCTGACCCCAGCCTGAGATATAGTCCTTCAGAAAAAGATTTAGAAAACCTAAAGAGGGTTAGACAAAACGG
>DYIZ01000195.1 GCA_020723385.1 Candidatus Aquidulcis sp.
AAGCCGCCCAGACCGCGGCTGATGACTGCGTCGCCACCCTCGGCCAGCCCACCCCCACCCCGGAACCGACTAAAGCTCCTCTGACTTGCGCTGAGCCGATCAAAGTCGGCCTGATCACGGATGGCTCTGGCGCGCTGGCAATCTACGGCGCGCATATCATCCGCAGCTTCATGCTTGGAATGGAATACGCCACCGGCGCGCCGGGCAGCATCGGCCCTGTGTTCACCCTGGCTGATAAGGAAAACACGTTCAAGATCGAGGAATGCGAAATCAAAGTGATTGTGGTTGACGACGCCAGCAACCCCGAAAACACCGCCACCCTGGCGCGCGAGCTGATTGACGTTCAGAAAGTGGATATCCTGGTCGGAACGGTCAGCTCTGGCGCTACCGCCACACTGCAAGGTCTCGCCCTCGAGAACCAGATTCCTCTGATCGTCGCCCCGGCAGCCGCCAACGACATCACCGGCGTCAATTTCAACGAGTACACCTTCCGCGTCAGCCGCAACAACTACCAGGACGCGATGAACCTGTGCACCTACCTGCCAACCCAATACAAAACCTTCGTCCAGATTGCCCCAGACTACGCCTTCGGGCACGGCAGCGCTGATGCCTTCCGCGACTCCTGCACGCTGAACGGCGGCGAATTCGTAGCTGATGATATCTTCGCTCCGGTTGCAACCACTGACTTCACCCCCTACATGGAACAGGTGTTGAATTCCGGCGCGGAATCGTGGATCGTCACCTGGGCTGGCTCTGGCTTCGTCTCGATGATGCAGGCTGCCAGCGACCAGGGTGTGTTGGACGCGATGCAGCTTGGCTCGACGTTCATTGACAACGTGCTGATGCCCACCTTCTTCGGCAACGCGGTTGGCACCACCAGTGGTATCCTCTACCACTATACCGCCCCGCAGAATAACCCGATCAATGATTTCCTGGCGGTGGAAGATAAAGCCCGCTACGGCGTCCCGCCCGATCTGTTCGACGCGGATGGCATGAACGCTGCCATTATGGTGGTCGAGCTGATCAAGAAGGCCAATGGGAATGTCGCCGATGGCGCCGCGATGATCCCGCTCCTGGAAGGCATGGAATTCGAAGGCCCGAAGGGCACGATCTACATCCGCCCTGAAGACCACGTTGCCATCCAGGATATGTACATCCTCAAGCTGGCCAACGTTACTGACCCTGACTTCAAGTTCTATGAGTACGTTCAGACCACCCGGCCTGAGCCGCCCTGCTTGCTCCCTGAGACTCTCAAGGACCGCTGCGGCGATCTGCCTTACGGTAATCTGAGTGGTAAATAAATTGGTTAAATAACCAACTTCTCCCTACTCCAGCCCCTCTCCCAGGCGGCCAAAAGCTGCCGGGAGAGGGGCCAAGGGGGAAGGGACACACAGCATGGACGATACGATCCTCCTCGAAACCCAAAGCCTGCGCAAAGAATTTGGCGCGCTCATCGCAGTGGATAACGTCAGCATCCGCGTGCGGGCGAACAGCCTGCACTCGATCATTGGCCCCAATGGCGCAGGCAAAACCACGTTCTTCAACCTGCTCAGTGGGAATATCGAACCCACCAGCGGACGGGTGATCTTCAAGGGCCGCGATATCACCCACTTGCCGGTGCACCGCACCATCCACCTGGGCATCGGGCGATCGTTCCAGATCACCAATATCTTCCCCAACCTGACTGTTTTCGAAAACATCCGCCTGGCCTGCCAGGCCATGGGGCATGATAATTTCCGTTTCTGGCAGGATGCCAGCCGGTTCAAGAAGTACATCGCGCGTACGACGGAAGTCATCGAGCTGGTTGGGCTGACCTCCCGCGCCATGACCCTGGCGCGCGCCCTGCCGCACGGCGATCAGCGCAAGCTGGAGTTGGGCATGATTCTGGCTCCCGACCCGGAGCTGCTCCTGCTCGACGAGCCGACCGCTGGCATGGCCTCCGAGCAGGTGCCTGAGCTGATGGCGCTGATCCAGCGCATCCGGTTGGCGGGCAACAAGACCGTAATGCTTGTCGAGCACAATATGAACGTTGTGATGAACGTCTCGGACGCCATCACGGTGATGCACCAGGGGCAGGTGCTGGCTGAAGGCGCGCCCGCCGAGATCGCCGCCAACAAAGAAGTGCAGACCGCGTATCTCGGCGGCTTATATAGAACAGTGATCAGTAATCAGTGAACAGTAATCAGGTAAAGGCATCTAATGGTAATCTCACTGATAACTGATGACTGATAACTGATGACTGATAACTGACCACTGACAACCGATATGGATAATATCCTAGAAGTTCACGACATCCACACCAACATCCGCCAGTACCATATTTTGCAAGGGGTGACGGTGAGTGTGCCGCGTGGCAGCATCACCGCGCTGCTGGGCCGCAACGGCGCTGGCAAAACCACCACGCTCAAATCCATCCTGGGGCTGACCCCGCCCAGCCAGGGAAAGGTAATCTTCGATGGGCGCGAGCTGCGCGGGATGCGCAGCTTCGATATCGCTGCCCTGGGAATTGGCTTCGTCCCCGAGCACCGCGCCATCTTCCGGGATTTGTCCGTTGCCGAAAACTTGAAGATCGCCGAGCGCCGCAAGGGCGACCTGGCTCGCAAGCAGGAGATGATCTTCACGCTTTTCCCCGACCTCAAGCGGCTCATCCACCTGCCGGGGACGCATCTCTCCGGGGGTCAGCAGCAGATGCTCGCCATTGCGCGTGCCCTGGTGCCCGACAATCGGGTGCTGCTGATTGACGAGCCGAGCGAGGGGCTGGCCCCCGTCATCATCGAGCACATGATCGCCGCCATCCGCCAGCTTTCCGCCGATTCCACCGTGCTGCTGGTGGAGCAGAATTTCATCGTCGCCAGCCAGTTGGCCGAATCTTACGTCATTATTGAAGAGGGGCGCTCGGTGAAGGACGGCAAAATGGCCGATCTGGTCAACGATCCCCAGACCATCCAGCGTTACCTGGGCGCGGCCTGACCCACGGGAGAGACACTCATGCCACTTATTCAAAGTTTGCGCAAGAACCGCACCCTGTGGATCACGCTGGCGGTGCTCGTTCTGTTGTTCGTTACAGCTATCCAGGGCATGTCCACCAAAGATTGGGTGGTGACGTTGCTGCGCAGCCTGTCGGTGGGTGCGGTGACGTTTTTGGTCGCCTCGGGCTTCTCCCTGATTTTTGGCCTGCTGGATGTGCTCAACCTGGCGCACGGGACGTTGTTCATGATCGGCGCGTACGTGGGCTGGACGGTTTATATTCGCCCCGATACGTTCGTGGATTTACTGACCCCGGCGGCTTTCATCATCTCCGGGTTTGTGCTTGGCCCCGTATGGAAAATGCTCCTCGACCGCTTGCGGTTGCCGCAGCGAGTGAGTCGCATCTGGCCCTGGGTGGGGCTGCTGCTGGCGGTTGCCGTTTTGCTGGTCATCCTGCCCAGTTACCCGGTTGCCTTCTGGAATGTCGCCCAGTATGACCAAAGCCCGGTGACCTATGGTTTCATGGCTGACCAGGGGCAGCGCATTATCCCGGATGCCGCCTCGTTCAGCGGGTCGCCGGTGTTGGCGTTGATTGGATTGCTGCTCGGCGGTTTGCTGGGAACGGTCAGCCTGGCCGGGTTGGGGCGGGCGTCGAACTCCGGGTTTGAATCAGCCTCCGGGTTGAAGATCCCCTGGTTTTCGATCATCAGCTACCTAGCGCTGATTCTCATCGGGCTGGCGGCATTCCTGTTCAACGATTCCATCACCCAATTCTTGTTCGGTCTCGATACTACCTGGCTGTTCCTGTTTGCAGTGGTTACTGCCACGCTGTCGGGAGCCGGGCTGGGTGCGGTGATGGAGATTACCCTCGTCCGCCCATTGTACATCCGGCCAATCTATCAGTTGATGCTCACCATGGGGCTGAGCGCGATTGGGATCGAGGTGGTGCGGGCGCTGTGGGGGAGGCCGGAGTTCGTCATGCCCAAGCCGGCGCTTTTCACCGGCAGCGGGGAGGGTTGCCCGGCAGAGACACTCTCCGCCTGGCTGGCCAACCACTGTACGACGATCACGGTGCTCGGCGGGCGGGTGCGCGTTTACAACGAAATTGTCTTGCCGATCATTGGGGTGATCGTGCTGGTCGCGGTGTGGATTCTGTTGCAGCGCTCGCGGCTGGGCATGATTATCCGCGCCGGGGTGCAGGACCGCGAGATGGTGGAAGCGCTGGGCATCAACGTGCGGCGTGTCTTCACGATGGTCTTCGCCCTGGGGGTGGGGCTGGCGGCTCTGGGCGGCGCGCTGGCCGCGCCCTCCACCGGGTTGTCGAACGGCATGGGGGAGCACTTCCTGCTGAATGCGTTGATCGCCCTGGCTATCGGGGGGCTGACCAGCTACCCGGGTGCAGCGGTCGGCTCGGTGCTGGTGGGGCTGTTCGAACAATTTATTATCAAATATGGGCAAATTGGCATCCAACTGCCCTTTATGGCCGAGCCATTCAAACCCACCCCGCCGCTCGTGCCAGCTTCGACGGTGCTGTTGATGGTCATCATCCTCCTGCTCCTGCCGCAGGGTTTGTTCGGCAGGAAGGAATGAGCGATGAACCTACAACAAAACACTTTTTTGCCGCAGAGAGCACAGAGAACACCGAGTTGGTGAATGGAATGTTTCTCTTAATTCTCTGTAGACTCTGTGGCTTAATCAACATCTTGCAGGAGATACGGTGATGCAAAACGTAACTGAACAGCCCTCCGCCAAAGCCATGCCTTTGTTGAAGCGGGCGAAAGACAACTTCGGGTCGCTCGTGACGCTGATCGTGCTGGCGGCGCTGCCGTTTGTCGTGGCATTGTACGATGGGCAGTCGCTATCCAGCTTGCTGGCGAACGAGGCGGGTTCGTCGAAGTTCGTCCAGGGGTTTGTGATCGAGATTCTCATCCTGGGGATCTTCGCTCTGAGCTACGATTTGATCTTCGGCATCACCGGGATGCTGTCGTTTGGGCACGCCATGTTTTTCGCGGTCGGCGCTTACCTGACCGGCATCATGATCAAGAGCTTCGGCTGGTCGCTGTGGGCCACCCTCGGGCTGGTGCTGGCAGCCGGTGTGCTGCAGGCGCTGCTCTTCGGCATCGTTCTGCCGCGGGTGAAGGGTATCACCTTTGCGCTGGTGACCCTGGGGATGGCGTCGGTCTTTTATATCGTGATCCAGGCGCGTGAGTTTGGAGAATACACCGGCGCGGATGTCGGGCTGCAGGGCGTTATTGCCCCTGATTTCCTCAACCCGTCCACGCAGCGGCTGCGTTTTTATTTCATCGTGGTGGCGCTGACGGTGTTGATTTACCTGCTCTACAAGCGGTTCGTGACTTCTCCCACCGGGCGGGTGTGTGTGGCGATCCGTGAAAACGAGGGCCGCGCCCGCATGTTGGGTTACAACACGTTCTATTTCAAGCTGGCCGCGCTGACGCTCTCGTCAATCACGGCGGCTTTGGCGGGGGCGCTGCACACGCTGCACCAACCCATCGTGACGCCCAACGTGGCTGCGATGAGTTTCACGGTCTCGGCATTGCTGATGATTTTGATTGGCGGGGTGGGGACCTTGAACGGCGCGCTGGTGGGGGCGGCGGTGCTGCGGCTGCTGCAATTCGGGCTGAGCAAGTATTTCAGCGAAAGCGCCAGCTTCATCAGCGGGGCGATTTACGTGGCGATTGTGCTGTTCGTGCCGTATGGGATTGTTGGAACCTGGCGGCTGAAGCGCTTCGAGCGGCAGAAGGGGTGGGAGAATCTGTTGAAGTTGATGGGGGTCGGCAAGCGGAAAGAGTGAATTTACCCCCGAAACGAAGATGAGCGGGCGCTTGCGCCCGCTCATCTTCGTTTCGGGGGTTGTATCTCAACGATATTCTTCCCGGATTGGATAAAACACATCAATGATTCGGCAGGCCATGATGGCGCGGCCCACGTGGGGGACGACTCCGGGGATGACGACAACCATCCCCGGAGTCAGGATACGGGCTTCGCCGTTCACGGTCAGCTCGAACTCGCCCTCGATGAGATTGGTAACCTGCTCGTGGGGGTGGGCGTGCTGCGGCAGCGCCGCGCCCGCCTCGATGGTCCAATACGCCATGGTCATATTCTCGGTGTGGACGAAGCGCGCGTGGTAGCCGGGAACGAGCTCTTTTTCGGGGAGGTCAATCAAATTGACAAAGCCCATAGCGTCACCTCTCACTTCAAGCCAATTGCCCGGTACAGGCGGTCATAGTCGAAGTATTTGTCCATCAACTCCTGGAATTGGCGCAGCTTGGCGATGTGACTCAGCCGGGTTCTGCCGTAAATGCGCTCGATAGATTCCACAGCTTCCAGGGTGTTCTTGGGGGTGAGCACCACCGAGACGCCGAACTCCTCGGCCTGTTTGACCACCAGCGGGCTGGGGCGCAGGCCGCCGGTGAGGATGAGACAGGTGGTCGAGGTTTCGAGAGCGGCAAGCTGTAAATCGGTGCGGTCGCCGCCGGTGATGACGGCTTTACGCGAGAACTGCCGAAAGCGGCTCAAGGCCGTCTCGGCGGTCATCGCCCCGACGGTCAGGTTTTCGACCAGCGCCGACGGGCGATAGTATTTGGTGAGTACCTCGGCCTTGAGCAGCGCCACGATCTCGCCCACCGTCATCGCCGAAAGGCCCTGCGTTTCAGGCATTACACCAAAAACCGGAATGCCTTTCTTTTCGAGATAGGGCGCTCCGGTTTTTGAAATAAAAGTTCGGCATTCGGGCAGAAAGCGGTTGATGATGATGCCGCAAAAAGCATCGCCTAGCAGGGCTTGCGACGCTATAGCATCGTCGAGCAGTTGGATTTCGTTGACAAAACGAACGATGGTGAGAATGCGGCTGCCCACGGTTTTGGCCACCTGATGAACGGGCAGCCCAACGGTGTAGCCTTCCCGCAAGCCGCCGCCGCCTTCCAGCAGCAGCAAGTCTTTCCCAGTCTGGGCGGCTTTGCAGGCGGATTTAACTCGCCCCATCATATCCTGCTCATCCGGCGCGGCCAGATAATCTTGAAGGCTGTCTACGGTCAGCATGACAGGAGACAGCTCCCAGGGATCGGCCTCCAGCTTGAGCGCATCTTTGGCAAAGATGGCATCCTCATCGGCGGCCTTGTCGCCGATTGAAATCGGCTCGACGCTGATCGGTTTGAGATACCCAACCTGATAACCGTTCGCTTTGAGGTGCAGCCCAATCGCCAGGGTGACGGCAGTCTTGCCGGAGGCATTTTTTGTTGAGGTGATATACAATGATGTCATTATTCGCTCCTGTTCCCGCCTGAAATTATAGCACGAGCAGAGGCGAGTACAGGAGCATTTTTCAAAACATTTCACTTCCAGACATTTTCACAAGAAAAGCCTTTTCAACGCGAATAGCGCGAATGGGTGAATTTCGCGAATGCTTTACTAATAAATTCGCGCCATTCGCCCATTTGCGTCATTCGCGTTGAAAATTGTCCGGCAGCAAATCAAAACACTTGAGTCTTGCATTCACTATTCCCTGATGCTATAATCCCTCCGTCCGCCCCAGTAGCTCAATGGACAGAGCAATGCACTCCTAACGCAGAGGTTGTGGGTTCAACTCCCACCTGGGGCACTATTTCCAGTTTTTGCAATGAAATTGCAATTGAAAGATTTGAAATTTCAGGTAACATTATGGACGACAGACGCCCGGGTGCCCCCCTCACTCGGGCGTCTGTCTATTTGTATGGCGCACTTCACGGCCTGGGAAAAATCCGGAAATAGATGTGTGGGCGTGCGAAGCACACCCACACATCTATTTCCGGCGCTCCCTTAGTTTCAAGGCTTTTGAGCGGTTACCTTTGCGCTAAAGACGGTTTTATAAATGGGGTCTTCGGGATTGTCAGTCACGAGCTGCCCGCCGATTTGGTCGAGCGCACCGTCAATCATCTCTTTCGAAAGGTACACTGGCGTTACGTTGATCTCGGTAAACCCGGCGGACTGAATGGCGCCGATGTAATCGGTCACATCCATGGCCCCGGCGACGCATCCGGCCCAGGCGCTCAGGCTCGATTTGATCGCTTCGGGTATGGGGCCGCTGCTCACCATGTCGCTGACCGCCAGCCGCCCGCCCGGCTTCAGCACGCGGAACGCTTCGCGGAACACCTGGGGCTTGTCGGGGCTGAGGTTGATCACGCAGTTCGAGATGATGACGTCAATCGTGGCGTCGGCGACTGGCAGATGCTCGATCTCGCCCATCCGAAATTCGACGTTTTCGGCGCCCACTTTTTCTTTGTTGGTGCGCGCTTTTTCGAGCATGGCCGGGGTCATGTCTACGCCGATGACGCGCCCGGTTGGGCCGACCTTGCGAGCGGCCAGGAAGCAGTCAATCCCGCCGCCGGATCCCAGGTCGAGCACGGTCTGGCCGGGCTGAAGGGATGCCAGGGTAATGGGATCGCCGCAGCCCAATGATAGGCCGGTCACATCGTCGGGGAGGTCAGCCGCTTCGGGGGTCTCGTACAGCCGGACGGGATCGCTCGAATCCGATGAGCAGCAACCGCTCGAAGCGCTGGCCGACGGGCCGCAGCAACTGGCTTGAGTTTTGGGCTTGAACTCGCTGGCGATTTTTCCGTAACGCTCGCGCACTGCAGAGCGAATGTCGGGTTGGGTGGTTGGGGTGGTCATGTGAGAGTCTCCTTTGATATAGATAGATTGATATACTTCGATATGACCGCGCAAAAAAAGAGACGCGGGTTTAACTCTTGGGTGATGTAAGCGTCAAGGGGTGATCGGGGGCAAAATTCTCGGCGATGTTGCAGCAAGCCTGAGCCAGGCGGGACTGATTCAACGTGTAGAAAATTTGCTTACCCTCCCGGCGAACGTTGACCAGCCCGGTGTGCCGCAGGAGGCTCAGGTGATGCGAGACGGTGGGCTGCGAGACTTGCAGCGCGTCCACGATCTCGCCGACGCTCAACCAGCGGCAGCAGCACAGATGCATAATTTGCTGGCGGGTTTCATCAGCCAGGGCTTTACCAAATTCGACGGAGTCAACGGGTGGGGTGGACATATTGATCTTTATCTATATGAATATTCTAATTGATGAGCGTCTATATGTCAAGAATTTCATTGACAGGCTGTGTTAAAGAAAAACCCGAAAATTAGATGTGTGGGCGTGCTCCGCACGCCCACACATCTAATTTTCGGCTCCCATTCGCGCAAAACGTGTCATCAAAGGTAAAATCGGGCTATGAACCGTAAAGCCATATTATTCCTCCTTGGAACAGTGCTGCTCATCGCTTTGACAACCTTTCTCGGCCCGGAAGAGCAATCGCTGGGAGCCAACGTGCGGGTGGTCTATCTGCACGGGGCGTGGGTGCTGGCAGCGGAAATCGCTTTTTTTGCCGCGGCGTTGGCCGGAGCCGCCGGGTTGATCACACGGCGAGCCGCATTACACCGCTGGTCGGCGGCGCTCGGGCGGACGGGTATTCTCTTTTGGATCACTTATCTGCCGCTCTCGCTATGGGCAATGCAAACCAACTGGAACGGGTTGTTCCTGTCAGAGCCGCGCTTCCGGCTGGCGCTGACGTTCGCGGTCGTCGGACTGTTGATCCAGGTTGGACTGTGGCTGCTCAACCGGCCCTGGCTGACTTCAGCGGCGAACCTCGTGTTCATCGTTGTTCTGCGAGTGACTTTCTCGGCGGCGTCGAATGTGATGCACCCGCCGCCCTCGCCCATCTTCTCTTCCGGCGATTGGCGCATCATTGGCTTTTTCCTGGCGCTGAACCTGCTCGTGCTTTTATTAGCCGGGCAGGTGGCATGGTTGCAGGTGAAACCGTTGAAGGTTGAAGGTTGAAAGGGGCTGCCATTTAACCTGCAACCTGCAACCTGTAACTTTCAACCCCGATACACCCACTTCCCTTGAACCGACTAACCACCCTCATCGCAGTTTTCACCGGCTTGCGTATCGTCTTACACACCACCCACCGGATGGTGTACCCATTCCTGGCTGTGTTCGCCCGCGGGCTGGGGGTTGACCTGACCACACTTTCAGCGGCGTTGACAACGCGGGCGGTCTTTGGCAGTTTTACCCCGTTGTTGGCTTCGGTGGCTGACAGCCGGGGGCGCAAGGCGGGCATGCTCCTCGGGCTGGGGATGTTTACGGGGGGCGTATCCCTTTCGGCCCTGTTCCCGTCATATCCATCGTTCGTGGCGACTATCGTTCTGGCGCTGGCGGGCAGTCTGATTTTTGTTTCTACGATGCAGGCGTATCTTGGCGATCGAATCCCTTACGAACGGCGCGGCCGGGCTATTGCTATCACCGAGATGAGCTGGTCGCTGGCTTTCATCGCTGGTGTGCCGCTGATAGGGCTGCTCATTGCCTGGCGGGGCTGGCGCGCCCCTTTCCCGCTGTTGATGGTGTTAGGGCTGGCAGCTTTGGCGGTGGTGGCCTGGATAACACCAGGCGATCCCGCTCCAGCCGAAAATCGAGCCAGCATGTGGGGCAATTTCCGTACAGTTTTTACCTCGCCGGCGGCGCTGGCCGGGCTGGCCTTGGGGTTGTGTTTCACGGCAGCCAACGAAACGGTTAACCTGTTTTTCGGGGTATGGCTGGAAGATGCGTTTTCGTTGAAAATTGCCGCCCTGGGGGCGACAGCGATTGCCATTGGGCTGGGCGAGTTCGGG
>DYIZ01000196.1 GCA_020723385.1 Candidatus Aquidulcis sp.
GCCGCCTTTTATCCCCACGCCTGAAGGCGGGGGCTTTACGGCGGAGTTTGGTAAAACTGCTATGCTTATTCTCCACGCTCATTGGCAACATCCTCACACCTCCGCCGAAACTGGCGGCGTGCTCTTTTGGGCCGAAATGTCCGAAGGCGCGTCTCCATCCTGGCAGCGCGGGCGAATATCTGCCAATCCTAAGCCAAAAGACCATCCCTTTTGCGCGCCGCTGCTGGCCGTGCAATTACTCCTCGCCAGAAAAGGCAACGAACAAACGGTCACATTGCGCCTGCCCACCACCCGCAGCGGCCCGCTGCCCTCGCCCGGCCTGATCCACAACTGGGAATTGGATTCCGAAACACCGCCCTTCCTGGCCCCGTGGGTGGTCAAAGGCCTGTGGCTGCCGCCTGCCGAGGCGCTGCCGCTGCTGGTAAATCTGCCCGAGTTGGATGCCGAGAACGTGCAATTCATTCTAGGTTCCGAGGCCCTCTTCTGGAGCCGCGCCGCCGCCCTGGCGTTGGAAACCCTGGCTGCCCAAAAGCTGGTTCCCACCATAGTTCCCGCCGATTCCGCCGGAAGGGTCTTTCACGCCCGCTGGCTGCCCATCCTCGATGGTCCCAAAGATGGCCCGCGCCTGGCGCAGCTCGAAGCGTCCATGCCGCCGGTATGCCGCGCGGCCGCCTTTTCTCCCATCACTCCGGTTTCATCCTCCAAAGGGATAGGGGATAGGGGCGAGGCGGGGGAGCTGTCGCCTCGTACGCTGCTCAAATCCTTCCTCGACGCGGCTTGCGACGCGCTGGCCCGCCAGTGGGGACGCGCCGCAGCGCCGCGCTTTTCGCGCTCCGACGACGATCCCGCTCACCGCTGGCTGGCGGCGCTCTTCAGCGATAACCCGAAGGTCGAGGCGTCTCCAGCGCAGCTTCAATCCCTGGCTAACAGCCACCGCCTGTGGATGCGCAACCTGTATGCCGCCGGCGATGCCGCCTTTCGCATCGCTTTCCGTCTCGAAGCCCCCGTTCAGCAAACCAAAGCAGCCAACTGGCAATTGCACTACCTGCTGCAAGCGCGTGACGATCCCAGCCTGTTGATTCCAGCCAACGACGTTTGGAAGAAAACCGGCCACGTGCTGACCGAGCTGGGCCGCCGTTTCGAACAGCCACAGGAGAAGCTGCTGGCCGGGCTGGGCTACGCGGCGCGCCTGTTCCCGCCGGTGACAGAGAGCCTGAAGAGCAAGCGCCCTGCCCAATTGGCTCTCGACACCCAGGGGGCCTATACATTCCTGCGTCAAACCGCTCCGCTGCTCGAAGGGGCCGGCTTTGGTGTGCTCGTCCCACCCTGGTGGAACAAGTCGGGGGCGCGATTGGGCGTGCGCCTGAAGATGCAGAAAAAGGGGCAGGGCAAGGATGCCATTGCCGGGGGAAAGATGACCCTCGAGAATCTGGTCGCCTACCAGTGGGAGATGTCGCTCGGCGAGACGACCCTGACCGAGGAGGAGTTTCACGCCCTGGCGGCGCTCAAAACCCCGTTGGTGCAGGTGCGCGGCCAATGGGTACAGCTCGATTCCGACCAGATCGAGGCCGCCATCCGCTTTTGGGACAAACACCAGCTCGACGGGGAGATGGGCCTGCTGGAGGCCATGCAGTTCAGCCTGGGCGGGCAGACTGAGCAGGGCGGCCTGCCGCTTGACGGCGTGATCACCGACGACTGGATGAGCGAGTGGCTGCAAAAATTCGATCAGTCTGATCGTCTCGATCAGCTCGACCCGCCGGCAGGGTTGAACGCGCAACTGCGGCCCTATCAATTGTACGGCTATTCGTGGCTGAACTTCTTCCAACGCTGGGGGTTGGGGGCTTGCCTAGCCGACGATATGGGGCTGGGCAAAACCATCCAGGCGATTGCGCTGCTCCTGCGGGAACAGGAAAGCCTCGGGGATTTACCAGCCCCTTCTCTCCTGGTTTGCCCCACATCGGTGGTGACCAACTGGGAGCGCGAAATCCAACGGTTCGCGCCGTCCCTGCGGGCCTTCGTCCACCGCGGCGCCGACCGCCTTCGGGAGGATGCCTTCCTCGAAGCTGCCCAATCTCACGACATCGTGCTCACCAGCTATCCCCTGGCCCGCCTGGACGCCGAGACAATGCAATCCGTGGATTGGCTGTGGGTGATCCTCGATGAAGCGCAGAACATCAAAAATCCCGAGGCCAAGCAGACCCAGGCCATTCGCAAGTTCCCCGCCCAATACCGCATGGCGCTGACCGGCACGCCGGTGGAGAACCGCCTGTCGGAGTTGTGGTCCATCATGCACTTTTTGAACCCCGGCTACCTGGGGACGCGTACGAAATTCCGCAGCGAGTTTGCCATTCCCATCGAGCGTTATCACGATGAGGATGCCATCAAGCGCCTGCGCCAGCTTACCAGCCCATTTATTTTGCGCCGCGTCAAAACCGACCCGCGCGTGATCCAGGATTTACCCGAAAAGGTGGAGACAAAGGTTTATTGTACGTTGAGCGAGGAACAAGCCACACTATACGAGGCGGTGGTGCGGGATGTGATGAAACAGGTCGAGGAGAAAGAAGGTATCGAGCGCCGCGGGCTGGTGCTTTCGATGCTCATGCAGCTCAAGCAAATCTGCAACCACCCGGTTCAGTATCTCCACCAGGCCGGGAAAGGCGGCGGCTCGCTGGAGCTAGGCGGGCGCAGCGGCAAGCTCGAACGGTTAGCCGAACTGCTGGAGGAAATCATCGCTGAGGGCGACCGGGTGCTGCTCTTTACACAATTTGCCGAGATGGGCGAACTGCTGGCTGGTTACATTCCCCAAGCGTTGGGGGTTGCTGCTCAATTTTTACATGGCGGAACGCCTGCCAAAACACGCGACCAGATGGTGAGACGCTTTCAGGAGGATGAACACGCGCCCCCGGTTTTCATCCTGTCCCTCAAAGCTGGCGGCACGGGGTTAAATCTCACCCGCGCCAACCATATCTTCCACTTCGACCGTTGGTGGAACCCGGCTGTGGAGGATCAGGCCACCGACCGCGCCTTCCGCATCGGGCAGAAACGCAATGTGCAGGTGCATAAATTTGTCGCCACCGGCACGCTGGAGGAGATGATTGACGACATGATCGAGAGCAAGAAAGGTCTGGCGCAAGCTGTGGTGGGCAGTGGTGAGCAGTGGTTGACGGAATTGAATACAGCAGATCTGAAAAAGCTGGTGGCGCTGAGGAGAGAGTGATATGGCAAAACGCCGCAGTTACTACAATTACTATTCCGACTTCACGCCCGCCAAACCGATCGCGGCGCAGGATGGCATAAAGGCGCGCAGCCAGCGCGGGGCGTTTGCCAAAAACTGGTGGGCTGAACGCTGGATCGAGGCATTGGAAAAGTTGGTGGATTCGGGGCGGCTGTCGCGTGGGCGAAGCTACGCCCGCAAGGGGCAGGTGCTCTCGATCGAGGAAACGAAAACCGGGGTGATGGCGCGTGTGCAAGGTTCGCGGCGCACGCCCTACAAGATCACCATCCAGAGCGCCCCATTGACAGATCCTCAATGGGAAAAAGTGATTGACGCGCTGGCAGAGCAAGCCCTTTTTACTGCCCAATTGCTGGCCGGCGAGATGCCGCAGAATATCGAAGAGGCTTTCAAAACCGCTGGTGTGAGCCTGTTCCCGGCCAAACGCGGCGATCTGACCACCGATTGCTCCTGCCCCGATTACGCCAACCCATGCAAACACGTCGCCGCCACGCACTATATCCTGGGCGAGCGTTTCGACGAAGATCCATTTCTGTTGTTCCGCCTGCGCGGGCGCACGCAGGAACAAATCTTGCAGGGATTGCGCCAGCGCCGCGCCGGGCAGGAAACCGTCGAGGACGATGAGGAGGAAGAACCCGAAATCGTTATTCCCCTCGAGGAAACAATGGAATACTTTTGGGAGATTGGACAGCCTTTGAATGCCTTCTCCGTATCCATTCGCCCGTCAGCCATCGAGATGCCGCAGCTCAAGCGGCTGGGCGAGGCGGCATTTGTCCCCACACCGGGCATATTATCCCTGCTTCACCCCGCCTATCAGGCAATCAGCCAGGCGGCGCTGGGTTCGGCTTTTGAAGATTCGGCTCAAGAGGCGCAGGATGAGTGACCCAAATGGTTTTCATCTGGAAGCATGGAGGCAAAATAATCAATCAACCGCTGGCGCAGCGGCATGGGACCTTGCTCCAGACCGCGCTGGTAGGCAGCAGCAATGGTTGATTCATCCATGTCGAGCAGGTGATGCACAGGGGTTATATAAATGCGCTCATTCCAAGGAGTATAAAGCATGGGCATGCTTTCCAAAGCGCCCACCAATTCGGCCAGCAATTCCAGTTCGCCGCGCCAGGCGAGGGGGCTGGCCATATTCACCAATAAATTCAAGATATCTGGCGCGTTGTTCACCAACTGTGGGAAAGTCAAAACGCGATAGAAATATTGGCTGGCGCGCGCCCAATCGCCTTGGGCAGCATAGAAATGGCCGGCATAAGATAGCAGGGCTAGATGCACATCATCTGGATCGCCTTTAGAGCTGCGCTGATCTGTTTCTAATGCCTGCAACAGCCAGTTCTGCCCGGTTTACCAGTCTTTTCGCATCTGGGCAACCCGCGCCAGGTGGTAAAGGAAATCCCTTTCTCTGGAGAGATTTTGCCAGATGCGCGCCTGTTCCAGCATTTGGTGGGCAACCGCCTCCGCCTCGGCGAAGCGTTCCTGCGAAAGACAGGCCATGATAGTGTTTTCGCCTGCCCCAAATAACAATCCACGCTCGCCGGTTTCTTTGGCCACCCGTAGCATTTTCCGCCCTACGGCTTCGGCTTCAGCATCTTGTCCATTCACCAATGCCAGCTTGAAACGCGCCGTCAACGCCATGGGGTGTTCCATGCCGCCGGTATTCTTTCGGACAAAATCCAGCAGCTCGGTAGCGTAAGCTTGCACCAATTCTTCATGTCCGCGCCGCTTTTCCAGGCGGACAAGGATCATCAGGATCGGATCATAAGATGTGCTGCAGGCCTCGCGAAGGGAAGTGAAAGAGTGCTGGCGATAATAGCCCACAGCTTCCAGAAACAATTTTTCGGCTTCAGGGAGATTTCGCTGAAAAACATGCATTACGCCTTGTTCAGAAAGGGTTTCCGCAATTTCCAACGCGCTGCCGCTCTGCCGGGCAGAATCCAAGGCCAGATACATCAATTCCCAGCCTTTTTGGAATTCATCGTCTGTAAAAAAATAATTCAACCCCAGACTGCGTTGCGCCTGACTGGTCAATTCGAATGCCGCTCGTCCGGGGATTTGTACGCTGATGGCCAGACTTTCTTTCAGCATAGCTTCCGCGGCTGCTTTGTCGTTAACAAATGCGCCCAATTCTCTCAGCACTCGCGCCCGGCGCAGGTGAATTTCCTGGTCGTGTTCAGACGCTTCTGGGGGAAGCAGATCTAACACGCGGCGGTAGGCTTGCTCTGCTTCCTGCGAAATATCTTTTTTCAGGGCGTTTTCAGCGGCTTTCTCCCAAAAATCTGCCGCTCTCCCAGGCTGTCCGGCGCGCTCGTAGTGGGCGGCGATGCGCGGCCAATATTCCGGCTCGCGGTCGCCGGCATGTTTTTCCAGCCAGGCGGCCACCTGGGCGTGATATTGCTTGCGCTGCTTGAGCAGCACGGTTTCGTAGACGGTTTCCTGCAAGACGGCGTGTTTGAAGGTGTACTCGTTGGCCCCAGGGAAGCTGGAGCGCTCCCGGCGGGCCACCATCGCCCGGTTACGCAGACTCTCCAGATGTTGGGCGACCGCCAGGGCGGGCTGTTCGGGGTTGGCGAGGGTCAAATCGGCCAGCAGAGCATCCCAAAACTCCCGGCCCACCACCGAAGCCCGTTGGATCAAGGTTTTTTCGGGCGGAGAGAGCGTCTCCAGGCGGGCCTGGAGAACACCGGTCAGGGTGGCGGGAACGCGTCTCAACATATCGTCTCCGGCTGGCTGGCCCTGAGCTGACGAGCGAGCCAGCAATTCCAGGCACATGCGCGCCAGCTCTTCCGTGTAATAGGGGTTGCCCTCGGCGTTCTTGAGCAGAAGATCTTCCAACTCTGGCGGCAGGTTGGACGCCTCGGCCAGCAGATGAGCGATCAACTGGCGCGTGCTGCGCCGAGAGAGGGGACGCAATTCCAGACGCTCGTAGCACTCGCGGCCCTCGCCCCAATGGGGGCGGCGCTCATACAGGGCGGGGCGCGCCAGGCACAGGATCAGTAAACGCCGGTCGGGCAGCGTGTTCACCAGGCGGTCGAGAAAATCCAGGCTGGCGGTGTCCGCCCAGTGAATGTCATCTAAAATGATCAACACCGGCTGGCGGCCGCTCAAGCTGCGGAAATAATCCTCCAGGCAGTCCTGCCCCTGGGTTTCCAGGCTGCCGGAGCCGGGTGTATCGGAAGCAGTTTCAAAACCGAGCAGACGCGCCGCCAGCTCGGCCTGGCTGGCAGAAATGTCGGGCGCAAGCCCACGCCGAAAGTGTTCGCCCACCTGGGCCGCGCGGTCGTTTTCTTGGATAGCCAGGTAAGCCGTGAACAGATTGCGCAGCAAGCCAAAGGATTGCTGCTGAAGTTCAGGCGCGCCGCGCCCAATCAGCCTGCACGATCCGCTTGTCGTGTCATCCTGGCGCAGAAACTCATCCAGCAAGCGGGATTTACCCACCCCGGCTTCGCCCACCACGGTGATCAGGCGCGTCTGCGCCTCATCCATCGTATCCCGGTACAGGTTTTGCAGCCACAACAGCTCAGACTCGCGCCCGATCAGCGGCGTCTGCACACCTTCCAGGCCGCGTTCGGGGGCGCGCAGCCCGCTCCCCGCCAAGGCGCTCACACCTTGCACCAGGTAAGTTTGCAGCGGATCGGTTTTGCCCTTGACTGCCAACGGCGGCTGCGGCTCGACGTTGAACAAACCGCGCACATGCTGGTAGGTATCCTGCGAGATGAGAATGCCGCCCGCCGGGGCGTTCTGTTCCATCCGGGCAGCCGTGTTGATGGCGTCGCCAATGGCCGTATATTCCACCCGCAAATCTGACCCCACTTCGCCAACGATGACCAGCCCGGTGTTGATGCCCACCCGCACGTTGAAACCCTGAATCCCACGTTCGCGGGCCAGTTTCGCGGCGTAAGTCTGCACCCCGGCCTGGATCTCCAGAGCGGCGCGCACGGCCCGCTGAGGATCATCCTCGTGCGCCACGGGAGCGCCGAAAAAAGCCAGGATGGCGTCGCCCATCAGGCGCGCCAGCGTGCCCTCGTGGCGGTAGATCGGGACGATCAACGCATCAAAGGCGCCGTTGATAATATCCAGCACCTCTTCGGGGTCCATGCGCTCGGCCAGCGCCGTGGAGCCTTTGATATCCGAGAACAGGATCGTCACCAGACGGCGTTCATTGGCAGGCTGCTCGCCGGCCGAACGGCGCAGGCGTTCGGCGTATTCACGTGGAATCAGGCGCTCTGGGATCGTGATCGTCTGGACGCTGGCGGGCGGAGGAACCGTCTCGGGTGATGAACTGACCGCCGTCCCGCACTGGGCGCAAAAACGCGCCTGGGCTGGCAGGCTGGCGCCGCATTGGGTGCAGGTCTGCGCCAGACGGGCGCCGCAGCCCTGGCAAAAACGCGCCTGGGCGGAATTTTCGGTCTGGCAGGTGGGGCAGCGTTGCGTGTCTATATTCAATACCTCGAAATTTTGGGGGATAGTCCAACGATTACATTCTATGCTCAAATTCCGAATTGTGCAACGCAGTGCGAGCCAATCCTATTCGGCATAACCCGTAGGAAAGGATAATTAGGGCTTGCATCTCTTACACGAAACCGCTCGGCGGCTTGCCGGGCGGTTTCGTGATTTATCTCTCAATGCTCTTTTCAGGAACCTGACTCCCGCTGGCTGCAGCGGAAGACTACAACACTCAGGAAGAGCAGACCGAACAACACCATTCCTCCCTTATGAATAAGGAGCCGCCGCTTTGGGCGGAGGTGGAGCGTAAAGCCACGTTGGTTGGGTCAACACGATTCCCTACCGCCCATTCGGAGAACGAGCTAATCCCATTGCACCAGGATGTATTCGCGTCCGCGCTGGTCGGAGAAGAACAGGCGCACCAGCCCCGACTCAATCAGATAAGCTTTCACCGCGGCGTGGCCGGGGGCGGTACAGGTAGGCATCTTTGCCAAAGGTGCGCTTAGACAAGTAAGGAGACAGTTGCGCCAGTTCGGCCTCGCGGAGGCCGGCAAAGAGGGGATAATCTGTAAGAAGGGGCAGCTTTTGTTCACCCATGAACAAATTATACTCCTTGCCCCTCCACCCTGCCCGGCGTTATAGTCTTTGCCATGGAACTCTTCACCCACGCCCACGAACAACGCATGAAAAGCGAAGCCCCGCTGGCTGCCCGCATGAGGCCGCGTACGCTCGATGAGTATATCGGCCAGGAGCATATCCTCGGGCCGGGCAAGCTGTTGCGCCGCGCCATCGAGGCCGACCGGATGTTCCCCTCTAAACTGCTGTGGGGTCCGCCCGGTACGGGTAAGACCACGCTGGCGATGGTCGTCGCCAACACCACGAAATCCCACTTCGAGACACTCTCTGCCGTTTTGGCCGGTAAGGCCGAACTGCGCGAGGTGATTGACAAGGCCCTCGAACGCCGCCGACTGTATAATCTCCGCACCGTGCTCTTCGTGAAGGATGTGCTAGAAACACTTAATTGGGCTTGACGCCAATGGTTTATCTCGAAAGCTGGCGTGAGCAACCACTCCAAAAGCAGTTATAATTTAAATATGACCGCCCTACGCCCACCCATCCATGTTGTTTGGAGCACGGATCAGATTGATTTGTCTGATCCATTCCAGCGCCGCTGGTATATCCAGCAGGTGTTGACGCATGGTCGGGCAGAAGATATTCGCACTTTGAACCTGGATGAGGTCGCCGCTGTGCTGGATGAAATGATCTTGCCTGAAGATGTGCGCAGCCTGTGGCGGCGTTTTTTGGAGACGCGTCATGCTCAAGGGTAAGGGCGTTCTCTCAGATTTTCAAAAGACATTTTTGCAGATCTTTGCCAGCCTGCCGGACCAGGAGCGCTTTTACCTGACCGGCGGTACGGCTTTGGCAGAATATTACCTGGCGCACCGACTTTCTTACGATCTGGATTTATTTACCAGCGAAGCAGATCTGATCGTTCCATTTTCATATCGGGTTGAGCAAGCTGCTCAAAATACTGGTTGGCAGGTGCAGGTTGTGCGCCGTTTTGCCAGCTTTGTCGAGTTTCAGGTAAGCCAGGGTGAGAAGGCACTCAAAATTGACCTGGCGCTTGATTCTCCGTTCCGTTTTGCCCCCGCTGAACCATGTGATGTCGGTGTGATGGTCAATGATTTTCAAGATATCCAGGCTGATAAAACTCTGGCATTCTTTGGCCGGGCCGAACCGCGCGACGCAATAGACCTTTACTATCTATTGCAAAGGACAAAATTCGAAGACCTGACTGCACTGGCCCAGCAGAAAGATACTGGCTTTGACCTATATTGGTTTGCCGTAGCCCTAAACCGCACAGCGAAATTCCCGGATGATATCGAACGTTGGCCGGTCAAAATGCTGGTGGATTTCGACCCTGTGGCGCTGAAGCGCTCTTTTCAGAGACTGGCGATGCAGATATTGGCGAAAAACTTAAGACAAGGCTAAAAGAATCATTTTGAGCAGGCAAGCTGCATCGTCGATTATTCATTCTGACCACTGCCCGGGCTTGTCAACGCCTCCAGTGCTTTGTTAAGACGGCGGATTAGTTCATCTGCATCGGCGGGCAATGAACAATACTCGTGAAGTGGGGGGAGATACAGATAGTCAAACCAACGTTCACGCGCATTTTGCCAAGTTGTTGGACTAATCAGACTCACGGCAGGGATCTTTCCTCTGGTAAATTCCATTAGGCCATCCGATTTCCCCTTGTCGCTCTCTAATGCCCAATCTGATATCATAACCACAGCATCTATAGGCTGTGCCTGAATGATCAATTCGGCCTCTTGCTTAGAATCTGCCAGCAGAACCAAAAAGCCAGCTTGCTCCAAGATTTGTTGCAAAGTTTCTCGCCAGTCGCTCTTCAGAGCCACTAATACACGATCTGGGCATACTCTCGCTGGTGTATTCATGTTCAAATTATACTCCTTGCTCCTGCATACCCCTGGCGTTATAATCCTCTGCATGGACCTCTTCACCCACGCCATGAACGACCGGATGAAGTCGGAAGCACCTCTCGCCGCCCGCATGCGCCCGCGTACGCTCGATGAGTATATCGGCCAGGAGCACATTCTCGGGCCGGGAAAACTCCTTCGCCGCGCCATCGAGGCCGACCGGATGTTCCCCTCTATACTGCTGTGGGGTCCGCCCGGTACGGGTAAGACCACGCTGGCGATGGTCATCGCCAATACCACCAAATCGCACTTCGAGACGCTCTCGGCGGTGCTGGCCGGCAAAGCCGATCTCAGGGATGCGATTGATGCCGCCCAAGAACGACGTAAGATGTACCAGCAGAAAACGATCCTGTTCGTGAAGGATGTTCGTGAATCACTTAATTGA
>DYIZ01000197.1 GCA_020723385.1 Candidatus Aquidulcis sp.
CGGCTTTTTGGGCCATAATTCGCGAAAGTCACTTTAATTTAAGCGAACAGTCAGACCAAATACTTCTGATAGATCGTTTTCAGCTTCTTTTCTGCCTTGATCGCCTCGATCACAAAACTAATGACCGCCACAAGTCCAAAGGCTCCAAAGATTATTCCAAAGGGTAGCCAGGTAGAGAGATCGGCGCCAATCTGTGCGAGCCGGATGTATACGAAATACCCCGTTAAAACCAGGAATGCCCATACCAAGGGGTGGAATGTCATGTGGACAACAATTTTTGTTCCACGATCGGTATGCACAAATCTGCCAAAAAGCATGGGCAGGAAGGAATTTCGGCCTTGAATCGTTCGGTGGATAATGAATCCACTTTTTGAGACACTGCCTTGAAAAAATCTATTTGACCTCGAGAAGGAAAACCAGGGAGATTGGCTTCCAGTGGTTTTATCCAGGATGGTAGAGGCTAAACCGGAGTCTAGATTTGTTTCGATAGACGTATACTTATAGACCAATAGCGGGATCATATATTCCGCCGCGTGCGTGAACCAGAAATTAAATTGCTTGAATCCGAATTGTCGCCTTGCTGTGAGTATACGGGCAAACCGGGCAGTGCGCAAGCGAACAAGCCTGACTTCTGGGTTACCGCTAGAAGCGATCCCGGAGAGAACAAAAATTCCACCGCTGAGACGCGGAGAGCGCAGAGTTTTCTTTGTCTTCTCCGCGTTCTCTGAGTCTCAGCGGTGATAATTCCGCTCG
Organism: Candidatus Aquidulcis sp.; assembly: GCA_020723385.1. Lineage (GTDB taxonomy): Bacteria > Chloroflexota > Anaerolineae > Anaerolineales > UBA4823 > DYIZ01. The sequence goes on from DYIZ01000197.1 coordinate 754, forward strand.
ATCCAAATTGGCAATAATCCAAACTTTACAACGGTTGAATGCCAATCCCCGTTATAGCCTAGAAACTTCCCGGCAGTTCGTCCGCCTACTTCTCTATGATTTGCTTTATCCGCCTGCCCTGTTCCTCGAGGGATTTCAGCATCTGCTGCTTGATCGCTCCTTCTGCCGCCGCAGGATACGCGCCGGCGGGCACGTCCATCGAGAGGGTCAATTTGGTACCATTTCCTTCGGCTTCGAAGAGATAGACGGTCTCGACGGATTTGGGAACGCCGACCGTTTTGACCGCCCACTTCTTGTTTTGCTCGAACGCCGATACCTGCATTTGCGTCTCGTACTTGCGCCCCATGACTTCAGTGGTGTAAACGTAAATTGACCCGACCCCAATCGGGCCGGCGGGGGTCACTTTTGCAGCTTTAATGCCTGCTTGCCAGGCCGTGTGATTCTCGACGGCAACCACGTAGGCGAAAACCTTATCAACGGGTTGATTGATGACGATATTGAAAGATAGAGCAGCCATGTGATATTCTCCTTGTTTTTGAACGTGTAAATCAATAGCCAACCCTCGGCGTTCGACGAATGACACGCGAGTCCCCCTGACGATATGATTCTTCGTTTCAAACTATCGCTCTACTATACAACCAAATTCAACCACAAGCAAGAGACAATAAGCAAGAATCATAGGTGGATAAAGATTGATGACGGGCTGTCGAATTTTTCCGGAGTGCGGGCTTCAGCCCGCCAACACCAGCAGGCTGAAGCCTGCAATCCGGTCATTTGGATTGGTCCAAAGGAACAGGAATTAAATAACTGTCCGGTCACGTTCAGCCGCCAACGCCGCCGATTGAAATCGGCGGCTGAGACTGCCTAAAACCCGCTAAAGCGGGTTCGAAATGCCGTTCACAACCCGCTTTAGCGGGTTTTCTGGAGCTTTAGGCGTCGTGCAAAGCGCAGCTTTGCCTTCATCCGATGCTGTTGGCGGATATAAAAGAAGTGGATATTTATTTAATTCTCATTCCAAAGCGCTCGCCGGCTTCTCGCCAGCGGGCGGTATACCCTCCCCCGGATGCTCCACCGCAAACAGCTTCGCCAAATCCGCCTCGCTGCCATATTCCACGGTGAAGGCTTCCTTCTTCAGCGCGGCCAGCTCCCAACCTTCATTCGACATTCCCAGGCACTTGAAGCGGCAGCTAACCACGCACTGCGCACAGTACGTACAGCGGTCGGCATGATAACGCATCACGAAATGCTTCGTCGCCCGGTCAATCGTGATCAGCTCGATGGCATCCGCCGGGCAGTCTTTGACGCACAAGGTACAGCCGGTGCACAGCTTGGGATCCCAATACAGCTTGCCGTGCAGCCGCGCCGGGGCTTTGGTGCGCACCTTCGGGTACAGGCGCGTCGCCGGGCGAGTAAACACCGAGCGCAAAACATCAACAAACATGGCTCCGAACTTCATAACGATAATCCTTTCCACACGATCCATATCACCCATTGCAGCAGTACCAATAATGCGCCGTAGCGCCACCACAAACCTACCGTCTGATCAATACGCAGGCGGGTGAGCACAGACTGGAAACCCGCCATGATGATCAGCAGCCCCAGGGTCTTGAGCGCAAATTCCAGCGGGTTGCCGATCCCGCCCAGGTAGAGCGCCGCCACCAGGGTCAGCCCCACCACCAGTTCGACCGCTTTCCCCAGATGGAAGAGCGCCAATCCCCGCCCGCTGTACTCCGTCAGCGCGCCCGCCACGATCTCCGTCTCGGCTTCGGGGGCGTCGAACGGCGGCAGCTCCAGCTTGCCCATCAATCCGATAAGCGCTACCACGAACCCGATCGGCTGGGTGACGATGAGCCACTGCCCTGCGTTGCGGCTGACGATCTCACTGACCTGCCAGCTACGCGCCACCAGCGCCGGGCCAAGCAGCGCCAGCAGGAAGGGCGCCTCGTAGGCGAAGAGCTGCGTCAGCGCCCGCGTAGCGCCGATCAGCGAGAAACGGCTGCTGGTGTTCCAACCGGCCAGCCCAAGCGACAGCGTCAGCAAGCTGAGCAGGTAGAGTGTCACGATCAGGTCGCCGGGGAAATTGAACGCCGGGGGCAGCCCCATCAACGGGACGTACAGCGCTGCGGTGAGCGCCCCTGCCAGCCCTACCAGGGGCAGCCCGACGAACAGATACGGGTTGACGATGGCCGGTACGATCTCCTCTTTGGCCAGCAGCTTGACCACGTCGGCAAAGGGCTGGAACCAGCGCGGCCCGATGCGGTTCTGAAGGCGAGCGACGAGCTTGTGATCCAGCCACTCGTAGAGCAGCCCCACCCCCATGAGGAACAGCCCGCCGGGGAAGAAGAGTATCGTCAGCAGGGGCGAAAAATCAGTAAATGTCATTCGTCAATCCTTGTTAGCTGTCAGCCATCAGCGTTCAGCAGTCAACGGTCAACCGTCTACGGTCATCGGTCATTACAAGAAAAACACGGGTCCATCCCAGCCAACAGCAGCGGCACGTCAGCCAGTTGGCAGCCAATCGCCTGGTGCAGCACCGAAGTCCAGTTGCACAGGCTGGGCGTGCGCACCTTCACCCGGTCGGGCTTATCGCCGCCGGTACTGCGGATGAAATAGAACAGCTCACCGCGCGGCGCTTCCACCCGGCTGATCGTCTCGCCCGCCGGGATGCGGCGCGGCACTTTAACTGCCAGCTCACCGGGGGGCAGGTTATCGAGGATGGTGCGGATGGCGTTGCAGGTAACGAACAGCTCCTTGAGGCGCACCACGAACCGCGCTTCCAAATCACCAGCCTGAGCGGTCACCGCACTGATCGGGAAGCGAGTGTAGGCCCCGTAGGGCGCTTCCACCCGCACGTCGCGCAAAATCCCGGAGGCGCGCGCCAGCGGACCCAGCACACCGAAATGCTCCGCCTGTTCGCGCGTCATCGCTCCGATGCCGCGTGTGCGTTGCAAAAACATCGTGTCGGTGGTGACGATATCCAGGTAGTGGCGGCTGCGCTCCTCGAGGTAGTCAATCCCGCGCCGGATGGCTTCCGCGAATTCGGCTGTGATGTCTATCTTCACTCCGCCCAGGATATTGGCAGAATAATTCACCCGGTTGCCGCTCACCGTTTCGAGCAAATCCATCACCGTCTCGCGGTCACGCCAGCTATACATGAACAGCGTGTCGAAACCCGCCTCGTGCGCTGCCACACCCAGCCACAGCAAGTGGCTGTGGATGCGCTCCAGCCCGGCGATCAGCTCGCGGATCGCCTGCGCCCGCGGCGGTACTTCCACCTGCGCCAGCTGTTCCACCCCCAGGCAGTATGCCACCGAATGCGTGTGCGAGCAAATCCCGCACACCCGCTCGAGGAGATACAACGACTGGATCCAGTTGCGCTGCTCGACGGCTTTCTCGATGCCGCGATGGACGTAACCCAATCGCATGCGGGCGGCAGTGACGATCTCACCATCCACCGTGAATTCGAAGTGACCCGGCTCTTTGAGCGCCGGATGCTGCGGGCCGATGGGGATGATGAACCGCTCCCCGGTGGAGGATCCTCTCGGGGGAGGTGGAACCTTAACCGGCTGGGCCGATTGGGGGTCGAAATCCTTCAGGAGGGGATACACGCCCACGGGCCAATCATCCGGCAGGAACAGCCGTGAATCGTCCGGCATCCCCGTCACCGTCACGCCATACATCTCCGCCAGCTCCCGCTCGTAGAATCCCACCGCAGGGATCAACTGATAAATGCTGGGCACACTGCCGCCGATGCGCGGCAGGCGCACTCGCAGCGTTGTGACCGCGGCGTCAGAACAGAAATGATACAGCGCCTCGACCACACCCGCCTCGACGCCTAAATCCAGCCCGGTGAGGGCGGTCAGGTAACCCCAGCGGGCATTTTTGAGCGCTGACACTGCCGGGACCAGCCCGCTGCTCTCGATAACCACATCCAGCCGGTTCGTCTCCGGGCGCGTCGAACCACGCGACATTGTAGCCAATAAACTCTCAGCCTGTTGCAATAAACTCTCAGTCGTCATAATTCACACATTCCATTGCCAAATTTATCAACCATTCGCACTCTTCGACTACGCTCAGAGTGCTATTAAACTGATCACTGATCACTGATAACTGATAACTGATCACTGATCACTGATCACTGATCACTGATCACTGATCACTTGCCTTTTATACTCTCCAGCAGCTTCACCACGCCATCAATGATCGCCTCGGGACGCGGCGGGCAGCCTGGGATATAGGCATTCACCGGCAGCACTTCGTCAATGTGCCCGACCACGTTATAGCAGCCCTGGAACACGCCGCCCGAAATGGCGCACGATCCCACCGCCACCACGAACTTCGGCTCGGGCATCTGCTCGTAGGTGCGCAGCAGCCGCTCGCGCGCCTGGCGCGTCACCGGGCCAGTGCAGATGAGCACATCCGCATGGCGCGGGCTGCCTTGCAGTTTCACCCCGAAACGTTCGATGTCGTAGCGCGGGGTCAGGGTTGCCAGGATTTCGATGTCGCAGCCATTGCACGAGCCGCTGTTGAAGTGAATGGCCCACGGGGAATTGACGCGCGCCCAGGTTTTGAGCTTGTCGAATACCGTCTGCCAGGGATAATTGGGGTCTGTAGTCATGTGTACCTTTAAAAGCCTTAACGCAGAGACGCAGAGGCGCAAAGATTTGGAAATCTCCGAAAGGGGATTTCGCAATGGATTGGTGCAGTTTTAACTGCCGAAAACAAGCTGACTGAGTAATAGCGACTCAAGAGTCCATTCCTGCCTTTTTATCGTAACTCTGCGTCTCTGCATCTATGCGACTCTGCGTTGATTTTTTATTGGTCGGCTACCCTAAAATTAGCGCAATCAGCGCCAGAATCAGGCCAGCCAGGTAGGCGGCTGTCGTCCAGGTGAGGCCGCTGCTGCCTGCCATGAGAATGCCCAGGTGCAGCACCGCGAAGAAAAGCGCCACCACGAAGAACTGCCGGTATCCCGGCGCGGCCGGGTAGCCAGGCGCTTCTTCGCCGCTGGCGTACGTGCTTGGCTTGGCCGAGCTGGCCTTCTCCGGCCCGGCCAAAATCCGCCCGAACAAATAGATCACGCCCACCAGCGCCAGGTAGAGCAAGAATGCAATGGGAGGGTAGAGTAAGAATTTCATCGGTTCGCTTTCTCTTCCAAAAAAACTGTAGCCTAGCCCCTTGTGGGCGAGGATGCCAAAGATCAGCGCGAACGGGCACAAGGCCCTAGGCTACAGGTGATTCAGCTCCTATTAAAACGCCGCCAGCAGCGCCTTGGCCGCCTCGCCCGTCAGCCAGCTCAACGAGCCGGGTATCAGCCCAACGACAACCACCGCAACGGTCAAAATCACCAGCGGGATCAGCATCGCCTGCGGGATCACTGCGCCGTGCGCCACTACGTCCGACGGCTTGCGGCGATACAACGCATTCACCAGCGGGACGTAATATCCGAGTGACAGCACGCTGTTCAACGCGGCGAACACCACCAACCCCATGATAACCGCATTTTGGGTCTGGAAGCCGGCCACGAAAATCTGCCATTTCGACATAAAACCAGCCAGCGGCGGCAGGCCGCCGAGAGCCAGCGCCGCCACGCTCAACGCCAGCGCCGCCAGCGGGTAGCGTGTCGCCGCACCGTCCAGGTCGGCGGTCAGCAGCGGATTGTGATCGCCCTTCGCCAGGCGCAGCGCGTAGAGCAGACCACCCACCGAGAGGAACGCCAGCCCCTTCATCATGGCGTGGGTCAGCAGGTGGAAGAACGCCCCTTGCGCCCCGCCGGTCTGCCCGGTGTACAGGCTGATACCAAACCCGAGCAGCATATACCCGACGTGCGCCAGGCTGGAAAAAGCCAGCAGACGCTTCACCTGTGTCTGTTTCAGCGCCAGCAGGTTGCCGTAGAGCATATTGGCCGCGCCGAAGCCCATCAGCAGCAGCCCCCAGGCGTGCGTCACACCCGCCAGCGCCATCAATGCCCGCAGCAGCGCGATCAACCCGGCCTCGATCACCACGCCCGACAAGAGCGCGCTGATCCCGCTGGGGGCTTGCGAATGGGCGTCGGGCAGCCAGGTGTGCATGGGAACCATGGCCACCTTCACGCCAAATCCGATGACGAACAGCGCTCCCGCCGCCAGCAGCGCCGGCGATGAACCTGCCGCCCCGGCACGAATTTCGCTCAAATTGACCGTGCCGGTCGTCGCCAGCACCAATGCAATGCCCATCAGCACCATCACCGACCCCGTTGCGCTCTGCACGAGATACTTCATGCCCGCTTCGAGCGAGGCCGCCTGCCGCCGGTAGAACGCCACCAGCAGGTAAGATGACACCGCCATCGCCTCGAACCACACCCACAGGTTGAACAGGTCGGTGGCGAAGCCCAGGCCCACCATCACGCCCGTCATCGCCAGCAGCATGGTGTAATATTTCTCTTCGCCGATCTCGCCCGCCATGTACGGCCACGAGAACAACGCCGCCAGCGTGGTCAAGCCCAATACGGCCGCCGCCAACAGCAGGCTCACCCCGTCCAGCCGCAGGGCAATCGTCTCTAGTTGGAATTCCGCCGGGCCGCGGCGTGCAAATTCGCTGGCTGCCAGCACAAAGGGAATCCAGGTCGCCAGCAGCGTCAGCAGCGCCGCCCAGCGCACCCACGTCGCACGGGCTTGCTGCTGCTCGCTGGTGCGCACCCCCACCCGGCCCAGCAGGTACACGAACGGCGAAACGCCCAGCGGGATCAAGATCAACCCCAGGAAAGCCAGCACACCCATCGGCATCATCATCGCACCCCCCATACCAGGATCGCCAGGATGAAGACTAGCCCCCCGACGATGCCGAGCACATTCCAGTTCAATTCGCCGGTTTGGGTGACGCGCAGGAGGCTGGCTGCCCCCTGGGTGATCTGAACCACCCGCCGGTTGATCCACTCGAACCCAAAGCTGGCCTGGGCCGCACGGGACAGCCAACCCAGTGAGTTGGTTACACCCGCCAGGCGCTCCCGCAGCCCCCACGCCGCCAGCCCGATCCCGATGACGCCCATCGCAAGCCACGTCACCGGCGCAGCCAGGATTTCGACGGTCATTTCCCACAACCCGAGATGCTCGATCTCGTGAAACGGCAGGGTCTCCGCCAGCATCCGGCTGAACGGCCCGACCAGCAGCCAGGTAGTCAGCGCGCCGACTGCCAGCGCACCGAGCGAAACCCGCATGGCTGAGGTCGCGTCGTGAGCGTGCAGATCGCTGCGCGGCTGGCCGAAGAAAACCAGCCAGGTCATGCGCGCCGTGTACAGCGCGGTCAGCCCCGCGCCCAGGATCATCCCCACCAGCGCCCAGCCCGGCCCGCCCTCCAGCCCGGCTTCGAGGATCAATTCCTTGCTCCAGAACCCGTTGAGGATCGGCAGCCCCGCCAGCGCCAGCGCCCCGACGATGAACACATTGCGCACAAACGGCATGCGCTGCCCCAGGCCGCCCATGTCCCGCATATCGCGCGTCCCGACGGCGTGGATCACCGCGCCCGCCGCCAGAAACAGCAGCGCCTTGAATACAGCATGGCTGAGCAGATGGAAAGCGCTGGCAAACACCCCGCCCACGCCGATGGCGTAAACCATATAACCAAGCTGACTGACAGTGGAATAGGCCAGCACCCGCTTGAGATCGTTGGCGGCCAGCCCCATGAATGCCGCCAGCAGCGCCGTGATCAATCCCACCACCATGACCGCCGTCCGCCAGCCGGGGACGTGCTCGAAAGCCGGGTAGAAGCGCGCCAGCAAATACACGCCCGCGTTGACCATCGTGGCGGCGTGGATGAGTGCGCTGATCGGGGTCGGCGCTTCCATGGCGTCGGGCAGCCAGGTCTGAAAGGGGAACTGCGCCGACTTGGCCGCAGCAGCCGCCAGGAAGCCGAAGGCCATCGCCGCCAGCACCGCGGCGGGCAGGGTTGGCGCTTTCTCGATGAAATTGCCGATATCATAGCTGCCGGTGTAGGCATACGCCAACAGCGCCCCCGCCAGCAGGCCAGCCCCGCCAATCTGCGTGATTATCAACGCCTTGATGCCGCCCGCCACGGCTTTCGGATCGTCGTTGTAGAACGAGATCAGCACATAGGAGCACAGTGCGGTAATTTCCCAGAAGAAGAACAGGAACAGTAAGCTGCCGGTCAACGCCAGCCCGGCCATCGCGCCGATGAAAAATAACACAAAGGCATAATACCGTCGCTGCTGGCGCTCACCGCGCATGTAATCCACCGAGAAAACGACCGCCAGGCAGCCAATCACAGTCGCCACCACCGTCAGGAAGACGCCCAGTCCATCCGGGACGAAAGTCAGCTCGCCGAACATGCCGCCAATTGGGATACGCAAAACCGTAGTCGAGCTGACCGATGGCAAGAGCGCCAGCGCCGCCAGGCCCGCCGCGGCAGAGAACGCCACCGCCAGCCGATGAGAGGCGTACCAGCCTCCCCGCTGCTGCGCATCGTCGTCTCCCCAGGCCCACACGGCCAGCGCGCCCAGCCAGGGGAGGGCAATCGTCAAAATCATCAGCACTTCAGCCATTCGTCACCCTTTCAGCGTCGAGATCGCCGGTAGATCCAGCGTCCCGAAGCGCCGCCGAATTTGTACCGCCAGCGCCAGCCCGATCACCGCCACCACTGTATCCGCGACGATCACCGTGGCGGCCAGGCTCTGCCCTAGTCCGAGGTTGCCGCCGGCTTTGCCAGCCAGCACCAACGCCAGCACCGCAGCTTTGACCAGGATTTGCAGCACCAGCACGATTTTGATCAGGTTGCGGGTGATGAGCAGCCCATACAGTCCAACCCCAAACAGGCCGAGCACTCCCAGGAGAATGATATTGAGTGGGGAAAAATTCATGATTTCACCTTCAAAGCTGCGCTGAAAGCGCACACTATTTTTCATGGAGTAGCATTCGTCTTCACAACGTTACTAATAGCCCATAGTGATACTCGCTCGTTATGGGAGATTGCCAACAGAGTGTTATCGGGGCTGATTGCAAAAGTATGCGGTGCATAACACCACTCAGGATCAAAATCTTTCCCCGGAACCTTAAAGGTATACAAAATTTTCTCTGTATTTATATCCCACAGCTCTACATCCCCGATACAATTGTTGATTCCTTCTATTTCAAAAATTGTAGGAAAGTATATGACATAATTGGCATCTGGACTTGAGTAAATTTCTTTATCGCCCTGGAATGGCAATGCTTTCACCTTCCAGGTTTCCAAATCGGTTACTTCAAAAATGCCTTTTACATAATTGACATACATCAGGGATTTGTCAGACAGGCTTCTTGCTTCGTCAAAGTGCCCAATAAAGGATCCTGTATTTTCTGGCTCTGGAAACTCGGTTTCTGACTGGATAGTTCTCGTTTTCAAACTCCAGATTTGAAGTGTGTACTTTTGAGCTATTCGAGCCGGGATATAGTCATAGTCCCAATAGCTGAAATCCATAAAAGCAAAGAGATGCCCGCTATCCTCCGAAATATAAATATCTGAAGCGATCATATCATCGCCTAGATTAAATATCACCGGATCACCGTCTTCTTGCCGAAAATCCCTGATTTCTATTGTATTTCCATTAGCGAAAGCAATTTTGGAATTGCCGCGGAAGAATGCAAAACCAGTAGCCGGGCGAGAATTAGAAAAATCTTCGCTCCCTATAGTATCTTTCGAGAACCTCTGCTCCCAGTCGTGCAACAAATCTCCTGTTTGAGTATCCCATATTAGCGTAAGTTTTGTGCAAATAGTGGCCGAGGTCGAGAAAACGGCCTAAAAACC
>DYIZ01000015.1 GCA_020723385.1 Candidatus Aquidulcis sp.
CCACCCACCCGCCCCAAGCCGTCACTCCCGGTTGGCGAACCCGCTGGCGCGCCTCCTGCGGCCGAACCGCCTGCTGCGCCGTCGCGCGGCGTCAGTTACACGCCGCAGGAATGGCTGCTGCCAGCCGGTTCCCCGATTACCCCGCTCAGCGCGGAACGCCTGGAACAAAGCAAGTTCATTGCCCGCCCGGCGATTGATGGTCAGCCAGCGAGTATCGCCGTGCCGGTGCGCACACAAAGCCAGGGTATCAGCCTGCTGGAAATCATTGACGATACGCCAGGCCGCCATTGGGCCGAAGACGAGCGCCGCCTGGTTGAACAGGTAGCCGACCAGCTCACTCTGGCCTTGGAAAACGCCCGCTTGTTCCAGGAGACCCAATCGGCCCTGGCAGAGACGGCCACGCTCTACGCGATTACAAGCGCCGCCACACGTTCCCTCGATCTGAAAGAGACACTGCAAGAAATGCTCATGCGGGTGCTCTCCGCGATCAATTTCGAAGCCGGATTGATCAGCCTGGCCAATTTCAACACTGGCAAGCTGGAGCTTGCCGTCCAGCACAACCTGCCCGACCCTCTCCTGAAAGGCCTGGAAAAGAATGGCTTCGATGGAACTCTATGCGCCATCGTCTTTGAAACCGGCCAGCCGCTCAGCATCGAAGAACTTTCTGAGTTCACCCAGGCAGACATCAAATCGTTGACCAAGCAAGGGATTCACGCTTACCAGAGCGTGCCGCTTGAATCGAAAGGCCGCGTGCTGGGCACCCTGTGCGGTTTCTCTTATCAACACAAACCCAACCAGGCCGCCAGCTTGCCGTTGATGCAAATCGCCGGCCAGCAGATTGGCATCGCCGTAGAAAACTCCCGGCTGTTCAAGGAAACCCAACGCCGCAGTTCCGACCTGGCAGTATTGAACGAAATGGGGCGCGCCCTGACCTCCCTGCTGGATGTCAACGCCATCTGCGAAGCCCTTTATACCTACACCAGCCAGTTAATGCCGCCCGACAGCTTCTTCGTTGCCTTATATGATAACGCTTCCGAGACGCTGACGATGCCCGTGATCTACAACGCGGGTGTGCGCGTTCCCGGCCGATCACGCAAACTTGGGGATGGCCTGAGCGACATGGTTGTCCGCCGCCGGCAGTCGCTTTTGCTCAACGGCGATGTGATGACCCAAATGGGAGAGCTGGGCGTCAAATTCATCCCGGTTGGCAATGATCGCCCGGCTGTCTCCTGGCTAGGTGTGCCCATGCTGATCGGCGAGGAAGTTATCGGCGTTATCGTGCTGCAAAGTGTGTACACGCCGTATCTTTACCAGGAAACCGAGCGCGATCTGCTGACGGCAGTCGCCAGCCAGGCCGCGATCGCCATTCAGAACGCCCGCCAGTACCAACTGACCCAATTGCGCGCCGAAGAATTAGCCGCCCTGAACGATCTGGCCCAGGTGCTGGCTTCACGCCTCGATCTCGATCAAGTATTGGAAGAAGTGTACCGCGGGGTTTCCCGCCTGCTGGATACGACCAATTTCTACATTGCCCTCTATGATGCCGAGAAAAACGTCAACACCTTCCCGATCAATGTGACAGCCTCCGCCATCGAGCGTGAGATCGTAACCATGCCTGGTGACCAGGGGATTACCGGTTATATTGTGCAGCGACGGGAGAGTGTGCTGATCACCGACAATGTGAATCAATGGCTCGCAGAGCATGGGATTCCCATCGTCGGTGAGGTGTCCCTCTCCTGGTTAGGCGTCCCGATGATGGTCGGCGACCAAGTGATGGGTGCGATGGCTGTGCAGAATTTCGAAAAGCCGGGCGCTTATGATGAGCGCGACCGCTCGATGCTCACCGCGATTGCCAACCAGGCAGTCATCGCTATCCAAAATTCTCGCCTGTTCGAGCAGACACAGACGGCCCTCTCCGAAACAGAGCGCCTCTACCAGGCCAGCGCAGACCTCAACACCGCCAAAAGTTACGATGCCGTATTGGAGACCTTACAGCGATACACGATCGCTGGGCAGGGCGCCCACCAACTCAGCATCAATTTCTTCGACCGACCCTGGAAAGAAGAGCCGCCGCAATGGATCGAGGTCCTGGCCCGCTGGACAACGCTTCCAAACGATGTGTTCGTCCCGCACTACCCGCTCAAAACGTTCCCCTCGGCAAAGGAATTATTGCGGTCGGATGGGCCTCTGATCATCGAAAATGTTCTTACCGATCCACGCCTGGACGATAATGTGCGCGCATTATACGCGCAGCGTTTCGGCGCTAAAAGTACGATCTTTGTGCCGCTGGTGGTCGGCGGGCAATACCTGGGCTTCATCAACGCATCTTACCCTGAACAGGTAATTTTCCCAGAGGCAGAGATTCGTCGCCTCACCGTTCTGGCAGCTCAAGCAGCTGTCGCTGCCCAGAACTTGCGCAGTGTTGCATTGGCCGAGCAGCGCGCCCATGAGTCCCAGCAGCGCAGTGAGGAGCTGGCGCTAATCAACCGCATTGTTACGCCGTTGGTCTCTATGCCAGACTTACGCCAGGCGCTGGATGTGGTCGCAATCGAGTTGTTGAAGGCCTTTTCACTGGGGCACGTGGGCATCGCCCTGCTCGATTCTGGCAAGACATCCCTCACGGTGATGGCAGATCATTCGAGCTATGAATCCCCATCGGCCGTAGGCCAGGCAATCCCGGTCGAAGGCAACCCATCTACGGAGCAAGTCATCCGCACCCGGAGATCCGTCATTATCAACGATCCTCAAATCAACCCGTTAACCGCCCCGATCCACGATCTCATGCGGCAGCGAGAGGCAACGTGCCTGGCAATCCTTCCCCTGATTACCGGCGGCGAGGTCATCGGCACAATCGGACTGGATATCACCGAGGCGGGACGTACATTTACGCCTCAAGAACTTGCCCTGACGGAAACGCTGACGGCGCAAATTTCGACTTCGATTCAGAACGCCCGGCTCTTCGAACAGACACAGAAAGCGCTGTCTGAAACCGCCAATCTTTACCAGGCCAGCGCAGGGCTAAACTCTGCAAACTCGTACGACGATATTCTGACTATCCTGCGGAAATCGTCCATTTTAGGACATCCCAACGCCAAGAGCGTCACCCTGAGCCTTTTCGACCGGCCATGGGTTGGCGATGAGAAACCGGAATGGTATATCCCCCTGGCCCGATGGTCGTCTACACCGGTCAGTGGTGAGCAGGCGGCTCGCTACCCGCTGTCATCCTGGTTGACGGCCCCAGACCTGTTGAAACCCGACCAAATTGTCGTGATCGGCAACGCGGAAACCGATCCGCGTATGGATGAAACTGCCCGTTCGGTATACGTTGAACGGTTAGGCGCAAAGAGCATCGTTTTCGCGCCATTAGCTGCCGGTGGAAAATGGACCGGCCACATTAACGCCGTTTTCTCTAAACCAACCCACTTTACAGAAGAAGATACTCGCCCACTGATGGCGCTTGCCGGGCAAGCAGCGACAGCAGTACAAAACTTATATCAATTGCAGCAAATCCAGGCACGCGCCCAACAAGAGCGGATGATCCGCGAAATCGGCGGGCAGATTACCAGCTCGATTGAAGTGGAACGGATTCTGAAAAACACGGCGCGATCCTTGAGTCAGGCATTAGGTGTCTCCCACGCTGTTATCCGCATCGGCCCGCCACCCGAAAAGGACGCGGGAACAGATAACAAGTAGGAACGACACGCTAAATAATTTCACTTTTATTCAGGAGCAGCTATAGAAAATCAATTCATCACATCATCTTTCGCTTCCAACACACCACAGGTAACCATCAATCCATTCGAAACCAACACATCATGGAGGAAGAAATGTCAGAAGAAAGTATCATTGACGCCAGTAAACCGAACGCAGGGAGGATCTATGATTATCTGCTTGGGGGTCACCATAATTTCGAGGTAGATCGCCAGGCAGCAGACCGATTGGTCCAATTGTTGCCCTTTATCCCCAAGGCAGCGCGCTTGCAACGGTGGTGCCTCCAGGATATCGCCGCAGAATTGACGCAAAAGCGTGGCTATGATCTTATCATTGACTACGCTTCTGGCTTGCCAACCAACGATCATATCCATTACATTGCCCCCGAGGGTACCACGGTGATTTATTCCGACTACGATCCGGTGGTGGTGGAATATGCCAAAGAAATTTTGAAAGACACCCCCAACGTGTACTACTTCCAAGCTGACCTTCGCCGGCCAGAGGAATTGTTGAATCGCGACGAAGTGAAGGATATCCTCAAAGGCCGACGCAAAGTAGCTTTTGTCTCGTGGGGTGTCTCTGCTTTTCTGACCGATAACGATGTTGCCCACGTGGCGGAGGTTTTGGGTGATTGGTCTGACGCTGGTAGTTGTTGGGCTTTTCATGCCCAGGGAGCCGATGCCAACCCGAACGACCCGGCAAATATGAGGGTCAATCAAATCTACCAGCAAATGGGGTCGCCAACCTATTTCCGTTTCCTTGACCAATACGAGAAATTGCTCCAGCCGTGGAAACCAGACGAAAATGGTTATATCTCATTGCTGAAATGGCACGGCTTCGACGAAAGTGTCATGACCGAAGATGATCGGAAATCTCTTGGGCCGGCAGGTATTGGATACGGCTCATACCTTATCAAATAATTATGAATCTTCCGTTTAACGGGAGAGCCATAATAATCAACTCTTGTTTTTATATCTTCAGACCGGCAGGTGAAGTGCTATGAGTGAATCCGCGCTTGAACCAATCCAAATCCAAATTGCTGAACAGCAGGATAAGTTGGTCAGTCTTTTTCAGCACGGCTTGCAAGAAACAATGTTCACCAACCGCTCAGAGCTTCGGCCTGCCAGCCTGAAGGCTATTGCCCGAACTGAAGCTGAGGCCGTTCTGGCTTTCTGCAAAAACCCAGACCCGAAACTGGCTCAAAAACACGGCAGTCAGTTATGCAAGGATGGCCTGGGAAGTGAGTCGGTTCTGGGTTTAGCGCAAATCACGCGCCAGTTTGCCCAGGAGCAATTCAGCGGAAGCCAGCGCGCCTCAGCCGTTCGGCTGTTAGAACCCTATCTCGAAGCCGTTTTACAAGGCTACCAGCAAACCCGCGAGATAGAAGTGCTAAAAGAACAGGAACACCTGCAATCGGCTTTCCAACGGACGATCAGCCAATACTCCAACGATATCAATGTCACAGAGTTGGCCGCAGAGCTTGCCAGCGCCGCGGCGCATGCCCTCGATCCGGCCAGGCGGAATGTGATTCAAGGCCAGGTGCGAAGCCAGTTGGTGAGTCTGGCAGATTTGTTCCATAATAAGCTCCGGGAGACAGTTTTCAGCAGCCGCTCTTTCGTGCGCCCGGCTGCTTTGCCCGAGCTTGCCAAAATCGAAGCCGAGAGGGTTTTGGATTTCTTGAGTAATCCCGACCGGGAGCGCGCTACCCATCATGGCGCCGATCTCTGCCAGACTGGCTTGAGTCAAGAAAGCATCGAAAGCCTGGCTCAAACCACCCGGCAATTTTGCTTGACGCAATTGCCCAACAATCTGCGCATCCCCTCCGCCAACCTCACGGATATCTACTTCACTGCCGTGATGAAAGGCCATCGCCAGAGCAGTGGGACGATCATTCTAAATGAGCAAGAGCGCATCCGTAAAGCCCTGGAAAAAGCGCTCCAGCACTATGCAGTCCAAATGGAGACAGCAGCCGATATCGCCCAGGCCACGACCTCGATCCTGAATTTGGATGATCTGCTCAAAACGAGCGTTGATCTGATCCAGCAAAAATTCGACCTTTACTACGTGGGCATATTTCTGCTGGACGAATTTTCGCAGTGGGCTGTATTACGGGCGGGAACCGGTAAACCCGGCGAGGAAATGCTGCGCGGCGGGCACAAGCTCAAAGTCGGGGGCAACTCGATGATCGGTTGGTGCGTCCACCACAGCCAGCCACGCATTGCATTGGATGTTGGGCGGGAAGCCATCCGTTTCGTCAATCCACACTTACCCGACACTCACTCGGAGATGGCGCTCCCCTTGGTCGCGCGCGGCGCCGTAATCGGCGCGATCAGCATTCAGAGCCAGCGGGTTGGCGCTTTTTCGACCGAGGATATCCGGGTGCTCAACACCATCGCCGGCCAACTGGCTGGCGGCATCGAAAACGCCCGCTTATTTGCAAAAAACCAATCACAAATCGAGGAAATGCGCGCGACGCAAGAGCAGCTTGCCGGAAAGACCTGGCAGCAGCTTCCAGGTCAGAATAACCCGGCATTCCTGTACGAGCTTAATCTCGATCAATTCTACAGTGCGCAAGATCTCTGGCGTCCAGAGATGGACGAAGCGTACCGCGAGCACCGCCCGGTTGTACACCCCCAAAGTACGACACTGCCCGCGCAATCTGCAATGGCAGTCCCCATCATGCTGCGAGACCAGGTTATCGGCACGATTGATTTGTATGACATCGCCGGGCCAAGGGAATGGACGCAAGACGAAGTGGGGCTGGTCACGACCATCTCGTCCCAGGCGGCCCTGACTCTCGAGAACGCCCGTCTCTTCCAGGAAGCCCAACGGAAAGCCATCCAACTTGGAACCGCAGCCGAAATTGCCCGAGACACATCCAGCACGTTGGCGCTGGAAGCGCTGCTCAACCGTTCGGTCAGCCTGATCCGCGACCGATACGGCTACTATCACTCATCAATCTTCCTGATAGACGAGTCAGGCATCAACGCGGTTGTACGCGCCTCCACCGGACGCGCCGGTGAGGAAATGAAACGCCGCAACCACAAACTGGCTGTCGGCTCGCAATCTGCAATTGGTTATGTCACCGAGGCCGGCAACCCGCTGGTCATTAATAATGTGGCGCAAAACCCCATTCACCGGCCCAACCCACTCCTTCCAGACACCCGAGCAGAATTGGCGATTCCGATGAAGATCGGTAACCGCATCATCGGCGCGCTGGATGTGCAGGCGACCGAGATCGGGGCTTTCACACCCGACGATGTGGCCGTGTTGCAATCCCTAGGTGACCAGATTGCCGTGGCGGTGGATAACGCCCAATCCTACGAGCTTGCCCAGCAAGCCATTTCCGAGACCCGTCAACGTGTTCAGGAAATGAGCCTGCTGTTCACCTTCACCCAAAAGCTCGCCAGCGCGCCCATGGATACCTACGAAATCGCCAGCATCGTGACCCGCAACTTCATTGATGTGATGGATATTCCCGCAGCCTCGATCTCGGTGGCGCAGGCCGAAACGGATGAATTGCGCACCTTGATTGATATGACCCGTACCGAGGATGGCAGAGAGGTGATCATCAAAGAAGACGAAGGGCTGATGTATCATCTTGCAGATTACCCGGCGACGGCCAAAGTCATGCAGACCTTCCAGCCTTTGGTTATCTCCTTACGCGATCCAACGGCTGATCCTGCTGAAATCGCTTACATGCGGAAGAACGATTTGTTCACCCTGCTCATCTTGCCTCTTGCGGTGAAAGGCCAATCTTTCGGTATCATCGAATTGGAATCCTGGGACCGCGAGCGCCTCTACACACCCGAGCAGATCAACCTGGCGATGACATTGGCAAATGCTTCTGCAGTCAGCCTCGAAAACGCCCGCCTGTACCAGGAGCAGATCGAGACCGCCGAGAAATTGCGTGAGGTAGACAAGCTGAAGTCGCAGTTCCTGGCGAATATGTCACACGAGCTGCGCACGCCGCTCAACTCCATCATTGGTTTCTCCCGCGTCATTCTGAAAGGCATTGACGGCCCGATCACCGATTTGCAGCAGCAAGACCTGACCGCGATCAACTCCTCCGGGCAGCACCTGCTCAACCTGATCAACGATGTTCTCGACATCTCGAAAATCGAGGCTGGCAAGATGGAGTTGGCCTTCGAGGATAACGTCAGCCTGGGCGATCTCATTAACAGCGCCATGTCCACCGCCGTCGGCTTGACCAAAGATAAACCCATCAAGCTGGAGCGAATCGTTCCTGCTGACCTGCCCACAGTACGCGCTGACCCGACCCGCATCCGCCAGGTCATTATCAATTTCTTGTCAAACGCCGCCAAATTCACCGAGGAAGGCACGATCACCGTAAAAGCCTTGCTCCAAAGAAATGCGCGCGGCATCCCGGAGGTTATGGTCGGCGTCACCGATACCGGTATCGGCATCACGCCAGAAGACCAAACCAAATTGTTCCAGGCCTTCACGCAGGTAGATGCCTCCCCTACCCGTAAAACAGGCGGTACCGGCCTGGGGTTGTCTATCTCCCGCCGTCTCATTGAAATGCACGGCGGCCGCATTGGCGTCCACAGCGAAGCCAGTAAAGGCAGTACATTCTATTTCACCATCCCGGTCCCGGGCGCGGGGCCAGATAACGCAGATGGTGAAAACGCCAAATCCATCCTGGCGATTGACGATGACCGGATGGTAATCAATTTGTATGAACGCTACCTCAAAGAGCACGGTTACCACGTTGTGCCGCTGACCGATCCCGCTCATGCCGTCGAGATGGCCCGCCAGATCAAGCCCTTTGCCATCACCCTGGATATCATGATGCCTAATCGCAATGGCTGGACAGTGCTCGAAATGTTGAAAGCCGATCCGGTGACACGCAATATTCCGGTCGTCATTTGCAGCATCGTCGAAGATCAGGAAAAAGGCTTCAGCCTGGGCGCGGCCGATTACCTGACCAAGCCAATCCTCGAGGACGACTTGGTAACCGCCCTCAATCGCCTCAACGGAGATGGCAGTATTCACGAAGTGCTGGTCGTTGACGACGACGCCGATGACTTGCGTCTTGTTCAGAAAATCTTGCAAGAGCACACCCAATATACGGTTCGCCTGGCTCATGGCGGGCCGGAAGGACTGGCTGCTATCCAGGCAAAACCGCCCCATGCGGTGATCCTCGATTTGTTCATGCCAGAACTGGACGGCTTTGCATTCCTGGAGGCCATCCGCGCCGACAAGGCCTTCCGGGATATACCGGTGATTATCTTCACCGCTGGAGATCTAACCGATGAGCAAGTTCAGCGTCTGTCTGATTTTTCTCAGACAATGATCCGAAAAGGGTTATTCAAAGAGGAAGACTTGCTCGCCAGCATCGAACACGCTCTCCAGCGCTTCAAACCGCCTGAAGTAACGAAATAGTGCGCTGAAGCGCCCACTACAATCACCTCGCTCGTAGTGGGCGCTTCGGCGCTCCCGCGTATGCACATCAACGGAGGAACACCATTGTCATCGCATGTTGCCGTCGAATGCCTGGATTGTGGGTATCAGGCGCCCTATTTCCCAACCTCCTATTCCTGCCCGCGCTGCGGCAGCCAATGGCGCGAAGCCCGCTATGACTTCGATTCCATCGGGAAGACACTGCCCTCCTTGTTACCCGGACGCCCCCTTGATTTGTGGCGCTACCGCGAGCTGCTTCCCGTTCAGGGGCCGAATCCCATTATCTCTTTAGGAGAAGGCGGCACCCCGCTGATCCACGCCGCCAATTTGGGGATGATGTTAGGCTGCCCGCACATTTACATCAAAGACGAGCGCCAGGGACCTACGGCATCATTCAAAGACCGGCAAGCATCGGTCAGCATCGCTGCCCTCAAAGAGGCCGGCATCACTGAGATCGTTCTGGCATCCACCGGGAATGTCGCCATTGCCTATTCGGCCTACGCCGCGCGCGCTGGCATCAAGCTGTGGGCTTTCCTCACCAGCCTGGTCCCCGCCGAGAAAATGCGTGAGGTCGCCATTTACGGGACTCAGGTCGTTAAAGTGACCGCATCCTACGATCAGACGAAACAGGTTGCAGCGGAGTTTGCCCGCCAGCGCAATCTCTACCTGGAGCGCGGCTCACGCTCAATCCCCTCCGTCGAGGCGATGAAGACCATCGCCTTTGAAATATCCGAGCAATTGACTGCCACCTTAGGCCCGCTGCCCAACCATAATGCTGTCCCGGCGGCGCGCTGGCGAGCGCCCGATTGGTACTTCCAATCCGTGAGCGGCGGGCTTGGGCCGCACGGGGTGTCGAAAGGCTTCGATGAGCTGCACCGTATGGGGTGGATCGAACGCGTCCCGGCCATGGCCAACATCCAGGCCGAAGGCTGCGCCCCGATGGTTCACGCCTGGAAACAAAATCTCGCCGAAGCTGAACCCATTCGCTCGCCGCGCACGCTGATCGCCACACTGGCGACCGGCGACCCGGGCCGCACCTACACCCTCATCCGCCAGCGAATGCTCAACGGGAGCAATGGCGTTTTCGAAAGCGCCACCGACGAGGAAGCTTACCGCGCCATGCATATCCTGGCAAAAATGGAAGGGATTTCTTGTGAGCCGGCTGCCGCCGTTTCCTTTGCGGGTCTCATCAAAATGGTGCGCGCCGGGCAGATCAAATCATCCGACGTGATCGTCGTGAACTGCACCGGGCATACCATGCCCATCGAGAAGATGATCCTTGGCGAAGGGTGGGCACGCGATGTTGTTGTACCGACCGAAGCGCTCAAAGACAAGCCCGAGGAGGGCTTGCTGTCCGCGTTGAGCCGCGTGACTGCCGAGCGCTACCCGCGCGTTGCCATCGTAGACGACACACCCGACGCGCGGCGGTTGATCCGGCGCATCCTCCAATCCCAGGGGGATTACACCCTCTACGAAGCCAGCAATGGGAAGGAAGCCATCGAGCTGGCGCAGCGCGAACTGCCCGATCTCATCATCCTGGATTTGATGATGCCGGAGATAGATGGCTTCTCGGTGCTCGATGCGCTCAAAGATAACCCCCAGACTGCACCCATCCCGGTGATTGTGGTCACCGCGAAGGAATTGACTCCCGAGGAGAAGTCCCGCCTGCAAGGCCGAATCCACACATTGATGCAGAAAGGGGAATTCATGAACGACGAGCTTGCCGACGAAGTCCGCGCCCTGCTAAAATGACATCTCTCATGCGCCAGCAGATGCGAGGACTGCCCGCGGCCCTCGCATCCCCGCTCTTTCTTGGCCTTGCCCCCGTCTTCGGCAAATTAGCCATCAACCACGGCTTGCCGCCGTTGTTTGTGGTCGCACTGCGCACCTTGCTGGCAGCGTTATTGTTCCTGCTCGTCATGTTGCTCTTCCGCAGGCAGTTCTTGTTCATTTTTCCGGCAGGTTTGCTCGGCTGTTTGATCGCCGGGTGGATCAACGGCATGGGATCGCTGCTGTACTACAGCGCGTTGGGACGTATTGACGCCAGCCTGGGCCAGATCGTTTATTCGCTATACCCCTTGTTTGTGGCTCTATGGTTGTGGCTCGACCGTCAGCCCCCCAGCCGGCTGACCATCCTCCGGTTGATGCTGATCCCGCCGGCGCTGGTGCTGCTGACCCTCTCCGGGCAGGATCACGTTGACATGATCGGCGTTTTGATGATGCTGGCGGCGTCTATGCTGTACGCGCTGCATCTGCCCATCAACCAGCGTGTGCTTTACGAAATGCCCGCCCCCACCGTGACAGCCTACACTTTATTGGCAATGAGCGCCACGGTGATGCCGGTCTTGTTCTTCACCAAATTTTCGACCGCCCCCGAAACGATCAGTTGGCTGGGGCTGCTCGGCCTGACTGCGGTGATGTTCCTGTCGAGGCTGACCCTCTTCCTGGGGGTCAAACACTTCGGCGGATTGCAAACATCTTTGCTCGGCCTGGTGGAGTTGTTGGTAACGATCAGCTTTTCACACCTGATCCTGGGTGAACGGCTGCAACCGATCCAATGGGCGGGCGTTTTGTTACTGGTGATCTGCCTGGCGCTGACCATGTTCGAAAAACCCCGCCCCAAGCAGAGCGCCGGGGGCTGGTTGAGCTGGATTCGCCCCCCGGTACCGCAAGATCTCGCCTGGCCGCGCGATTGATTCTTCGATCAGACTCCCGGAGTATTTGAAACTCCGGGAGTCTGGTTACCGGCGACGATTTTTGCCGCGTCTCTCAAAATAGTCTCAATAAAACAGGAAACACTGCTATGAAGACCCTCCCCCGCCTCAAATTCGCTCATCTGCCCACGCCGGTCGAGGCTATGCCGCGTCTTTCCGCGGCGCTCGGTGGGCCGGCCCTGCTCGTCAAGCGCGACGACCAGACCGGCCTGGCCCTGGGCGGCAATAAAACCCGCAAACTGGAATTTCTGATGGCCGAAGCCCAGGCCAACGGCGCGCACACCGTCATCACCGCCGGCGCGATCCAATCCAACCACTGCCGCCAGACGGCTGCGGCGGCGGCGCGCTTCGGGTTGGGATGCATTCTGGTTTTGGTAGGCGACCCGCCGGCGGCTGCGTCCGGCAACCTGCTGCTCGACGGGCTGCTCGGCGCGGAAATCGTGTGGACGACGCGCCCTCAGCGGGATCAGGCTTTGAAGGAAACGTTCGATAAAGCCTGGGAGCAGGGCCGCAGGCCGTATCTGGTTCCGTATGGCGGATCGAACACCACCGGCGCGGCCGGGTACGTTGTTGCGATGCAGGAATTGATCGAGCAGGGGGCGCGGCCCGATTGGATTGTCTTCCCCTCGTCGTCGGGTGGGACTCAAGCGGGATTGGTCGTGGGAGCCAGGGTTTTCGGTTATTCTGGAAAGATTCTCGGCATCAGTGTGGATGAGCCAGAGACGGTATTATGCCAGCGGGTGGCTGCGCTGGCGACCGCTGCCGCTGATTTCCTCGGGGAGCCGGTCGCCTTCTCGGATGCCGAGATCCTCGTCAATGCGAGCTATCTCGGCGGCGGGTACGGCGTCATGGGGGATGCAGAACGCGAAGCGATCACGCTGTTCGCCCGCAACGAGGGCATCCTGCTCGATCCGGTGTATACAGGCCGCGCCGCGGCGGGTTTGATTGATCTCATTCGCACAGGATATTTCAAGCACAGTGAAACTGTGCTGTTCTGGCACACCGGCGGCGCGCCCGCCCTGTTTGCCGACCGGTATCGTGAAACGTTGGGATGAATGTAAATATCCGAAAAACGGACATGCGGCTGATGGGTTGCATCAGCCGCATGTCCGTTTTTCGGCAACATCTTACCGCATCCCCAAAATCTCGTACACTTCCAGCGGGGCGCGTTTGCCTTTGGCGATCACCGGCTCCACCATGCGGGCGTCCACCAAATCAATCACATGGGCGTAAGCCTCGGCGCTGATCAGGATTTGCCCGCCGGAGGCGTTTTCCTGGATGCGCTTGGCGGTGTTGACGCAGTCGCCAATGGCGGTGTACTCGATCTTGTCTTGCGTGCCGATCAACCCGAGAACGGCCTCTCCAAAGGTGATACCCACGCCAAAGGAGAGATGGGCTTCGGCTGGCAAGGCTTTGTGCAATGCGTAGATCGCATCGCGAATGCCAAGAGCGGTTTTGACTGCCCGCAGGGTGTGATCGGGCTGGGGAATGGGGGCATTGAACCAGGCCATGATGGCATCGCCCATGAACTTGTCAATCGTTCCCTGCTGTTCGAGCACTGCGTCGGCGGCAGCGGCCAGATACCGGTTGAGGATAGACACGAGCTTTTCCGGGCTGATCGTCTCGCTGAAGCTGGTGAAACCGCGCACATCTGCGAAGAGGGTGGTGATGGCTGTGCGTTTACCGCCCAGTTGCAATTGGTCAGGGTCCATCCCTTCGATGACATCAATCACAGCCGGCGATACCATGCGGCCGAATAGTTTCCGTGTTGCTTCCAGCCGTCGCTTTTCGGTGAGATCATCCAGCACGATCGCCACACCCTGGGTATTGTGCGAGGCGTCTTTGAGCGGGGAGAGATTCAGGCTCAGGTTTATCTGCCCCCGGTTGGGAAGCATAGGAGTGAACTCCAGGCCGACCATATTCTGATCGGTCTGGCGGACGATGTTGACATGCCGGCTGAGGTCAACCGCAATCGGAGGCAAGATCTCAGAGATGGTGTGTCCCACCACGTCACACGCAGATTGCCCCAGGATTTCTTCTGTGGCCCGGTTGCACAACAAAATGTTATCCTCGATATCCGCAGTGATGACGCCGCTGGCGATAGAGGCGAACACATTATCCATCAGGTTTTTCAGCTCGGTGACTTCTGCCAGGGTGCGCCGCACCGATTCGAACAAGCGGGCATTCTCGATGGCGACCGCCGCCTGGTTGGCAAAAGCCGTCAGCAAATCGCGCTCGGCGGCGGTAAAGATGCCCACCCGAATGCGGTTATCGGTGTACATCACACCCGTAATCTCGTCTTTCACCTTCAGCGGCACACATAGGATCGAGCGCAAATGATAGGCGATGATGCTTTCCTGGCCGCCAAAGCGCGGGTCTTCCTGGGCGTTGGTCGTAAGCACCGGCAGGCCATCCTTGACAACCCGGTCAATCACCGTGCGGCTGATGGCAAACTCGGAGGCATTGATCGACTCCTGCTCCCAGTTGCGGGCGATGCGGGTGGTCATCAAATTGTTTTCGTCTCTCAGCATGAGGAAACCACGCTCGGCGCCCGTCAACCGGACGATGGTGTCCATCACGATGCGCAGCACCTCGTTCAACTCGAGGGACGAATTGACCACCTGGCCAATATCCGCCAGGGCTTTGAGGTTAGTGAACTGTTCTTCGAGCTTCACCACCTGGCGGCTGAGACGTCCCAGGCTGCCCGCGATCTGGTTCAATTCCTGCACGAACCCCGGGGGGAGGGCGTACCCGCCGCGCAGCAGAATGTCTCGCATTTCATCCGCCATCTGGCCAAGACGCGTCAACTGTTGGCCGATATCAATGGTGATAGAGGTGGTCGACTCTTCGCTCATGCAAATCCTCTTCCTATGGTGATGTTTCGATCTGTGTACTTTGCGGCGGTTTAAATGGCTTTTGTATACGAGCCAGGAATCGTTTGAACAAGGCCAGATAAGAGTCCTGTCTTATCCAAAGAGCGGCGATATGAGTGGATTTAATGTCAGCTCGATGCTGGCCATACACGGTAGCCTGGTATTCGTCGAGCAGCAATTGAATTGCGGGCCGGGCTTGAGGCAGCAACCGGATCAATTCGGCTGCCCGTTCTGCCGGGGTGTCCATAATTGCCGGTTTTTTGCCGAGGCGGTTCAACGCTCGGTTGATTTCAAGGTATGACCGCGACAAGGATGACAGCGTCGAATAGTAAGCCCATTTCTGCAAGAATTTCGGCGGTTGTAAACCCAACCGGCGCATCAATTGCTCTAATTGTACCGGTAATGGCGGTAGTTGTCTAAGGGAATTTCGCCATCTTTCGAAAATCGTAAGGGATTTGCGCCGCCCGCCACCTGCGGGCACGCCTCCGAGTGGATGCTCACGCGTGTAGTCCGCCCATCGCCGGACGAATTCCGGGGGGTGGATGCCTCGCCGAGTCAGCCAGGCTGCCAGCCAGTTCGGCAAGGCGGAATGCAAACTGGAAACGAGCAGGACTGCGCCAACTACCAGCGCCGATAGGCCGTACAATACGAAGGCCATATCGAGTGTTCCGCCAGCGCCCGAGGGCGGCAGGTTGTTGCCGCTCGTGGCCGGGGTTGGGGTGGGTTCATCGGTCGGGAGGAGTTCGGCGGCATCGTCTATAACGGGTGTTTCTCTGACGCTCTGCGCCGGGTCGGTGTTTGTGCCCAGGGGGCGAACGATAGCTCGTTCGGAGGCGGTCGGCTCGAACTCGATCCAGCCGATGCCGGGGAAATAGACTTCGGGCCAGGCGTGCGAATCGCGCTGTCTCACCACAAATGAGACCGTCCTTGCCCCGGGGATGTTACTTTCCTGGCCGCCCTGCCGCTCGCCGGAAAGGTAACCCACGGACAGACGGGCAGGTATGCCCAATGAGCGCAGCATCATCACTTCGGAGGAGGCGTAGAAATTGCAAAAACCCTGCCGGAGATCGAAGAGGAACCAATCCAATTGCTCGCGGCCCTGCGGCACCTGAGGAATTGTTTTTGTGTAAGCGATATTATTGCGCAGGTAGCTGGTGACTGCTTCGACGATTTCGTATGGAGTCTCATGGCCCGCGGCAATCTGCCGGGCCAGATCCCGCATCCGGGGGGTGATCTCACTCGGCACCTCGAGATATCGTTCGGTGATCCATTCGGGATAATCCGTTCCGGCAGCCTTCAAATCTGCTACGGTCACGGTGCTGAGCGAGGCTTCGACTTGATATCGCTCATAAGCCCGCAGGTATGGATCAGCGTTGACGGTGACGATTTCTTTTCCCCCCAGATCGGTCTGCACCATCGTGATTGACGCCGGGCGGCTGACCCAAAGCGGCTGAGGGACGACGAACAAGGTGGTCAGGGCGTGATAGGGGATGAAAGTGAAAGTGGCGGTCGTCCGGTCGCCCTCAACCGGGGGAGGCAGCTTGAATTGGTTAGGTTTCGTACTCTGAATGATATCGTAATTGCTGACCCAGCGTTCGCCAGTGTATTCATCGTAGATGCGGGCGCGCCAGTAATAACGCAATCCCGAATAAGCCTCGACCGGCGCCTCAACGATCATCACGATCGAATCATTCAGCACGGCCCCCCGCCCCAGGAACATATCCTCGCCGTAGATGCCGATGTCGGTCGTAACCGAAGGGCTGAGGGCGGCAAACAGATAATCGTATCGGTCGCGAAGGTCGCGCAACGGCTCCATGATGAGGCGGTTGATATCTTCAGCCGTAGGAAGTGATTTAGCCGATACCGGGATGATCCAGGCCAGTACGACGATAATGGTCACGGCAGCAATGGCGAAACGGGTCAGATCATAACTGACATCCGGGGGCACATAGATGCCTTCGTTCTGCCAATGGTGTACCTGTTTGAGATAGTTGATCCGGGCGACCAATAACAAGGCCAGGAACAGAAACACTGGAAGGTATAAAACCTGATAGGACAATGCAGAATTACAGAATATTCCGCTGTCGAAGGGAAATGGGCAATTGGCAAAGAAATGGATGATGAACAATGCAATGCCGGTCGGGACGACAATGCGCCAGGCGTGTGCATCACGAGTCAGGACAAAGCCGGCATGGACAGTCAATACCCAAAACAGGATAGCCATCGCCGTAACAAAGAAAATATTATCGGTAACGGCCTCTTGCTGGTAGATTTGGGCGCTGGTCGCCCCCAGTCGTCCGGCCAGGCTGGCGAGACGCTCCCGCCAGGAAATTCCGGCGCCCAAGGTCAGCCCAAGCTGCCAGGGGATGGCAAACAAACCATAAACAGTCGCCATTAAAGCGGCTGTCCGCTTCGAGAAACGGCTGTATCCGAGCAATATCCCGAACACAATGCCAATGGCAGTCGTGGTCTGAACGATGCTCAGATCATAAGTCCAGCGCGTGGCGGTCAACCTGGCTGCGGTAGTCTGCAAGGCTGCGAACAGCAGGAAAGCCGACAGGGGATCCCACCAACGATGCGGATGAGGGGTTTTAGATTTCGATGGATTCTGCATGGCGATGATACTCCCGTGACAACAACGACATGGATCGAATACATACGTTTATGTTACACGGGGGATTGCTTGCAGGTTCAGTTTACCGCAGAAATAGCCGGTTGGGGAGCAAGATTAAGAGGTTCTAACGGAGGAGCTGCTGACCATTAACCGCTTATCTGCGGCCTGGCTGATCGAAAGACCCTAAAGGTTTCCCTTGACAGCCAAGACGGCAAGTAAGCAAACTCATTTGCCAGAAAAAGCGCCGATTCGCGGGAAAACCTTTAGGGTCTGGGCAAGACATTGCAAGGCTGGCTATTTTCGACGTCCGATCAAAAATCCGCCGGTAAATGTCAGCGCAGCGAAGGCAAAGGCGAAGCCTATGACAACCATTACTCCCAAGACCGGAAGCAGGATGCTTCTTCCACTACTCGATGATTTCCCTTCGATCGGGGTAGGCAAAGCGGTGATTGAAATAGATGGTGTATCAGTGAGTGTGGGCGGAAGTGACGGTAATAAGGTTGCCGTAGGAGAATCTGTGGGTGATGGGGTAATTGAAAGGTGAGGGGTCCAAGTAGGCCAGGGTGTCGGCGTGCGTGAGGCTGTGCGAGCAGGAAGATGGGTTTGTGTAAATGTAGGTGATGGGGTGATACTATCCGTGTTCAACGATTTGTACCAACTACAGGGATCAACAATCGCGGCTATGATATTCTCATTAGAAGTTGGCTCCAGGTTATCCCAATGCCAACGCAACTCGTTGCCAGCAACGTAATAGCCCGGTGTTGTTCCTTTCAATGTGTTACCTTTACCATCATAAGTAACGCTCAATATGTTCTCATCTGTGGCCTTATACGGCAGCCGAAATATTACGTCTACAGAACCAATTGATTTATACCATCCAGCGCCCGTTTCGAGAATGTAAGCAAATGCTATCCAGGGGTGATTCGTATTCTGGACCATATCATAGGACACCTGGACATTGACAATTTCATTCGACGGAAAAGACACTTCGAACGCAGCCCAGGTAATTGGAACTCCAGCTTGGCGATAATAATTATCAGTGGTCACTTCAGTTGTGGTCACCTGACGACCGTCAATTTTAGCTACAAACGTCTCGTCCTTGATAACGTAAAAGCTGCCATTAATATCAATGTTTGTCAACGGGTAAAGCACTTGCATTGATTCAGTGATATTACCGCTATTTAGCATAGTAAAATCTGCCATTACAATCACCACTTCATCTCCCCAGGGTCCGCAACCGGGCGATGGTGGTGGAACTTCCAGAACAACTCGTTCCGATTCCATCCGCACTTTCGTATTTTCCGAATTGAAGGGGGAGATATTGCCGACTTCAGAAGGGATTGGCGGCGCTACATCCGCCCGAGCCGGGCTGGCGGGCAAAGAGACCGACAAAAGACAAACGATCAACAGCAGGGTACTCCAGCGAATGGATGGCGCCATCGTATCTGTCCTCCTTCCTATACCTGTTTGACCCGCGTGGAAAATGATCGGTTTCCCAATCACTCCCCCTTCTTCCGTAAAAACGCCGCCAGCGCCAGCCCGTATACCGCGATGCCGATCAAGTACAGGCTCTGCACCCCCCACCAGATCGAGCTGTATTCGATGATGCCGCCGAACACCGAGCCGCTCAGATTGGACGCCAGAGGCCCCGTAATCTCGTTGCGCCGCCGCAGCGACTCGGAGAAGATCAGGCCCGAGAAGAACAGCGGCAGGGACAGGATCAGCACACTGCCCAGGCCGCGCCACAACGGGTCGAACCGGTTGAAGAACTCCAGCGGGAAGAAATACACCAGCCCCAGGCTGACGAAAAGCAAGGCATACGTCCAGCGCAGGTCAATGCGCGGCCGCCACAGCACGAACAGGTTCGCCGCCAGGATCATCAGCAGCACGCCCGAGATCGCCAGCGCATTCACCAGCCAGGTCGTGCCGAACAGCAGCGCCAGGCGGGTGATGCTGGTGAACTCGATCAGCATGAACGCCGCCCCCAGGAGCAAAAAATGCCAATCGGGTTTCAGCGCTTCGGGGAACGACCGGCGGAAAATGAAAATCGCCGCCGCCGCGATGAGCAGCAAGGCCTGCCAGTAAGCCGCCGGAACCTTGCGCGCCCGCAGATACAGGTAAGGCCAATCATCCGTGGGCAGAGGAATCCCGTTAAACGCCGGGTCCGCCGACCAGCTTTCGAGAGACAAGGCCCCCGCTTTCTCGGTCGTCACCGGCCCGGCGACGAAGGTCGCGCCC
Organism: Candidatus Aquidulcis sp.; assembly: GCA_020723385.1. Taxonomy (GTDB): domain Bacteria; phylum Chloroflexota; class Anaerolineae; order Anaerolineales; family UBA4823; genus DYIZ01. The sequence continues at coordinate 19,575 of DYIZ01000015.1, forward strand.
ACCGCGCCGTAATGCACCCAGACTTTATCGGCCCCAAAAACCTCCGCCAACATGCGTCCCAGGCGCTCCTCGATCCAGGGCGTGCTGGTGGCGAACGTCACCGCCGTGATGCCATTTTCCTTCAAATGCGCCCTCACCTGGCGGAAACTCTCCAGCGTGTAAACATAAGAATCGAGCCGCACGCTGGATAGGGATGACAACAATGTGTGCGAATCCAGCAGGCCGAAGGCGATCACGTCATACTTTTTATCCGTTTCCTCGAAAAAGGCGCGCGCGTCGTCCGTGATGGGCGTGACGCGTGGATCTTTGTAGGGATGCTCCGGGTGAAGATCGTACCCCATCTCGATGATCGCCGGATCAATCTCGACCGCGTCCACGTGACCGGCCTGATTACGCAGCGCCGCGGCGGCGTCATTACCGCTCCCCGCCCCCACGATCAACACCTGGCCGCCGGGGTCAGCCAACAAGTAAGGCAAGTTATACGAGACGGCGATATCCTCCATCTCGGGGATCTGACCCTCCAGGGAGGCGAGGAACTCCGGGGAGAGATCAATCGCCCGCTGGTAGAACACCTGCTGGACGTTTATGGTATAGCCCACCTTGACCGCCTCGCCGGTATCCTCACGCGGCAAGATCAAATCCGTCACCACCAGCCTTTGATAAGGCGACCAGATCGCGTTCTGCCCGAAGATAGCCACCCCAATCAGAACCACCGCCAGGAGGATCCCATTGAGCGGATTCAGCAGCTTCCGGGCATAATAATAGACCCCCACCCCCAGGATGGCAATGCCAAACCAGATCGCCGGCGGCCACTGGAAATATGACACCACCGAAAACAGCCAGATACCAATCAGGCTGGCGGCGATATTGACCACGTAAGCCGGCACCGGCTTGTAGCGCGCCATCTCTTCGCCCGTCGCCTGTCCGAGTGGGATAAAGAGCAGCATGGTGATCAGGAAGAAAACGAACACCATACCCAGAAAGGTCGCCAGCGACAGCCAGTACGAAAAATCGGCCGTGTACCAGACGAACTCATCCCCGCCGGGATACGCCAACGCGCGCGGCGAGCTGATCCGTCCGACGACCAACACCAGCGCCGAATAGATCAACAGCAAGGCCGGAAAAGCCTTTTTGTAATCCCGCCCCTTCCCGACGATGGCGTATCCGATAGACAACCCAAGAAAAGCCGCCAGCAGGGGGATGTTCTTGAGATACGAAAACAGCCGTACCTCGGAGGACATCCAGCGAATTACCGCTAGCTCGACGAACAGCCCCAGCCCGCTCATCAAGGCCAGGAGCAGCCAGGAGTGCCGGTTATTTTTCGACGATAGATTTTCATTTTCCATAAGTGGTATCCTTCTTCCCCCGCAAATGACCGGCCAGCCCGCCGAAAAGCGCCAGTAGCCCGGCCAATAGCAATCCGGCGAAAACGATGCCCCGCCCGGCTGGCGCGGCGGTCAAGGATGTCTGCTCGACAGCGGTTGGGCTGCTGCTTTTTAGCACGAAAGCCGAGAAATCGCTCACCGGGTAGACCCGGATGGAATACGGCTCACCATCCTCCCCCGGGCAAACGCGCCCATCGCCGCCCCAGGAAGTATCCAGGGGGAGCGGGCCGTCCCAGCCAACGCCGTTCCAGTGATAGACATTTAGCGCGTTGCAATCGTTGCCCGAAAGCTCGCTTCCCGCGAAGAAGAAATGCACCATCGCCGGGTCGTCTGTGACTGCGGGATCAATGTCGTAGCAGCGGCGCACAGTCTCGCCAGGGGTGATGGTGCAATCCCGGTTGCCGCGAATGGTCACGGTGGTCATACCCAGGTCTGCGCCAGCGATGGAGACTCCGCCGTAATCGCCGGCCCACAGGAAAGCCGTCCCGGTGTTGACGACATTCTTCGTCTGCTGGAGCACGCCGTTGTTGGTCAGCGTTCCGTTGGCGTACAACGCGGGCGGCGCGACGAGGGTTGTGCTAACGGGGACGGTGATGTCGTAAAAAGTGATGACATCGGTGCCAATGGTTTGTGTGACGCCGCCGTCAAAAATGATCGCCCCAGCGCGGGCGTCGAACACCCCGCCATAGCGGTTGAAGTTTCCGGCGAGGTTGATGGTGAAGCTGCCCGCAGTCACGTCCAGCGTCCCGCTGCCCAGGGTCAGATCGCCGTTCACGTCGAGGCTGCCGCCCAGGGTAGCCGCGGCAAGGGAAGTCTGGGGGTGTTTGCCCGCCGCCAAATCACCGATCTCTGTGGCCGAGAGCGCCCGGTCGTAGATGCGCACATCGTCCAGGCTGCCCGCCAGGTGATCGGATGTCCCGCCGCCGTCCCATTCCTGACCGAGGGACCACAGGTTGTCGACGGCGAAGGCGTAATTGGGCGTATGGGTGGCTTCTTCCACGCCGTCCACGTACAGCCGCCCGGTTGCGCCGTCGGTCGTGTACGCCAGGTGTCGCCAGACCCCTTCGGCCACATCAATATTGGTATCGCCCTCCCAGGCCGAACTGCCGCCATCGTAGATGATAAATTCATCGGTATTGTTTAGAAACAGAATGACCACGTTGCCCCGCCCGGCGGTGTTGACGGCGAGAACGGCCTGGTTTTGGCTGCGCCCGCTGGGGATATTGACCCACAAAGCAATCGTCGCGCTCCCCTCGACATCGCTTGCCACGCTGTCAAACGCAGCGTAATCGTTCGCCCCGTCGAATTGCAGGGAGGCGGCATCGGGGAAATCCATCGTGGCGGGAGCGTCCACAACCCAGGTTGGGCCGTTGATCAGCGCGCCGTCGTGGGCGAAGCCGGACGAGTCGCCTGCCGCGCCGCCGGCGCCTTCGTCCAGCTTCCAATAGCCCAACAGCCCATCGTTGATTGCCAGATCATTGAAAGCGTTGGCGGGCAGCGCGCCGGAGGGCAGCAGCACGCTGGTTGAGGGGTTGGACATGGCGTCCATGCCGCCCCCGCCAGAGAACGCGCCGGCGACGCGGAAGACGGCGTTGGCGGCGAGTTCCAGGGTGACGCCGGGGTTGATAGTCACATCGGCGAATGTCACCGCGCCGTCGAAAAGCTGCGTCCCGCTTCCACTGAAGGTGACCGCGCCGAAATTGTGGAGAAAGCCGCCGCCGAGGGTGAAGTCGCCGGCAATGCTCAGGCTGGCGGGCGCGGAAAGGGTCGCCGCAGGGCTGACAACCAGATGGCGGACGGCGCTGGCGGGGAACGCCTGCACCCCCGAGCCAGCCAGCGTGACGGTCGTGGGGGCGTTGGTCGTCGCGTCGAAGCTGCCGTTCAAGGAGAAAACGTTGGCGTAGCCAAAGTTAGCATTGGTTGCCAGACGCAGCGTGCTGCCGCTGTTGACGATCACATCGTAGAAAGTGGTCGCCCCGCTGAAAATTTGCGCGCCGCTGCGGTTGAAGGTGACGGCGTGGTTGTTGTGGACGAGCGCGCCGTCGTTCGTCCAGTTGCGCCCGACGGCGATGTCGCAACCCAGGGTGAGGGTCACGCCGGGGTTGATCTGCACATTGCCGAACGTAATCGCGTCGGTATTTACAAACTGAAATCCCGCGCCGTCGAAGGTCACGCTCCCATTCCGGGCGGTGAAAACGCCCCCATTGCGGACGAAATTGCCAGCCACGGTGATGGCGTAATTGCTCGTCGAAACGTCGAGCGCGCCGCCGTTCAGGGTCAGATCGCCGTTCACGTCGAGGTCTGCGCCCAGGGTGGTTGTCGCCAGGGAGGTTTGCAAGTGTCTGCCGTCCGCCAGCGCGGAGATCTCGGCGGGCGAAAGCGCCCGGTTATAAATGCGCACATCGTCGAGACGTCCATCCAGCGCCTCGTCGTTGGCAGAATGGCTCAAACGCACCCCGTTCCCGGCGTCCACCGTGCCGGCGATGCTCAATGTCTCCATCTCTGCCCCGTCCACGTACACGCGCATCACGCTGCCGTCGTAGGTTCCAGCAACGTGAAACCACACACCGGTTGTCCACGGCGGGCTGACCACGATGCTATGCAGGCTGCCGCCGATGCTCATGTAGAATTGCACCGCGTCCACGCCGCTGTTGTCGTAATAGCGCAGCACGGCTTTTTCGTTTCCCAGGCTGATAAAGCGCATGTAGGTGTAGCCGGTCCCGCTGGGAGCGGAGTTCATGTACACCCAGGTCGAGAGCGTCAACTCCTGTGCGCCGTCAATCTTGGGCGTGCCGCTCGTCGTGGCGTACTCGGTGACGCCGGAGCGGTCGAAGCCCAGCGCGTAGGGGTCGGGGAAATCCATTGTCGAAGGGACGGCTGCATCCCAAACCGGGCTGTTGGTCAGTTCGCTATTGTAGCCATACCCTGAGTCATCCACAGCCGTCGTCCCCGCGCCTTCGTCCAGCTTCCAGTAGCCCACCAGCCCGTCGTTCAGGTAGAGATCGTTGAACGTGGTGGCGAGGGTCTGATCGGTCATAGTGTCGAGGACGACACGCGCGCCGTTGGGGTCGAAGCTGCCGCCGGTGTGGTGGAAACCCCCGGAGACGATCATCAGCTCGAGGGGCGCCCGAAAAAGCCCGCCGGAAAATTCGAAACTCCCGGCGATGGAAAGGATGCCGTGATAGCCGCGTACATCGCCTCCAAACTGGAGCCAGTCGCCGTTGACGGTCAGGTCTCTACTCACCTGAATAAAGCCGGCGTAATTGCTTTCGATGATCCAGCCGGCGACGGTCAAAGGCGGTTGCACGGTCGCCATATCGCTGCTGGTGTCGTCGAACACCGGGATTTTGTCGGCGGTGGGCACCAGGTCGGTACTCCAGTTTCCGGCTACGCTGGTGTAGCTATTCGCTCCCCCTCCATCCCAGTAAACGTAAGGAGATTCGAGGGCGCCGCTGTCGCAATAATTGTTCCACGGGCGCGCCTCGCCGCGCTGGTCGGTTGTGTACGTCCCGCCGCAGCCGTTCGCCCCGTTGGGGATGGCGTCCACTGCCGGGCTGTCATGCAAAAGAAAGTGCGTGTACGTCGAGCCGCCGTTGTTCGCCAGCGGTTTGAGCCTGGGATCGGCTGCAACCTGATCGCCAGTTCCGCTGCTGGGGCAACCCGTGCCGCTGCCCACCAGGTTGTAACCCTGGGAGGTGGGGGTTCCGGCGCAGTCGTCGTAGCTGCTGTTGCGGGCGTCATTGGAGGCGATGATGGCGTTCCTGAAGTTGAGCGTGCCGCCGTTGTGCGCCAGCCCGCCGCCGTTCTCCGTCGAATCGTTGTCGTCGTCGGCGACGTTGGCGGTCACGGTGACGTGGGCGAGGGTCAGTGTGCCGCCCCAGATATAGATTCCTCCACCGCTGCCACGCGCGCGGTTGCCGCTGATGGTGACGTTGGTGAGCGTGGGGGTGGTATCGCCTGTGTACAGCCCGCCGCCGCGCCCATCTTTCGAGTTCGATCCGTTTCCGGTGAGGTTGCCGCTCAAGGCGCTGTCGCTGATGCTCAAGGGGGTCGTATCATAATAGTTGTAATTATAGATCGCGCCTCCATCGCCGCCCTGTCCGGTTGCGCCGCTGGCGTTGCCGGTGACGTTGCCGCGCACTGTGCAGCGGGTCATCGTCATCGCTCCATAGTTATCCACGCCGCCGCCATAACCGCCAAAATTGACGCCGCTGCCAGTGGTGTTGTTCTCGATGAGGCTATCTTCGATGGTCAGCGCGCCGGCGTTGTAGATGCCGCCGCCGTCGCCGCCGTAAGTGTTGCCGCTGTCGCCGGTGACGTTGCCGCTGATCGTGCTGCGCCGGATGGTGGTCGTGGTGTTATCGGCGAGGCTCAACCCGCCGCCGGAACAGCCGTTGCTGCCGGGGATCGTCCCGGTGGCATTGCCGCTTACCGTGCTGTCGGCGAGGGTTAGCGTACCCTGGCTGTACACCCCGCCGCCGTTGCAGCTCGACGCGCCGGCGTTGGGCGTTTTGCCGTTGGAAATCGTAACGTTGTTCAGGGTCAGCGCACCGCCGGCGGCGACGTGCAAAACGCGGTCGAGCTGGTTTCCGTCTATGGTTGTACTGTCTGCGCCCGCGCCGTTGAGGGTGAGATTGCTGGCAACGTCGAGATCGCCGCTGGCGTTGGCGTCTTCGCTGGCGCCGGCAATCGAGAGCGTATACGTTCCGGCGGGCAGGGTGATGGTATCCGCCCCGCTTCCCGCAGAACATCCGCCGAAAGCCGCGTTTGTGTTGGCGGCCTGGATAGCCTCGCGCAGCGCGCAGCCCGCGCCGCCGCCGTATTCGTCGGCGGTGGTGGTGACGGCGATGGTCGCATCGGGAGCAGCAAGAGCTGCCCGAGAGGGCGCCACTCCGAAGAATAATCCTGTCAACAGAGCGGCAGCGAGTGAAAGGCGTGACAGATTTGTGAGCTTGGACGGTCGGTGAGACATGAGTAGCCCCTTTCCTTAGAGCAGATTCGATAATGTTCAATTCTCAATCGCCTTATGTCGAATCCCGCCAGTGACATCATTGTACGTGAAAAGCGCCTGTCATACAACAGGCATTTCGAGGCAACAGCCCACAACTTTGTCAGGCGATGGAAAACGAGGCTCAACCCACCACATTCACCAGCCTGCCCGGCACAACGATCACCTTCTTCGGGGCGCGGCCTTCGAGGTGCTTCTGCACCGTCTCGTTGGCCAGGGCGGCCTGGCGGGCGTCGTCTTCGCTGATGCCCACCGGCACGACCAGCCGATCGCGCACCTTGCCATTGACCTGCAGCACCAGGGTGATCGTCTCTTCGGCAGCGGCCGCCTCATTAACCATGGGCCAGGGCTGGTGATGGATGGAATACGGCTTGCCGATGAAAGACCACAACTCTTCGGCAATGTGCGGCGTGACCGGGGCCATCATGCGCAGGTAAACATTCAGCGCTTCGGCCCATTCGGGCGTTCCGGTCGCGCCCTGCTCGCGGGCTTTGTAGAGATCGTTGAGCAGTTCCATCAACGCCGAGACGATGGTGTTGAATTCGAAATTCTCGAAGTCGTGGGTGACTCGCTTGAGAGTCTGGTGCAGCTTTCGTCGCAGGGATTTGAGCATCTCGGGGGCGGGAGTCCCTTGCGGCCCAGGCTCGGTCACCAACGACCATACGCGCCGCACCCAGCGCGCCGATCCCTCTATCCCCGATGAGTTCCACGGCGCGCCCATATCCCAGCGGGCGAAGAACATCAAATAAGCCCGCACAGTATCAGCGCCATAACGTTTTACTAATATATCGGGGGCGACCACATTCCCACGGCTTTTCGACATTTTCTCGTGGTCTTCGCCCAACACCATGCCCTGGTTGCGAAGCTGGATCATCGGCTCGGAGCCGGTGGTGATGCCCATGTCGCGGCAGGCTTTATGGAAGAAACGGGTGTAGATCAGGTGCATGGTGGCGTGTTCGATGCCGCCTGTGTAGGTATCCACCGGCATCCAGTATGCGTAAACCTGCGGGTCGAACGGGCCGCGGGCGTATTTCGGCGACAGGTAACGCAGGTGATACCACGACGAGCACATAAAAGTGTCCATCGTATCGGTTTCACGCGTTGCATCTCCGCCGCAAACCGGGCAGGTGGTCTTGGCCCAGGTGGGATGCAGCTTGAGCGGCGACTCGCCGGTGGGCTTCCATTCGACATCGTCGGGCAGGAGCACCGGGAGTTGATCTTCGGGAACGGGCTGCCAGCCGCAGGCGGGGCAGTTGACCATGGGGATCGGCGCGCCCCAGTAGCGCTGGCGCGAGATAAGCCAGTCGCGCAAACGGTAGTTTGTGGCGGCTTTGCCGATGCCTTTGGTCTCCAGCCACGCCGCAATACGTTGTTTGGCGACATCGCCGGGGGCGCCGCTCATCTCGCCGGAGTGGATCATCGTGCCGTACTCTGAATGGAACAAGACATCTTTGTAAAACGGCAACGTGTTGACCATCTCCATAACCGTGCGATTGGCGCTGACCGGGGGATAGATGGCCTTGCAGCGAGCCAGGATCGCCTGGTCGGATTCAACCCCATCCAATTCGAGGACGCCATCGTCGAAGACGAACAGCCAGCGCCCGCCGACGATCTCGTTCCAATTGTTGGGCTGGAGATGCTGACGCATCAGGGCAACGAAACCATCCACCTGATCGCGCTGCAAGGTGACGAATAATCCCACCCCGAGGGCGCCAACCTGCTGGGAGGAGAACTGAATTCCCGCAGCCGTCAGGGTCTCGGTAAAGGAGGGTGACACTGAGCCAGGGAAAACGAAGCTTTTGCTGATTCCGTCAGGCCGGTCAATCACCGGGATGATGGGCAAGCCATATTTGATGGCAAAGGCGAAATCCCGCTCGTCGTGGGCAGGGACAGCCATGATCGCGCCGGTTCCGTAGGTCATCAAGACATAATCGGCAATCCAGATGGGGATCGGCTTGCCATTGACGGGATTGCGGGCGTAACCGCCGGTGAAGACGCCGGTTTTTTCTTTATCCGTGGCTTCGCGGTCAATATCGGACAGGCGCGTGGCCTGTAGCTTGTATGTTTCGACTTCGGCTTTGCGGTCGGGGGTGGTAATCTGGTCAACCAGGGGATGCTCGGGGGACAGAACCATGAAGGTCGCGCCCCACAGGGTGTCGGGACGGGTGGTGAAGACAGTGATCAGTGATCGGTGATCAGTTATCAGTAGGTCTTCACCGATGACTGATGACTGATCACAGATCACTGGAAACTGAACTTCCGCCCCTTCCGACCGCCCGATCCAGTTGGTTTGCAGGGTGCGCACACGCTCGGGCCAATCGAGCGATGAGTAATCGAGCAGCTCGGCGGCATACGATGTGGTTTTGAAGAACCACTGGTCGAGGTCTTTCTTGATGACCGGGGTATCACAGCGCTCACAGTGGCGGTCTTCTCCCCAGACTTGCTCGCGCGCCAGAGTTGTATTGCAGTTAGGGCAAAAATCCACCGGCGACATCTTGCGATACGCCAGCCCGTGTTTGAAGAGCTGAATGAAAAACCATTCTGTCCAGTGATAATACTCGGGGTCAGCCGAGACGGCTTCGTGCCGCCAATCGAACATGGCGCCCATCGAGCGAAGCTGCAAGCGCATGTTTTCGATGTTTTTATAGGTCCACGTTTTGGGATGAATGCCGCGTTTGATGGCAGCGTTTTCGGCTGGCAAACCAAAGGAATCGAAGCCCATTGGAAATAAAACATTGAAGCCCTTCATGCGCATGTAGCGGGCGCGGGCATCCGAAGGGGCCATAGCATACCAGTGTCCAATATGGAGGTCGCCTGAGGGATATGGCAGCATGGTCAAGGCATAGTGTTTGGGCCGTGATGGGTCAATGTCAGCATTATATAAACCATCGGCTTCCCATTGGGACTGCCATTTCGGCTCGATTTCGGCGGGTTGGTAGGGATGGGTGTCAGGCATAGATTTCTCCAGGTTCGAAAGGTGTGACTACAATTGTAACGCGTTTACAACGATAAATCTATTGACAACCCAACTGCCCACCGCTAGAATATATCAGGATCATATCATCTCGAAAAAGAGGGGCGTGGGTTGTTGTGGCAGGAAAATGCCAGGTTGATAGAAATATTGGGGATTATCCAAGAACAGGCAGTACCGTACTTTCACATTCGTGAGTACCACCCACCGGTAGTACGCCTGGAGGCGAGCTTCAGGTAAGTTATTCCCACCTAACCAAAACAAAAGGAGAGAAGAAAATGAGAAATGCTTCCAAAATGCGATGGATTGGCCTGTTGATGGTCATCCTGCTGCTTACGACTTCGGTCTTAACAAGCTGCTCGCAGGAAAAGGTACTGAAGATTGGGTTCATCACCGAACAAACCGGCGTTGACGCCTATATTGGGCCAGCATCGGTTCCCGCGCTTCAAGATAAGGTTGATGAGATCAATGCAGCCGGTGGAATTGGCGGGTACAAACTTCAGTTGATCGTTTACGATACCCGATCCGAAGTCACCGACGCTGTGGCAGTTGCCAAACGCCTGATGGATCAGGATAAGGTCGTCGCCATCATTGGCCCATCCTGGTCAGCCGCGGGTATCCCCCTCGCCGACATCGCTGATGCGGGTAAAGTCCCGATGATCGCCACCACGGCATCGAATATCAATGTGACGGTGTCTGAAGCCGGTGTGCTGCATCCCTATATGTTCCGGGTATGCTTCATTGATCCCTACCAGGGTTACGCCCAAGCTGACTTCGCCTACAACAAGTTGGGCCTGCGCAAGGCGGCTCTTCTCACCGATGTTGCTTCACCCTACACAGTCGGTCTGCACCAGTTCTTCGAAAAGCACTTCCTGGAACTGGGCGGCGAGATCGTCTCGAAAGAGGGCTACAACCAGGGCGATGCTGAATTCCGCGCCCAACTAGCCAAAATCAAGGATGCTGGCGCCGATCTGCTCGTAGTTGACGCCTATACCTACAAAGATGTTGGCCTGGTTGCCCAGCAGGCTGAAGGGCTTGGCCTGAAAATCCAGATCATGGCTGGCGACGGCGTTTTCGTCCCAGACCTACTCGAAATGGCTGGCCCGCAGTTGGAAGGCGCTATCGTGACCACAGGCGTCTCTGAGAGCGCCCCCGAGTTTGCTCAATTCAACGCCGATTTCGAAGCCAAACACGCCGGGGTCAAGGCCAATATCTATACATACTACGGTTTGGATGCTTTGATGGCCATCGAGTATGCCATTCGCGAAGCCGTAAAGAATGGCGAGCCGACGCCCACGGCCATCCGCGACGCGCTGGAAAACATGAAGGATGTTCAGTTGTTCACCAGCGTTGTGACCATTGAACCGGACACCCACAATCCGCACAACAAACCCTTGCTGATCATGACGATCAAAAACAGCGCATGGGAACTGGTTGAAACCTTTACGCCTAAGTAAGACATAATGCTCGAAGAGGGGTGTTTGCCCGACCGCAAACACCCCTCTTGATTCTGGAAAGGGAAACCGCAATGGAATTATTCGTCCAGCAACTCATCAGCGGTATTTCAATCGGTGCGATCTATTCGCTGCTGGCGGTGGGTTACGCCCTGGTTTACAGCGTCTACAACTTCACCAACTGGGCGTTCGACGCATTCATGGCTTTCGGCGCATTCATGGCTTTTACAGCCATTTCGTCGCTCTTCCTGCCTTTTTGGCTGGCGATGATCATCTCGGTAGCCCTCACCATCATCTTGTCGGTAGGGGTTGAGAAACTGGCTTACAGCACCCTGCGCCGCCGAAAAGCGCCCCGCCTGTTCATGATGATCTCGGCCATGGGGGTTAACCTGGCCATCGTCAACCTGATCAATAAAGCCTACGGCGGCACATTCCGCAAGTTCCCGTTTGAAAACTTCGAACCGATCTTTGTGGGAGGGGTTTCCATTGGCCGGATGGATCTCATCGCCGGGCTAATCTCCTTCGGCGTGCTGGCGCTCCTGTGGGTGTTCCTATATCGCACCAAATGGGGTCTGGGGATACGCGCCAGCGCCATTGATATTCTCACCGCGTCGCTGATGGGCATCAACAATGATGCCGTAGCTGTGATCATTTTTACCATTACCGGCGTGTTATCCTCGGTCGCAGGGGTCTTCTACGGTATGAAGTATGCGGTTTATCCGATGATGGGTATCGTCACCATCAAGGCCATGATTGCCAGCATCGTGGGCGGCCTGGGCAGCCTGCCGGCTGCCATCATCGGCAGCATGATCCTGGGCATCCTGGAAACCCTGGTCTCGGGATATATTTCCTCGAGCTACCGCGATCTGTTCTCCTTCTTGTTCTTGATCGTCATCCTCCTTTTCTTCCCCAACGGGTTGATGGGCAAGAGCACCGAGGAGAAATTGTAAAGAAAGGCCGGTGGAATCATGGGTTATATCAATGCAATTATCATCTTGAGCGGAATCAATATCATCGCTGCCCTCGGCGTAGCCATTCTCACGGGCTACACGGGATTGTTCACCATCGGTCATGCCGGTTTCATGGCGTTGGGCGGCTACATGAGCGCTATCATGGTGAAGGAGCTTCAAACGCCATTTCCCATCGCTTTGCTCATCGGCGGCACTTTCGCAGGATTGTGCAGTTTCATCATCGGATACCCTGCCTTTCGCAGCCGGCTGCGCGGCGACTACTTCGCCATTGCCACCCTGGGCTTTTCCGAAGCCATCCGCTTGCTGCTCAATAATACAAAAACAATCGGTACGATCAACCTCGGCGGCGCTTTTGGTTATATGAATATCCCAAGCATTACGAAAGAACCGGGGAATTTCGTATGGGTGGTTCTCTTCACGCTGATCCTGGCGCTGATATTGGCCCACATGTTCGTGACTTCGCAGTACGGCAAGAACTGCATCGCGGTGGGCCAGGATGAGGTTGCCGCCCAAATGATGGGCGTCAACCTGCTCAAAACCAAACTGACCGCCTTGTTCATCAGCGCATTTTACGCCGGCGTGGCCGGCGGGCTGTTGGGCTTTTACTTCGCCTATCTCAGCCCATCTTTTTTCAACATCACCAAATCATCGGATCTGCTGGCGGCAGTCGTCTTTGGCGGCATCCAATCCCTGATTGGCCCGTTCATCACCGCCTTCGTGCTGATTGCGGTACCCGAATTGCTGCGCTCGCTGGCTGAATGGCGCTTGATCATCTATGGCTTCCTGTTCGTGGTGGTGATGATCTTCCGCCCCCAGGGATTGCTGGGCTACGTTGAGATGAACCTGAACTTTGTGCGCAGTCTGGTTAAATGGCTTATGGGCGTGGTTAAGTGGTTTTTTGGCTTAGTCAAACGTATTTTTGGCCGCAAATCATTATCATCCACTGCCAGCGATCCCAAGCGACAGAAGGGTAAATAGCCGATGAACACAGAAAATCGCAATGGCGAAATTCTCACGATCACCGATCTCACCGTTGATTTCGGCGGTGTGCGGGCTGTCAACAATGTCTCCATCTCCCTGCAAGCTGGCGAGCTGGTGGGCCTGATCGGGCCGAATGGGGCCGGAAAAACGACCGTGTTCAACCTGATCACGAATGCCATTCAACCCACTTCGGGGCAGATCATGCTGAATGGCAAAAGTATCCTGGGGAAATCCCCCGACAAAATTTGCCGCCTGGGAATCAGCCGTACTTTTCAGAACATCCGCCTCTTTCCGCAAATGACCGCTTACGAAAACGTGGAATTGGGGCTGCACAGTTCACCGCGCTACTCGATTGCCGAAGCCTTCGTGCGCCTGCCGCACGCCCACCGCATCGAACTGGATACCCGCAAAAGAGCGCTGGAATTGCTCGAGATCGTCAACCTGAAAGAATTTGCCCGAGAGCGGGCATCCAGCCTGCCCTATGGGCTTCAACGCCGCCTGGAAATCGCCCGCGCCATGGCCACCTCGCCGCAATTGCTGCTGCTCGACGAACCCGCGGCCGGCATGAACGAAGACGAGTGCAAAGCGCTGGTCAAGCTCATCCGCGAGATTCACACCACCATGAAATACACCACCCTGATGATCGAGCATCACATGGCGGTAGTGATGGATCTGTGTGAACGCATCTACGTGCTCAATCTGGGTTCACTTCTGACCGTGGGCAATCCAAAAGAAATCCAGAACAATCCGCAAGTTATCAAAGCTTACCTGGGAGAGAGAAAAAATGCCCGAGAATCAAGCGTTTCTTGATATCAGCGAGCTTGTCGTCCATTACGGCGGCATCTGCGCTCTCGACCGGGTCAGCCTGCACGTGAACCAGGGAGAAATCGTGGCTGTGATTGGCGCTAACGGGGCTGGAAAATCCACCTTGATGAAAACCATCGTGGCAGCCAAATCATACACGTCTGGCGTGATCCGATTCAAAGGCGAACCGCTTAGAAAAGAAGCCCACCAGGTCGTCAAAAGCGGAATCACCCTGGTGCCGGAGGGCCGCCGGATATTTGCACCCCTTTCGGTACGCGAAAACCTGATGGTGGGCGCATACACCCGCTCCAATCGCCAGGAGTTTGAAAAAAATTTGGATGAAGTTTTTATCCTTTTTCCCCGGCTGAAAGAGCGCATCAACCAGCGAGGGGGCACCCTCTCTGGCGGCGAGCAGCAAATGCTGGCGGTCGGGCGCGCCCTGATGTCGCAGCCTCAACTCCTCATGCTGGATGAGCCTTCGCTCGGGCTGGCTCCGATCATCATTGATACTATGTTCGAAACCATCGTGCGGCTGAATCGCGAAATGGGTCTCACGATCCTGCTAGTCGAGCAAAACGCATCCCTGGCCCTGGAAATGTGTAACCGGGCGTATGTGCTCAAGACCGGCCAGATCACGATGGAAGGCCTGGGGAAGGATTTGCTCGAAGACCCGCGTATCCGCAAAACCTACCTGGGCATCACCGATGAGATCGCAGCCTAGCGGCGTGCAGGAATGAACTAATAATTGATGTTTGTGTGTGCTTTGCACACATAAACATCAATTTTTTGCTCCCCTCGATTTACCTTCCCAATTTGGAGATAAACATGACTGAATCCACCACCCTCCCGCCCCGCAACGAGGTCCCGGTTGAACAGACCTGGGCGCTCGAATCCATTTTCGCTTCTCCCGCCGATTGGGAGACGGCCTGCCAGACTCTGAACAAGATATTGCCATCCCTATCGGCTTTTCAAGGCCGCCTGAAAGAAGGCCCGCAGACGTTGCTAACATGCATCCAGACTCTGGAAGAAGCCGGCGCCTTGCTTGGCAAGATCACAGTTTATGCCCACAATGCCAATACAGTTGACACAGGCAACCAGGCAAATGCAGCCCGCGTAGGCCAGGCGCGCAGCCTGGGAGCGCGCTTCGGCGCAGCCATAGCCTTCTTCGATCCCGAATTGATGGCGCTCGGCTTCGAAACGTTGCGCCAATGGATACAGCAAACCCCCGAGCTGGCCTTCTTTGCCCAATATGCTCACCGCCTGGAAAAACGCGCGGCCCACGTGCGCACCGGTGAAGTCGAGGAAGTCCTGGCTCTCACCGGCGACCCGTTCTCCGGGCCATCGGGTATTTACTCCATGCTCAATAACGCCGATCTGACTTTCAAGCCTGCTGTCGCTTCGGATGGGACGCAAATGGAGGTTGGACAATCCAGCATCGGCTCGCTGGTCACTGATCCAGACCGGGAGGTGCGCCGCACCGCCTGGCAGAACTACGCCGACGGCTACCTGGCCTTCAAGAATACGTACGCGGCCACGCTCATCACCGCCGTCAAGCAGGATGTTTTCAACGCTCGCACGCGCCGCTACACGACTTCGCTGCATGGATCACTGGAAGCCAACGACATCCCGGTTGAGGTCTTCCACAACCTGATCGAGGTCTTCAAACAAAACCTGCCCACCTGGCATCGCTACTGGCGTTTGCGCCGTAAAATTCTGGGGTTCGATGAGTTCCATGTTTATGACATCAAAGCCCCGCTCACCACAGCCAAGCCGGTGGTGCCTTTCAAGCAAGCCGTCGAGTGGATTTGCGCGGGTATGGCGCCTCTCGGCGAGGAATACGTGCAAATTCTACGCAAGGGCTGTCTCGAGGACCGCTGGGTGGATTGGGCGCGCAATAAAGGCAAGCGTGAGGGCGCTTATTCCAGCGGCTCGTTTGGCACGCGCCCGTTCATCATGATGTCCTATGCCGATGATGTCTTCAGCCTGTCCACGCTGGCGCACGAATTGGGACATTCGCTGCATTCGTTCCATTCCCGCCGCGAGCAGCGCTTTCTCTACAGCCGGTATGGATTGTTCGTGGCCGAGGTAGCATCCAACTTCAACCAGGCTATGGTGCGCGAGTACCTGTTCCGCACCCAAACCGACGCGAATTTCCAGGTGGCGCTGATCGAAGAAGCCATGTCGAATTACCATCGCTACTTCTTCATCATGCCCACTCTGGCACGCTTCGAGCTGGAAATGCACACCCGGGCCGAAAAAGGCGCTCCGCTCAGCGCTGATATTCTCACAGGCTTACTGGCCGACCTTTTCAAAGAAGGCTATGGGGAAGAAGTTGTCTTCGACCGGGAGCGCATCGGCATCACCTGGGCGCAGTTCGGGCATATGTACATGAACTTCTACGTGTACCAGTATGCCACCGGCATCTCCGGTGCGCACGCGCTCTCGCATGGTGTGCTGACCGGTGAACCAGGGGCTGCCGAACGCTATTTGAGTTTCCTGAAAGCTGGAAGCTCACAATACCCGCTGGACGTGCTGAAGATGGCTGGCGTAGACCTGACGAATCCCGAACCCGTTCACCAGGCGTTTGCCGTGCTGTCCGGGTTGGTAGACCGGCTGGAAAAGTTGATGGGCTGAACACCTGCCAACATTGAAACAACAAAAAGCATATAGCCGCAGAGGGTGTTGCTCTCTGCGGCTATAAGTTTCAGTTCGGATGCGACCACGCTGTTTACTGCGATAGCGCAAACGGGAGTATGATACCCAGCAGTGGGCCAACGATCCCCAAGAAAGCGCCAAGCAAGGTGACTGCAATGCTCAGGCAGGTGGGAACAACAACAACGAGCACGAGAAAGATCACCAGATACCTTCCCAGACGGCTGGCAGTTTTCGATGCATCCGCTTCCTGCTTCGCCTGTAGAAGCACACCGGGTACCGGGGCATTATTGTTGCAATAGGGACATTGCATACTCGATCCGCTTCCAGACCATTCGATGGTTGCACCACAACTGGGGCAGGAGAAAGTTTGGGACACGGCAACCCCCTATCTGTGCACCAATGGCAAATATATGAAATCATGCGAATTAACCCGGGTAACAAATCCCTCCCACCCGAAAGAGCCATAAATCGGATGAGTGTATCCGGCGACATAGATAGCGCCGTCGCCATCTAACCCAACACCCGTGCCATAATCCTCGGCTGCGTCGCCAAGGAAATTCGTCCAGCCGATAACGCCAGTCGGTTCCACCTGGGTGATAAAGGCTATTTCGCCGCCTCCGCCGCCTTCGGTGAAGCTGGCGGGCCAGCCCGAAAGCGTATCGCCAACCAGGTAAATATCCCAGGTATCGGGGTCCAAGGCGACGGCTGTGCCATAATCAGTGCCCGATCCGCCCACAAACGTTGACCAGATCAGGTTGCCCGTGATCGTCGAGATATTGGCGACATAGGCATCCACGCCGCCTCCGCCGCCCTCCGTGTATTCCTCAGCCGAGGCAGACCAACCTCCCGCGGTATCGCCAGCGATGAGGATATTCGCGCCCCAACCTAAGGTTATCGCCATACCTTCATCGAGACCCGTACCGCCGACGAAGGTATTCCACTGCAATACGCCGGTAGACGGCGCCAGCTTGACGGCAAACGCATCGGTGCTAGCGGTGTAAGCGTGAGCAGGCGATCCCCAGCTTGCATTGCTATTGCCGACAACGTAAAGCGCTGTGGTTGCATCTGCTGCGATACCATATCCTCCGTCGCTGCCGGAGCCGCCCAGGAAGGTGTTCCACACCAGCACGCCGTCATAGTTCAGCTTGGCGGCGAAGGCGTCGGTGCCGCCAGTGTAATTTCTGACGGGCGACCCCCACGAGGCTGTGCTATAACCGGTCACATAAGTACCGCCAAAACGATCCTCGGCGATGCCATAACCGCCCTCATTGCCAGCGCCGCCCAGGAAAGTATTCCAGCGCATCACGCCGGTGGCGTCATCCAACGCGGCCACAAAGGCATCGGCGCCCCCCGTGTAGAGACGCACTGGGGAGCTGCCCCAGGTGTCGCTGCTGACGCCAGCCACATAGACGCTGCCATCCCCATCCACGGCGACACTGTAGCCGTAATCGTTGAGGTCCCCACCCAGGAAAGTATTCCAAACCAGCGCCCCGGCGGCGTCCAGCTTGGCAACGAAAGCGTCATATTTCCACCAATAATCATTGACCGGCTCGCCCCAGGGCATGTTGCTGTAACCAGTCACAAAACTGTTGCCGCTGTCGTCCACGGCGATGGCGGTGACAAAATCGTCATCGGAACCGCCCATGAATGTGTTCCACAGCAAGATACCGCTGAGACTCAACTGGGCAGCATAAGCCTCCGGGCTGCCTGACATCGCTCGAATTGGCGTGCCAAAGCTGGTCTGGCTGTTACCCGCCAGGTAAACAAACATTCCTAAAACAGCGATCCCATTGCTCCCTGCGTAACCCGTTGGGCCATTCAGGAAAGTATTCCAACCCAATTCGCCGCTGGTTGCATTCAATTGGGCGGCATAACCGGAATAACTGCCAGTGAAGGGGATATTGGGCGACCCCCAGGAGACCCAGCCCGTTTCACCGGTCACAAAAACGTTACCATAAGCGTCTGCGGCGATCCCGTGGGTATATTCATAACCTGGGCCGCCTAGAAACGTGTTCCAAACCAATGCACCGGTAGAATCCAGTTTGGCGGCGAAGCTTTCCGGGGCCGTGTCGAAAGCGCGCACCGGTGCGCCCCAGGTGGCGTCGGCGTCGCCAGCGATATAAATATTCCCATTGCCATCCAATGTGATCGCAGTCCCGTATTCGTTGCCGTCTCCACCCAGGAATGTGTTCCATTGCAATACACCGCTGGTTGAGTTGAGCTTGGCTGCAAACCCATCGCCGCCGGCGGTATAGGGCCGCTTAGGCACTGCACCCCAGGTTGCTGAACTACCGCCGGTTACGTAAACCGCGGAATCCGTTACAGCAATCGCCTTGCCCGAATCAGCAGCCGTGCCGCCTAAAAATGTACTCCACCCCAAAATGCCGTTAGCGCCCGCCAGTTTCACCACGAATGCGTCGCCGCCGCCGACAAAGGGGCTTATCGGCGCTCCCCAATCGCTGGTTGAATAACCGACCACAAAAGGATTCCCACTGGAGTTCACTGCAATCCCATAACTGTAGTCGGTGCCAGCCGAACCCAAAAACGTGTTCCATTGCAAATCGCCGGCGGGGTTTATTTTGGCTGCCCAGGCATCATCAGCGCCTTGATACAACCGGGCCGGCGCCCCCCAGGTTGCATCGCTCGTGCCGGTCATGTACACATTGCCATTGGGATCAACAGCTATGCCAACGCCAGTGTCGTCTCCAAAACCGCCCAGGAAGGTGTTCCACAACAGGTTGCCGTCAGAATCCAGCTTGGCCGCAAAAGCATCACGCTCGTCAGAAAATAACCGCTTCGGCGACCCCCAGGAAATGCGGCTTAAACCGCCGATATAGACATTTCCGTTGCCATCTACCGCAATAGCTTTGGCTTGATCGTTGTCATAAGCCTCGCTCCCACCCAGGTAAGCCGTCCACATCAGCAGGGGATCAATCGTCAGCGGAAAAGCGGGATCGTAGCCGCTGAGGGCAAAACCAACCTCATTGTCAACCAACTCCCGGAAGAAGACCCCCACCGGGATGCGCTGATCCCCAATGGTTTGCCACGCCCGGGGCGCAGATTCGATCATCAGCCCGGTCTCGAAATCCATGGCCAGTGAGCCGTCACCATTCAGGGAAACCGGGACGTTGTAGCGCAGGCGAATAGCCTCCACCGGCGCTCCCGCATCAATCACGTAGACACTCTCGGCAATTCCATCTGGCACGGCCTGATAAGAGAGGCTGATGCCATCCCACAAATTGGCCCAAGTCACCTTATCCAGCGGTTGCGCTTGCCCAAAGGGCGCAGTGGTCAACTTTTCGGTCTGGCTTGAGGCAGGCTCAACATGATTTGCGCCCACAAACTCGATGTGCAAGGAATGGCTGGATGAAGCGATGTAGACGCCCGTTGCCTGAAAACCTAATACATGCCCGCCAGCAGTGAACTGCTGTGTCAGCCCACCCGAAGAAACGGGATTATTCTCAAAGAGCATGCCAGACGCTGGCTTTGCCAACGGCGCGAAAAACGCGGTCAGGAAGAACAAACTGCAAAAAACATTTACTACGGTCCTTTTCATCGCGAAACTCTCCATTTACTTTTACATTAAGGTAAGAATATTTTCCGAAAGGCAACCATTTCTGTTTGCATACAATTCGGAGGCCTCAAAATCCAAAAATCTCATCAAAGCTTGTTTACTCATAAGGATCTAACCAATGCATTCTGTGCAAAAAGCGCGAAATCCAAGATCAGGTTATGGCTGTTCTGCTTTATGCGGGTTAGGGATTCTCTTTCGATAAAATCAAATCACAGGAGTCAATCAGTTATGCTTCATCCTCCGGCCTTTCTTCTCTCTCAACATCAATCCCTGGTGATAAATCCATCGCTGGCCGAGACATTAACTCTGAGATATCGCCCCCTTCAGGAGTTTCATTCTCGCCAGGGTAATCGTCATCCTCCGGAAGCTCACCGCCTTCAGGGAGCATCACTATCGGATCGGCGGGTTCAGAATCAGCCGCTTCGACTTCATCGTCCCAGGTTAGTTTAACGGAGACAATTTTTATTGTGGTGGTTTGGCGTCGGATAACACGTCGCATGGTCAATGATCCTCACATTGACACTTTATCAAATTCCAAACGCCAAAAGTTGACATTTCTTGTCAAAATGGTATACCGGGTTTAAAATCACCCCGCAGTCCATCCATTTAGTTACCAAGAGAATATGATGCCAGCCGTTGCCTCTATCGAAACATTTGGCGAAATGCTCAAATTTGTGCGCCGACGGGCGCGCCTGACTCAACGCGAATTAGCGATCGCGGTCGGCTACACCGAAGCTCACATCTGCCGCCTGGAAAAAAACGAGCGCCTGCCCGACCTGACAACAGTTGCGGCGTTGTTCATTCCTGCGCTGTTCCTGGAAGATGAGCCTGAATTGCTGGAACGACTGCTCAAACTGGCAACATCCGCGCGCAGTGGGCGACGACTTTCGAGCGTCACGATCAACCAGATTACGATTGAACACCAGGTCGAAATGGAGATCGGCGCGCTCGAAGAGATCCCCGCTCTTCACGCGCACTATGTAGCTCGCCCCAAGGTTATTCGCCGAGTGAGCGCTATGTTGGCGAGGGAACGGGTTGTTGTGTTATGCGGTATGCCAGGGATAGGAAAAACTGTGCTCGCTGCCACAGTTGCTCATGACTACAAGCAAGGACCGGTCTTCTGGCAGACTTTTGCCGCCGGAGTCAATACTGGCGTCGAAATCATCGTCAGACAACTGGCTTTGTTTTTCCTGGCGCATGGCCAGACGAGAGTCAAGCCGTTGGTCGAGAGCCGTACTGACGCC
Organism: Candidatus Aquidulcis sp.; assembly: GCA_020723385.1. Classification (GTDB taxonomy): domain Bacteria; phylum Chloroflexota; class Anaerolineae; order Anaerolineales; family UBA4823; genus DYIZ01. The sequence goes on from DYIZ01000015.1 coordinate 40,622, forward strand.
AAACCCATGCCGCTCGACCAGCAGATCATGCTCTTGAGAGCTGCTCTGGCGCAACGGCCAGCTCTGCTCTGTTTCGACGATGCGCACTTGATTTGCGAAAATGAGCTTAGTTTATCCCTTCTACGCCATCTGAGCGAAACAACCTCTGCCTCTATTTTGCTCACCAGCCGGGAAGATTTGCCTTTACCAGCATCTCAGATCAGCCTAGATGGCTTAGAACGCAGCGAAGCGCGGGAATTGATCGCACAGTTTGAGCTTAACCTGGAGGATGAGGTGGCCGATCGGCTGATGACCAGAACCGGCAGTAACCCAGTGCTGCTCCGGCTGGCAGCTGGGCAATTAACCGAAGCTAAATCTGATGCGGCCGCATTCGTCGAACATATCGAAACGCAGCCGCAGGTGGTCTCTTATTTGTTGAACACTGTGCTGGACGATCTATCCCCCGCGACGCGGTGGCTGGCTACGCTCATCTCGGTTTTCCGCCAGCCAGTTGATCTTTACGATGAGTTTTTGAACGAATTGATTGGCGACGCTGGCCAGCCCTGCTGTCTTGATAATGCTATGACTGAGTTGCAGCATCGCTACTTGATTAACGATGTCTGCCGCGCCGCGCTGCACCCACTCGTGCGCGACCATCTTTATGCTGCCCTGGCAGTCGAGCCGGCCCGCAAGAAACAACTTCACGCGATTGCTGCCGATTGGTCAGAGTTAGCGCAAGGTGATATTGTCGAAGCGGCCCATCATTGGGTCAATGCTGACGATTTGGAACAAGCAGCCGAAATCATTAGCAGCCAGAGCGAACTGCTATTCGATCGAGGAAAAGCGCCTACTGCCATTCTGGTGGTAGATGAGGCGCTGGAACGGATACAGCACCGGCGTGGGAATACAAGCGAATTGCGCCGGCGCCTGCTCACGGCCCGCGGCGATTTGCTGCGGGGGACCTTGCGTGCGGCAGAGGCTGAGACCAGCTACCGCGAAGCTTTGGCTTTAGCCCACAATATGCCATCTTTACGCGCACAGATTGTCCGCAACCTGGCGCAAATCTTGATGCAGCGTGGTCAGGCCGCTGAAGGACTGCGTCTGTGCCAATCAGCCAATGCAGATCTTTCGGCTGGGGATACCGTGCTGCTGGCGCGCGTGGCAGCCATCGAATGCCGGGCGCACCTCGTCCTGTCACAATATGACGAAGCCGAAAAAATCGCCCGATATGCGCTTGGGCTGGCCGACCAATTCGCTGAGTACCTGCCCCAACTGGCCGATGATGTTCGAGCACGCGCTGAACGCACATTGGGTTGGGTCAGTTACACCCGACATCCACAAGGCGACGAAGCATTGGCTCACTTTCGGCGAGCATTAGACTGCGCCCGGCGCGCCGGGCTGCGAATGGTCGAAAACGCAGCGCTTTCTAATTTGGGCACAGCCCTGACGGAACGAGGCGATTACGAGAACGCCATACGTACCTATCAAGAAGCGCTCGATGGATGCAAAGCGATGGGGGATATGTATGCGACGGCCAGCATCCTGCACAACCTGGGTCACGTTCACCATGTCCGTCTCGAACTGGAGGCGGCTTTAGACTGTATCATCCAGGCCTGTGAGATAGAAAAATCCATTGGCGACGCGGATGGCCTGCTCAGCTCTCAACAAGCACACGCATCTATTTTGCTGGAGATGGGAAAAGTAGCAGAAGCGCGCCTCGTGCTCGATAATGCGCTGGCTGGGGAACAGGAATCAACCGATACGTGGACGATGGGAAGCTGCTTATGCACTTTGGCTGAGGTTCAATTACTGCAAGGCGAGGTGGAGACGGCCCGCTCGACGATCGAGCGAGTGCTGGCTATGCCGGGAATCGAAGAGAACGCGCGCATCCACTCCTGGGCTTTGGGCGGGCTTGCGCTGATGCAGATGGTATCCGGGGAAATCGAAGCAGCGCGGAAAATAGTCGCAGATCCGCCAGCAGAAGATTTGGGACTGGAACTGACCATTCGATGGCTGTTGGTCCAGATTGCTGTTTCCCTGGCGGGTGGTGATTTGAGCCGACCACGTATGATTGTTCGCTCGATGGAATCAGCGGCTTCACAGCAGGATTTTCGCGAGGCTATCACGTGGGCAGAAAATATGATCGCCAAGCCCAATCTGCTCGCGACTGATTTCGTGCGCCTGATTTTGATAGGCAATCTCGACTGACTCAATTAAACAAACCGCATATTTTTGGCTCTTCCAAAGTCGCCGAAAAAGAGGCCGCATTTGGGGGACATGGGCGGGCTTGTAAGTTTCCCAAAAGGTGGCAAACCCCGCAGGCTGACAGCGGAAGTGGATGCCCGCTTGAGCGAAGGGCCGCCTGTCTTGCCGGAAAAAGGTGAGGAGAGCGCCCAATTTCAGGAGGTGACCATCCCCACGGGATCCCGATCTGTAGGCAAAACGATTGCCGAACTCGGTATCCCTCGCTCTGCCGTATTGGTTTCGATCCGATGCGGCAAAGAGATAATCATCCCCCGCGGCGACACCCAGGTATGGGATGGAGATGTCGTGACGATGCTATGCGAGCGTGAAATGGCCGCCGAAGTGAAAGACATCTTACGCTCGAAGAGCAATCCAAAATGAGATGTCGGCAACTGCAATGTGCGGCCGCCCTCTAAGAAGGTGTAAAACAACAAGCCGCTCGAAAGCGGCTTGTGTTTTGCCAGTGCGCTGGGGGGGACTTGAACCCCCACGGCTCTCGCCACATGGCCCTCAACCATGCCTGTCTGCCAATTCCAGCACCAGCGCGGGCGGATGTATTATAATCGGGTCTACTTTCTTGTCAAGTTGAAGGTTAGCCTATTACCTTCAACCTGTTACCTGAAAATCATCGCCAAAGGAGAAAGACATGCGTATTGTCCTGGATGCAATGGGGAGCGACACCTGCCCCGAGCCGGAAGTCGTCGCCGCCCTCGAAGCGGCCCGCCTCTTCGGGGAGGAGATCATCCTCGTCGGCCCGGCAGACCAACTGCGGCCTCGGTTGACCGCTCTGGGCGGAGAAAACCCGCTCGTCAGAATCGTCCACGCTCCCGATGTCATCACAATGGAGGATAAGGGCCTCGGCCTGGCGCTTAAAGCCAAACGCCGCGAAGCCAAGACATCCATGGCAATTGGGATTGATTTCGTCAAAGATGGGGCTGCTGATGCCTTCGTCACCGCAGGCAACACGGGCGGTGCGATGGCTACCGCGTACTACCGCCTGGGCACGATCCCCGGCGTCGAGCGCCCCGGCCTGACGGCGCTCTTCCCCAACAAAACCGGCTTTTGCACCGTTCTGGATATCGGCGCGAATCCCGATTGCAAGCCCGAGCATTTGCTGGTGTTTGCCATCATGGGATCGGTTTTCAGCCAGAAAGTGCGCGGCGTTCAGTCGCCGCGGGTCGGGCTGATCTCGAATGGCGAAGAAGCTGGCAAAGGCAACGAGCTGGTCAAAGGCGCTTACCCGCTGCTGGCAGCCAGTGGATTGAACTTCGTCGGCAACCTGGAAGGCAAGGAAATCTTTGGAGGCGAGGCCGATGTTGTGGTAGCGGATGGCTTTACCGGCAATGTGCTGCTCAAAACCAGCGAGGCGGTTGCCAAATTGATGTCGGACCTAATCAAGGAAGAGATCAAAAACTCGAAGAGCCTGGGGGCCAAAATCGGCGGGCTGCTGGTCAAGCCGGTTCTAAAAAATATGATGAAGAAGAAACTGGATCCCGCCGAAGTCGGCGCGGCGCTGTTGTTGGGGGTCAACGGGCTGGTATACATCGGCCACGGGCGGTCAGACTCTCGGGCGATGGTATCCGCAATCCGGGTGGCGCGCCAGGCCGTGGATGCCAAACTGCTCGACGCCGTCCGCCAGGCCATCCAGGAACGACTGACAACTCAAAAAATTCAGGAGGCAGTATGAAACGACCCAGAGTGGTCATCACCGGTTTAGGGGCCATCACAGTACTCGGCCCATCTGTAGAGCAGTTCTGGGATGGACTGATCAATGGGCGGTCCGGCATCCGCCGCATCACACAATTCGATGCGAGCGGCCTCCCCTGCCAGATTGCGGGAGAAATCCCGCAGTTCGAGCCGGGCAATTACATGGATCGTAAAGAAGCGCGGCGGGTATCCCGCTCGTCGCAGGTGCAATTGGCTGCCGCCGTTCAGGCAGTGGCTGACGCCGGGCTGCCCAATACCATGCCAGACCCGGAACGCAGCGGTGTGGTTTGCGGCACGGCCATGGGCGGCGTCGAACGCGTGGATGAAGGCATCACCACTCTACGGACGCTGGGATTCGACCGGGTGAATCCCTTCACTGTCGGGGCTGGAATCCCCAACCTGGGGGCATTCCTCATCTCCGAGAAATTTCACTGCCTGGGGCCGAGCAGCACCATCACTACCGCCTGCGCCGCCGGAACGCAAGCGGTCGGCGAGGCGGCAGAAGTCATCCGGCGCGGCGCAGCCGACATCATCATCACTGGCGGCGCTGAAGCGCTCATCAAAGACTTTGCCATTAGCGGGTTCTGCGCCATGCGCGCCCTGCCTTTGAACTACAACGACCAGCCCGAAAAAGCCTCCCGCCCGTTCGACGCCAAGCGGGAAGGCTTTATTTTCTCCGAAGGCGCAGCGGCGCTGGTCCTCGAGCGGCTGGATACTGCTCTGGCGCGCGGCGCTCGCATCTATGCCGAAATCATCGGGCAAGGCGCATCGGCAGATGCCTATCATATCGCCGCGCCAGACCCGGAGGCGGCCGGCCCTGCCCGGGCTATGCGCTGGGCTATCGCCGACGCAGGGATTGATCCCACCGAGGTGGACTACATCAACGCCCACGGCACATCCACGCCCCTCAACGATGTCACCGAGACACGCGCGATCAAAAAAGTTTTCGGCGACCATGCCTACAAACTGGCGATCAGCTCGACCAAGTCCATGATCGGCCACGCCATGGGCGCATCGGGCGCGCTGGAGGCGATTGTGTGCGCGCTGACGGTTTCGAAGAACATGATCCACCCAACAATTAATTACGAAAACCCCGATCCGGAATGCGATCTGGATTACACGCCAAACAAACCCTGCCAGCGTGAGGTCAGAGTGGCCCTGTCGAATTCCTTCGGCCTGGGCGGTCAAAATGCCTGTCTGGTGCTCAAAAAATACGTGGAGTAATCATGAAAATTGTCGCTAACACGAAATTGATTCGCCGAAACTCACTGATTGGGCAAATTACAATATTCTCCAGTTTAGCCATCCTGGTCGGGTCGTTCCTGATTTCGATACGGTATCCGAATCTGTACATCATCGCCTACGTGGGCTTGTTGCTCGGATTCGTGCTCACCCAGGTCGGGATCTATTACGGCAGCCGGTTCGGGCGCAGCCCGCGTCCCGATGAGATGCTCAACAAATCCCTGGAAGGCATGGATAACCGGTATTCGATTTATCATTACATTTTGCCTGTGCCCCATGTGTTGATCGGCCCGGCAGGTATCTGGGTGCTCCAGCCGAAACAACAACTTGGCAAAGTGACTTACGAGAAGAACCGCTGGAAGATCAAGGGGGGCGGGGTAATCCAGGGGTATCTGCGCCTCTTTGGGCAGGAGGGGATCGGCCGCCCCGATTTGGAGGTCAAAACCGAGGTCGAAAACACCGAAAAATACCTTCACAAGGTACTGCCCGACGTTGAGCTTCCTGCCATCCAGGCCGTGCTGGTCTTTACTCACCCCCAAACTGTGATCGAGGCTGATGAAGCGCCAATCCCAACCGTTTCCGCAGCCCGGCTCAAAGAATATATCCGATCAACGGCCAAAGGGAAAACCATCTCCCCTGAGAAAGTAAAAGAAATCACATCTGCACTGGGAGAAGGGTGATACTCGATCAAGCAGGTGTTGGGTTACGAAAATTTAGCCCAAAGGAAAACAAAATGAGACCGACACAGCAAGAGGAACTCAAACAGCGAAAACAAGAGCGGCAGGAATTAGAGCTCCAACAGGAACAGAGACGAAAACTGCAACAAGAGGAGCAACAAGAACTGGAGAAGCAACAGGAACTGAAGCGAAAGCTGCAGCAGCAAGAACAGCAGCAATTGGACCTGCAAGGAGAACAGAAACGAAAACTGCGGCAGCAGGAGCAGCAGCAAGTGGATGTGCAAGGAGAAAAGAAACGTAAGCTGCGGCAGCAGGAACAGCAAGATAAGAAATAGCCAAAGCCGAAACCAAATCGCTGCCAGAACCGAAAGAATCAAAAACGACCGGCCTGTTCAACCGGTCGTTTTTGATTCAGGTGATTTCTTACCCTTTGAGGAACGTTTCGACTGCTTCTTTGCTGATGCGATAAGCGCTGCCGAGCTTCTTGGCTTTGAGATCGCCAGCGGTGATCGCAGCAATCACATCCTCTTCGGATACCCGCAGGACTTGAGCCGCCTCAGCCGGAGTCATCACGGCTGGCATCCCGCCTGCTGAAGGCGCGGGAGTGGGCGCAGCCGCCGGAGCGCCGCCGCCCGGAGGCGTGCCAGCGCCGGTCATCCCGGAGAGCGCCTGGCCCATCACCTGGCCAATCCCCAAACCAGCGCCGATGCCTGCCGTGAGGCCCGCGCCGCCGCTCGGATTTTGCGCGGCATCCCGCAGCGCATCTGCCGCCTGGAGCTGGGTGTAGGTTTGCATATCCAGCATACCCATCGCCCGCAGTTCTTCCGCCGATTTGGTGGAGGGTTTGAGATTCTCGAGGTAGAAGGTCTTGAGCGTCAGGCCAATCGCGCCGAAATCATCCTGCGCCTTCGCCCGAACGCCCGCCCCGATCTCCTCGGTCAGCCCGATCAATTCTGGAACGGTGTGCTTGGCAGCCGTCTCGCCGAGCAGGTCTTGCAGCTTGGAGAGCAGCATCGAGCGCATACGGGCTTCGATGTCTTCCGTGCGGAAAACGCCCTGCGCGCCGACCAACTGTGTGACGAACTGCTGAGGGTCTTTGATCTGGAAACTGAAAGTGCCGAAGCCTTGCAGCAGCGCCACACCCAGACCCATGCCCGGATTGCGGACAATGATAGGCTGAGGCGTGCCCCACTTCTGATCGGCGAATTCGCGCATAGACACGAAGTAGACTTCCGCCGGGAAGGGAGTCCGGTCGCTGAATACGGCTTTCCCGATCTTTTCGATCAGGAGGGGAATATTGGCCGTCATGATGGTATGCCGCCCAGGGCCAAAGGTGTCCAGGGCCACGCCATCCCGGTAGAAGACCGCCATCTGGCCGTCGCGGACGATCACCTGGGAGCCGATGCGAAAGTCGCCGGGGCCGGTCTCTGGGAAGCGATGCACAATCTCGTTGCGCATCTCATTGGGATATTCGACGATATCGAAAATTCTAGCCATGGCAATTTCTCCTGCTTGGATTTTTGTCGTTTGAGTGCATCTTTTGATGATGTTAGTGGGGGCGTCGAAAGCCCTTATCCAGCGACGACCATCTCTTCGCGGTGATCGTAAGCCTCAACACATTGCTGAGACACCGTCTCCAGGTTGCGCAGCGCAGCATTGATGCCATCGGTGCCCACCGAGGCCTGGACGTTGTCAATGGCGCGGCCAACCTCGTCGCCCATGGTCAACATGGTGTTATCGTATTCGTACAGCTTGGCCAGCTCGGCTTCGCCAATCTTGACGGCTTCGAACAGGCTGGAATAACCGCGCGGGGCTGTGCGAACCCGGTCGGCGAAGGTGCGCAGCTTGATCGCCGATTTCTCCAGGTTATCCACATAGCCAATCTCGCCGGCCTCGATGAATTCGCGCTGCAAAGCCGAGACACGGCCTTCCAATTCGCGGAAGCGGGTGAACATCGTGTCACGCAGCAGCTTATCGGAATCGCGGCGGGCCTGCCGCTCGATGTACCCCTTGAAGCCGGGGATTTTGCTGGCGATCTTCTTGAAAATATCCATATCGCCGGTGACAGCGCCCAAAATCTGATCTTTTAAGTCGCTCATCGTAAACTCCTTCTTTGGATCGGTCATTTTGATTGGAATTCCCTCAGATTATAGCCTCAGTTGCGCCCTTGCGCAACCGATTTGTGTTGACTGTCTATCTGAGTTTCCACAAATTTATACGGGAAATGCGTGAAGAAGTTGCGCCCCCTCCCACCTCCCCCATTTTCCAAAGTGCGGAAAATGGGGGAGGCTTCGAGCCTGCGCCAGCAAAGCCCCTCCCCCAAATACAGCGTATCTTGCTGTATTTGGGGGAGGACGGGAGGGGGCTGAATAACTGATCGAGTACAACAATTTTCATTTCGATTTTGCCAGACCAGGTGTAACGCAGTTTTGAGCCAGAAAACGGCCAGAAATCGTAGTTTTGAAGTGCGTTGCACCTTTATCCTGAGAATTGCTCCACCAACTACCAATCGTTTGACACCCTCCGCATCGGGAGGATATACTTGGAATGTCCAACGCCATAAGGAGGCCACCTGCTATGAAAATCTACTGGAGCATTGCTGACATTCCCGAACTCAAGAAATTGCCTCCCAGTAAAAGAAGTGAAGTCTGGAAAGCGTGCTATTTGAAGAGCTTCAAACATTGGCAATCCTGGGTAGGTATGCTCGTATTGGGTTTGAGTTCTTGGCTAGCTTTGAAGCTATTTTTCTATCTTCTACACTTGGTGAGCCAGTGGGGGTTGCTTTTATTCCTTCCAGGATTAATTGCCATATTAGCCTTTATTGCTTCAGTCGCTTTTTTGATAAGCCAGAATTGGTTTGAACAAACCCGCCCTCATCTGCGCGATTATATCGAAAACCATACGCCATAAGGAGTCTCCCATGTCCTCTCCCCTCCCTCCCAAACGCATCGCCGTCCTCACCTCCGGCGGCGACGCACAGGGCATGAACGCCGCCCTGCGCGCCATCGTCCGCACCGCCATCGAGCGCGGCTGTGAAATTTTCGCCATCTACGAAGGCTACCAGGGCATGGTGGATGGCGGCGACCGCATCCGCCCGATGAACTGGGACTCGGTCGGCGGCATCCTCCACAAGGGCGGCACCGTCATCGGCACCGCCCGCAGCGACGACTTCCGCACGCGTGAAGGCCGCCTGAAGGCCGCTCAAAACCTGCTCGACCACCACATTGACAACCTCATTATCATCGGCGGCGACGGCTCGCTCACTGGCGCGAACATCTTCCGCCAGGAATGGCCCTCGCTGGTCGCTGAGTTAGCCGAAAAAGGTATCATTACCAAAGAGATCGCCGAAAGCCACCCGCATCTCGTCATCGTCGGGTTGGTCGGCTCGATAGACAATGATTTCTACGGCACCGACATGACCATCGGAGCCGATTCGGCGCTGCACCGCATCACCGAGGCGGTGGACGCCATCACCAGCACCGCCGCCAGCCACCAGCGCACCTTCGTCATCAAAGTCATGGGGCGAAACTGCGGCTATCTGGCCCTCTACGGCGCGCTCGCCACGGGCGCCGACTGGGTGCTCATCCCAGAAGCCCCGCCCGATGTGGACAACTGGCAGCAGGTGATGGTCGAGCGCCTCAATGCAGGCCGCAAAGCCGGGCGGCGCGACAGCATCGTCATCATCGCCGAAGGGGCGCGCGACAAATACGGCAACTATATCGGCTCCTCCGATGTCCAGAAAGTGCTCGAAGAAGCCCTGGGCGAAGAAGTGCGCGTCACCATGCTCGGTCACGTGCAGCGCGGCGGCGCGCCGAGCGCCTTCGACCGCAACCTGGGGACGCTGATGGGTTACGCGGCGGTCGAGACCGTGCTCACCGCCAAACCCGACGACGAGCCGGTGGTAATGGGCTTCAAAGGCAACCGCATCAATAAAACCCCGTTGATCGAATGCGTGGAAAAAACCCGCGCCGTGGCCGAAGCCATCGCCGCCAAAGATTACGAGCGGGCCATGGAGCTGCGCACCAGCTCGTTCAAAGACGCTTTCCGCACGCTGAAAGTCATGGTTCGGGCGCTGCCGCACACCCCCGAGCCAGGGCAGTCTCGCTATCGCCTGGCCGTACTCAATGCGGGCGCGCCCGCCCCCGGGATGAATACCGCCGTCCGGGCCGCCGTCCGACTTGGGGCTGACAAAGGTCACACCATCCTGGGCATCTGTAATGGCTTCCAGGGTTTCGCCGACGGCGAGATTAACGAGATGAATTGGATGAGCGTCAACGGCTGGGCCTCGATTCGCGGCTCCGCGCTGGGAACCAGCCGCCGCGTCCCCGCCGGGTCTGACCTGTACGCACTGGCGCGCGCTATCGAGAAGAACAACATCCAGGCGCTGCTCGTCATCGGCGGGTGGCCGGCTTACGAGGCGGCTTACAAGCTGTTCACCGAGCGTAAAAACTTTACGGCATTCGACATTCCGACCGTCTGTCTGCCAGCCAGCATCAACAACAACCTGCCCGGCTCAGAATTGAGCATCGGCGCGGACACAGCCCTGAACAGCATCGCCGAGGCGGTGGACAAGATCAAGCAGTCGGCGGTGGCCTCGCGGCGGGTGTTCGTCGTCGAGGTGATGGGGCATTACTGCGGCTATCTGACCTTGATGAGCGGCCTGGCGACCGGGGCCGAAAGGGTTTACCTCCACGAGGAGGGGGTCACCATCCGGGATTTGACACACGATGTCGAGAAGCTGGTCAACGGGTTCAAATCGGGTAAACGGCTGGGGTTGATGATCCGCAACGAGTACGCCAACCCCGTCTATACCACCCCCTTCATGCGCGATCTCTTCGAGGAGGAGGCTCACGATCTCTTCGATGTGCGTCAGGCGATCCTGGGCCACTTGCAGCAGGGCGGCGACCCCTCGCCGTTCGACCGCATCCAGGCCACGCGTTACGCCCGCCTGTGCCTCGACTTCCTGATCGAAGCCTGCAACAAGGGCGACACCCCCAATGCCTTCATCGGCCTGGAATCCGGGCAGATCCGCTTCCACGATATGCTCGATTTCCCGCGAATGATTGACGAGGTTCGCCAGCGTCCGAAGCAGCAGTGGTGGCTGGATTTGCGCCCGATTGCCAAGCTGTTAGCGCAGCCGGGGCCGACAGGCGCTGTAGCCTAGGGCCTTGCGCCCGTCCCAGTGGTCGCCCACAAGCGGCTAGGCTACATGACATCATCACCCCCTCCCCTCCAGCGCATCGTCGTCGTTGGCCCGACCGGATCGGGCAAAACCACCCTGGCGCAAACCCTTGCCCGTCGCCTCGATTTGCCACACATCGAGACTGATGCGATCTATTGGGGGCCAAACTGGACGGAACCCAACCGAGACGAATTCAGGCAAAAGATGGATTTGGCGCTGCGCGGCGAGCGATGGGTGATTGACGGCAATTACAGCTCGATCCGCGACATCTCCTGGCGCCGCGCTGACACACTCGTCTGGCTGGATTATCCGTTTCTGCTGGTATTTTGGCGGCTGCTGCGCCGGACAATCCCCCGGGTGATCTCGGGGGAAGTGCTGTGGGGTACGAACCGTGAAACTGTCCGGGATGCATTTTTCAGCCGCGAGTCGCTCTTCGTCTGGCTGCTCAAATCCTATCCGCGCCAGAAACGAAATTATCCCCGCCTCGTCCAACAGCCCGAATTCGCCCACCTGTCCGTCGTCCGGCTGAAATCGCCGAGGGAGACAGACGAATGGCTGGCAAAACTATCCGCGGTTCAAAGGTTGCCAATTCAGCCGGGCACGGCATCGGTTGAAGCCGACGCCTATCGTTAGAAATCCCGCAGATTGCGGGGTGAATCCAAACCATGAACCGGCTTTCAGCCAGTTTTACAGCGATAGCCGTCGGTTTAAAACCGACGGCGGGGCAAACTGGGGTGCAAGCCCCCTCCCGGCCGCCGCAAAATCATTCTCTCCACTCAGTGGTATACTCTCCTCCCAACCCGTCCGTGTGTATTTGATGATCCGTTTTTCATCCGTTGCTCCCATCCGCTGCTATGACCTTCAAACGTTCCTTCACCCTCACCTTTCTGACCGCCCTGTGCATTCTGACCGCCTTCGGCGCAGGCTACGCCGCCCGCATGTACCAGGATTCGCGCGCGGCTGCTTTCCCCGTGCTGGACGAAGCGTATACGATCCTCCACGATAACGCCTACGATCCGCTTCCCACCGCGCCCGCAATCGAATACGGTATGGTGCGCGGCATGTTGCAGGCTTACGGCGACCCGCACACTTCATTTCTAGAGCCGCCGCAAGCCGAGTTGGAGAGCCAGAGCCTGCAAGGCAGTTTCGGCGGCATCGGGGTCGAGATGCGCTATGATCAAGAAGGTAATCCTGTCTTATACCCGTTCCCGGATGGCCCGGCAAAGAAGGCTGGAATCCAGGACGGGGACCGGCTGCTGCGGGTTGACACCTTCGAGGTGACGCCGCAGACACCGTTGGATACGATTCAAGCGGCAATTCGTGGGCCGGTTGGGGAAGCTGTGACCATTGCCATCGGGCGTCCCCCGGATTACGCGCCCATCGAGTTTTCGGTCAAACGGGAGGAGATCGGCCTACCCTCGACGACCTGGTATATCGAGGCCAGCGAGCCGCGCCTGGGAGTGATTCGCATCAATGTCATCGCCAGCACGACGCCCGCCGAAATCCAGCGGGCAGTGGACGATCTGAAATCGCGCGGCGTGACGGCTTTCGCCCTCGACCTGCGGGACAACGGCGGCGGGCTGCTGGATGCCGGGATTGACGTAGCGCGGCTGTTCCTGAAAGATGGCGTCGTCATCGAGCAGCAGTATCGCGGCGAGAGCGTGAAAACCTACCGGGTGGAGCAGCCCGGCCCGCTGGCTGACATCCCCCTGGCAATCCTGGTCAATCAGAATACCGCCTCGGCCTGCGAGATTATCGCCGGGGCGCTGAAAATCCAGGAGCGCGCGCCCCTCATCGGCATCCCCACTTACGGCAAGGATACGATCCAGCTTGTTTTCAAGCTGCAAGACGGTTCCAGTATGCACGTCACAGCCGCCAAATGGTGGGTACCGGGCCTCGAACCGCCGCTGGCCGGGATTGGCTTGCAGCCTGACATCGTCATCCCGCCCGACGCCGCCGGCCCCGATCCGTACATCGCCGCGGCTATCCAGGCTCTGTTCGGGAAATGAGCAGACCCCAGGGGTTTTTGAAACCCCTGGGGTCTTCGTTGTGTTAGAATCGCCCCATGGAAAACGTCAAGATCGTCGCCACCAATCGCAAAGCCAAGTTCGAGTATTTCCTGCTCGAAACCCACGAAGCCGGCATCGCCCTGCAGGGCAGCGAGATCAAATCCATCCGCGCCGGGCAGATCAGCCTGGCGGAAGCCTACGTGGAAATCCGCGACTCCCTGGAAGCCTGGCTGGTGGATGCGCACATCGCGCCATACGTTCAAGCCAGCCGTTTCGGGCACGACCCGCTTCGCCCCCGGAAACTATTGCTGCACAGCGAGGAAATCCGCAAGCTGTGGGATGCCGTGCGTCAGAAAGGTGTCACCATCGTGCCGACGAAGGTCTACCTGAAAGACGGCCGCGCCAAAGTCGAGATTGCCGTAGCGAAAGGCAAGAAGCTGTATGACAAACGCGAAACCATCGCCAAACGCGACGCGGAACGGGAAATGAAGCGCGGGGCTATGGAGTGACACGGTGACAAGGTGACAGGTTGTAGGTTGTAAGTTGCTTCCTTGAAAATTGTTTTCACCTGTAACTTTCAACCTTCCAACTTTCAACTTACCAACCTTCAACTCCCAGGAATAACTCAAGATGATTCATAACAATTTCATCGCCCTCATCATCACCTTCGTCGTCGCCCTCGCCTGGCTGCGATTGTGCGATTTCGCCGCCCACCGGGGCTGGATCAGCAGCCAGCTCAGCCGCAAGATCATCCACATGGGCACCGGCCCGCTGTTCGTGCTGTGCTGGCTGTTGTACACCGACGCGGCCAGCGCGCGCTGGCTGGCGGCGCTCGTCCCGTTTGCTATCACCGTGCAGTTTGCGCTGGTGGGGCTGGGCATCATGAAAGACGAGTCCGCCGTCAAAGCCATGTCACGCAGCGGCGACCGGCGCGAGATTCTACGCGGCCCGTTGTTCTATGGCATTATCTTCGTCGTACTGACCCTGGTTTACTGGAAGGATTCGCCCATCGGGATGGTGGCGCTGATGTTGATGTGCGGCGGCGACGGGCTGGCCGACGTGCTCGGTCGCAGCCGGGGAAAGATGAAAATCCCCTGGAACCGAGATAAAAGCTGGATGGGCACATTGGGCATGTTCCTGGGGGGCTGGCTGTTCGCCGTGGGGATACTGGCAGCCTACGTGGCCGCTGGGGTCTTCTCCGGCCCGTGGGTGAGCTATTTGCTCGGAATAACAGTCATCGCCGTCGCCGGGACGCTGATCGAGACCCTGCCCATCAAGGATGTGGATAATATCACTGTGACAGCGACAGCAGTGATATTAGGACACCTTCTGTTGTAAACCTTCTATTGAAGGTTGAAAGTTGCAGGTTGCAGGTAAACCTTCAAACTTTCAACCTTCAACCTGCAACCTCATTCATACCGAAACCGCGCCACCCCCACCCCGAAGAACACCACTGCAAACCCCAGCAGCACGCCGACGGCGGGTAAAACGTCCGCCAGTCCCATGCCGCGCATACTCAAATCCGTAAGAGCATTCATCCCCCACGTCGTGGGCAGGATTTTGACCGCGGTGCGCATCGCATCGGGGAAAAGCTCCATCGGCCACCAGCAGCCGCCGAGCAGGGCCATCACCATGCCGAGCATGATGCTCAGGTTGCTGGCCTGCTTCTCGGTTTTGATGAACGTCCCCAGGGTCACACCCATCGCCACCGAGGCCAGCCCAAAGCTGACCAGAACAACAGCCAGCGCCGAGGGGGAATTGCCCCAGTTGACGCCCAGTATCCACGCCCCCACTCCCACCAGCAAAACCATCTGCACCAATCCGGCAGATAACTGCCCGGTGATGGCGCCCAGCAAGAAAGTGGCTTTATTGGTCGGGGTGGTCAGCAGGCGGTGCAGTGTCTTCTGATTGCGCTCGTAGGCAAACAACCCCGATGTTCCCAGCAGCGGGATGAACACCCAGGTGATGAGCTGCCCCGCCGAGGCCTGCGCCGCCGGGTCGTAATCGCTGCCGGTTTCCGGCGGTCGGGTGACCGTCACCCGTTCGGGGGCAGCGTCGAACTTCTGGCGGGCGGCGTCCAGGCTGGCGGTGAAATATGCCTGCTGGTCGGCAGGGTTGTCGAAGGGGCGCACCCGCTCGGCTTCGGCCAGGCTGGCTCGAGCGGCAACCAGCGGGCGGTTGATGGCGCTGACCGCCGCGCCAACCGACCGCTCGACGCCGTCAGCCTCGTTGTTCTTGGGCAGCTTTTGCAGGCTCAGCGCAGTGGATTCGCCCGCCAGCAGGGACTGCTCGAACCCGGAGGGGATCAGCAGCCAGGCGTGAGCGTCTTTGTCGGCGAATTGTTCTTCGGCCTGCGGGCGTGTGACCAGCTCGGTCTTTAGCGTATCCTCTGAGGCCAGGCTGGTCAGCAATTCGCCGGACAACGTGCTGCGGTCTTCGTCCACCACCAACAGGAGGGCAGTCGAATCGCCGCCGCCGCCCCCCATCCCGCGCAGCAGGAACGAGAAGATGATCGGCAGGATGATGAAAAACAGCAGCTCGGTTCGATCCGAGAAACGGTTTAGAGTGTCTTTCCAGGCTATCGAGAAGATTTTCAACATAGGGAACTCCATGAGGACCGTGGACGGTAGACCGTGGACGGTTTTCGCCGGTCTACCGTTTACGGTCTCTATTTTACGAACCCCGACGCCCAACGCCGCCGGGAGGACAGCACAGCCACAATGAACAGGATGACGCCCATCGCCAGCAGCGCCAGGATTGGCGTGACCACGTCAGCCAGTGTGCCGCCGCTGCCGAGGGTGGTAAAGCCTTCCAGCGCCCAGGCATTGGGGGTGATCTTGCTCAACAGGCGCACCGTGCCGGAAAATGAGTCGAGCGAGATGAACGAGCCGCCCAACAAGCCGAAGAAAAGCATGAGCGCCGTCCCGATGGAGGCCACCTGCCAGGGATGCCGGGCAAACGAGGCCAGCAAGATACCCCAGCCCGTCGCGCCGATGGCAGCCGCGGCGATGAGCAGGGTCACCGCCAGCGGGTCGCCCCATTTCAGCCCGAAGAGCAGCGTCGAGCCGAATACCAGCACACCCACTTGCAAAAAGCCGGTGACGACGATGCTGAGCAGCTTGCCGCCGAGCACCTGGGCGGTGCTGGTGGGCGTGGCGAGCATACGCGGCAGCGTACCCATATCGCGCTCGGTCAGGATACTGCGCCCGCCCTGGGTGACAGTGTACATCAGGAACAGCAGCGCCATGCCGGGGGCCAGGTAAGACAACGGGTTGAAATCCGGGGTTTCCGCGCCCGCCGCGACGTTCAGCGTGACAGGCAGTTCCCCTTCGGCCTCCGCCGCAAGCCGTGGAGCCATTTCGCCCGCGTAGGCAGCGATCTCGGAGATGTCGAGTCGTCCGCTGGCGAGTAGTTGGCCGATGGCGACCTCGCCGCTCACCGGGCCGGCTTCGAGGCGGTTGACGATTTCGACGACCACCGAACGCACCACCCCGCCGCTGATCGGCCGGGAAGGGCTGGTATAGATTTCGATGGGCGCGGCAGCCCCGGTCGCACCAGTGGCTTGATCGGGAAGGATGGAAGCGGAGAAACCCGCCGGGACGATGACGGCCGCAGCGACGGAATCGTCTGTGACAAGCTGGCGGGCCGCTTCGAGATCGGTGGACTGACTGGCATCGAAGAGGGTGGCCAGCTCGGAGGAGTCGAACGCCTCCGAGATGAACGCACCCATCTGGCCTTCATCCTGGTTGACGATCACCACCGGGATTTCCGACAACCCGCCCCCGCCGCTTGGCTGCCGGTTAAAGGAGCCGGTCACCGCGCCCAGCGCCAATGTGAGCAAAAATGGCGCCAGCAGCATGAAAATGAGCGCAGGCGTGTCGTTGAGGGTGATGAGTAAATCTTTCTTGCAAATGGTGAATACTTTGTTCATAAGAAATTCCTTTGGAAACGGATTCCGTAAAACGTAAGGCGTAAAACGTAAAAAGAATCTTACGGATTACGTTTTACGTGTTTACGTTTCAGTCCCTCAGCGCCCGTCCCGTCAAATGCAAGAAAACCGACTCGAGATTTGGCTCCTCGATATCTATCGAGCGGATGCGCACACCGGCTTTGGAGGCGGCGGCGACCGCGCCGGGCAGCACGTCTTCGGCTTCGGTGACGGAGAGCATCACCTGATGATCGAGCGCGGTGGCGAGTAGAACCCCCTCCAATCCCCGGAAGAGGGGGGCCAGTTTCTCGGCGGATTGATCTTCGCCAAAATGCAGGCGCAGCGTCTCCTGCTCACCCACCAGTTTGGTCAGCTCTTTCTGCGTGCCGAGTGCGATCAGCTTGCCGTGGTCAATGATGCCCACCCGGTCGGATAGCTCCGCGGCTTCCTCCATGTAATGGGTGGTGTAGAGCACGGTCATACCCTGCTTTTGCAAGTCGAGCACCATGTCGAGGATGCTGCGCCGAGATTGAGGGTCAATGCCCACGGTCGGCTCGTCCATGAACACAAGCTGCGGCTTGTGCAGCAGCCCCACCGCGATGTTGAGGCGGCGTTTCATCCCGCCCGAATATTTTTCGATGGCGTCTTTGGCGCGATCGGCCAGGCTGACCTGTTCGAGCACTTCGGCGATGCGGGTTTTAAGGGCTTTGCCGCTCATGCCGTACATGTGGCCCCAAAACTCGAGGTTTTGCAGCGCGTTGAGCGAGTGGTAGAGCGCCAAATCCTGTGGAACAATACCGATCAACCGCTTGACAGCCATCGGGTTTTTAGTCACCGAATGCCCGCCGATCTCGGCGTCGCCCGAAGTGGGCGGGAAAAGGGTGCTCAGCATGGAGATGGTGGTGGTTTTACCGGCGCCGTTCGGCCCGAGCAGGCTGAAGATTTCGCCGCGCAGCACGCTGAACGAGACGCCTTTTACGGCTTCGAGATTGCCGTAGGATTTTTTGAGGTCTTTGGCGATGAGGATTGGATCAGACATAAGATTTTCCTTTCATGTTTCACCGCAGAGACCGCGGAGTCCGCAGAGTTTTTATGAATCTTTGGGTGTTGCCGTGAAAATAAGCACCCTGAGCGTAGTCGAAGGGCCTGTAACGGCAACTCCCAGAGAACCGTTTTTATTTTCTCAGCGGTCTCCGCGTACTCAGCGGTGAAAATTAAATTCATCAGTCAGCAAACAGCCGGGCAAAACCCGGATAGGGTTCGAGTGGGATAACTTCGAATTCGATCAAACCCTGCTGGACAAGCGGCAGGGAATTCAGCGCCTGGTGCGCTTCGTCAAGCGTACCGCATTCCAGTATGAGCACAGCCGCGTGCTGGTCGCTGCGGAAGTAAAGCTCCCGGATGACGCCCGACTGGTACAACCCCCAGGCGCGGCGCGCTTCGTCCTTCAGGTGGAGCCGAAACTGTTCTGTGGTCGCGGCGGGCAATTCGTGTTCGAGCGCCAGTATTTTCATGGCTATTTCCGATCATTCAACAGGTTCACCCGGATGGCGTAGCTCTTCTCGAGGTTGTACGTCCCCTCGAGGCCAAGAACTCGCTCCGAGTAAGGGGTGATCGTCGCCTGGGTGGTCTTCGGCTCCCACTGGACGCGGAAATCCGGCGCGCCGTCATTGTCGAAATCAATTTCCTCGTCAATCTGGGTGGGGACGAAACCCTTGGGAGTCCAGGCGATCTGCACGAAGCCTTCCTTACGCTCGCCGATCAACGCTTGAAAGACCGGTTGATAAATTTCGGTGCGATAGCGATCGTGCTGGACTTTATAGGCCACTTCGCCGCCAGTAAACCACGGCGAGATGGTCACGCCGGTGAGATCAACGAACAGGTTCATCCAGGTGGTTGCGCCCATGAAAATTATCAGTATCAACGGAACGCCAAGCGTGGCGAGGATGTAACCGAGAATAGATTTGAGTTTGGTCATGGTATTTTCCTTTCTGATTCGACCGCAGACCGATGACCGTAGATCGAGATTTCGGTGCACGGTCTACTGTCATCAGTCAACGGTTTTCTAGATCATACTGCCCGTGGTGATCAGTTTGAGAATGCGCCAGATTGCCGAGATGAGCATCCCGCCGCCGAAGGTCGCCAGGAAGAGGAAAGCCGGGTAGAGGAACAACATGCGTGCAACCCGAGGATGTGCGCCGGGCTGTGTCCCTTTGATGTGGAAGGAAATGGCCTGCTTTGGGCACACGTCAACGCATTTGCCGCATTTCGAGCAAGAGATCAGCGTTTTTCCTGTTTTATAGCTGGATTCATCCAGCGAGAAGGACGGGCAATTGGTGGCGCAGTGGCCGCACTCGGTACATTTCTCGGTGTCTATACGCACATCGTAGACATTGACCTTGTTGGTCCAATTTTGCATAGCCCCCAACGGGCAGAATAAACCGCATTGGGTGCGTTTGCGGGTCAGGATCGGCAATACCACAACAAGGCCGATGAACAATGACACAAAAATGATTGTCTTGATAACTGCCTCGAACGAGGTGACCGCCTCGAACTCCGTCACGGCCTTGAATGGGCACAGCCACTCGCAGTAGGCCGGCGAAAGCGTTATCGCTGAGAGCAGCACGATACCCAACAGCACGGCATATGGCAAATACGTCCACTTGCGGTCAATCTTTTTGATGACCGGCTTCTTCAGCAGGCGGGAAAAGCCATCATCCAACCCACCGTAGAAGCAGCCCCAACTGCACCAGCCGCGCCCTAAGACCAGAGAGGCCCCCGTCCAGAGCACGATCATCCCGGCCACACTGGCAAACCCGGAGAGCAGCGAGCCGGGGAAAATGATCGTGCGGGTGAGAACGCCGGGCAGGATGATCATCGGGATGACCAGGTGGCAGAACGGCGTTTCGCCTTGGACCATATTTTCGCCGGTCAGCGCCAGGCTGCCGCGCGTTTCGATGATAGTGGTCATAAAGAAGACAATGAAAGCAACCGCCATCCCAACGAACAACAGGGAGCGATAACTGTCGGTGCGCCCGGTCTTGACCATGAGGAAAAACAGGGTATTGAGAAATACCCAGGCCAGAAGGGTCGCCAACAACACCAGCGGGTCAGGCTGCCCCGACGACATGATTTGGCCGAAAGTCATCAGAGCGGTCAGCAGCAGCATTGGAATCGCCAGAAGGATCGCCTTGCCCCATCCAAGCTGGAACGGGCTGGGTCTACGCGGCTTTGGCTTGAACATCCGGGGGAGAGCTTGAGAAAGAGTAGTCATAGGTGGTGGATTCCTCCAATCAGATAATGGATTCCCATGTACAGATAGTAAGCTGCCATGATAACGGCGGCGAATTTTCCAATGGTACGCAGCGGCTGGATATGATTGAGCTTGCCGATGAAAGGAACCGGGACGAAGAAAAGCGATGTGCCGACGAAGAAAGCGGCGAAGAAGAAGAGACTCGCTGCCAGTGAGCCGGTATAACTGGCATTGGCGAAGGCCGCCAGGAAAGGAGGGCAAAGATTCAGCCCGGTGAAGAACCCAAATGCAACCGGGAGCATCGCCGGCCAGCGACGAAACCAAATGCGCGTTGTCTTGGGAGAAATCGGGCAGCCCGACAATTGACGGACGATCGGCGACGGTTGATGGCCATTTGCCATCAATCCCCCGTCACTCATCGGCATCTTTCCCAGCCCATAGAATACCAGCAGCCCGCCGAGAAGCACGTACACCCCGCCAAAGATCAGCTCACGATAGCCTGAAGCCCCGAAAATCCAGCGATACGCCAGCCAGGCCGCCAGCCCAAAGAGAAGGTACCCCGCCAACCGTCCGGTCAGAAACTTGACCAACAGCCACCAATTTTGATGGGTGTGCTTCCCCTCGCCTAAAAAGAATGGGATAAGCACCGGGGCGCAATACGCCAGGCAGGTTGTGCCGCTTGCCAAACCGAGGATGAAACCTTGCACGTTGGATCTCCTTTCGTCGTTCTGCCCCCTAATTTATCATCCCGCCCCATTTCACGCATGTGCCAGAGGTCACGATGAAGGGTCATGCTCTTGACCATGACCTATGAAAGAGGAACATGACCTGTCACAGGGTATAATTAGCCAATGATCTGGCGAAAGAGAGGCAAATATGGTTGAGCATTTGGAAATTCGCAATTTTGGCCCAATCCGCGAGGCGAATCTCGAAATCCGTGATTTGACGATTTTCGTCGGACCGCAGGCGACAGGGAAATCGCTGGCGGCGCAGGTGTTATATTTTCTGCGGGCATTACCGGAATTTCGAGATGTGATTCCGCCAGATATCCAAAAACCTTCTGAGTTCGCTTCACGCGCCCTGGAATACTGGCTTGGTAATAAACCAGAAATGTATGTAAACAATGGAGCCACCCTTAAGTGGACAGCTACTTCTTCTAATAATAGCTCTATTGTGCGTCAATTAACTTGGCAAAATGGGGAAATAACAGTAAGTGATAACATAACCTCAGGAAATATTCGCGAGCAAGTTTATATTCCTGCAGGCAGATCGGTCTATTCATTTCTTCCTCCTTTTTATCGTACTGTTGCATTACAGCCATGGCCAGGTCACGTACGCACCTTTTACGAAGCTCTCGGCCGAGCAATAGAACAGCAAAACCAAGAAGCGGTCATTCCAGACAAGTTCATCCAGGTACGGATCGAGAAGATATTGAAAGGTGAAATCCAATATAGTCAAACAATAATCATGCTCAAAGTAAAGGACAAGCTGTTCTACCCTGCAACAATGGCTGCTGGCCAAATGGAAATTTGGCCCTTCTTTGCAATTCTCCTGGCTGGGCTGACAAAACCGGGATTACCATTCCCAATTACATTTCCAATTAACTTTTCAAAAGAAGTTTATTTTGAAGAGCCGGAAGCACATCTCCACCCAAATGCTCAAAAGACAATTCTTGAAATCATTGCATATAAACTGAACCAGAAAACGAATTTTCTCCTCACCACCCATAGCCCCTATATCCTTTATGCCGTCAACAATTTCCTGATGGCCCAAAAAGTGGTGGATGCAG
Organism: Candidatus Aquidulcis sp.; assembly: GCA_020723385.1. Classification (GTDB taxonomy): domain Bacteria; phylum Chloroflexota; class Anaerolineae; order Anaerolineales; family UBA4823; genus DYIZ01. The sequence continues at coordinate 62,632 of DYIZ01000015.1, forward strand.
GAAAACCATTGCCCGATGGAATTCCACCCGAGGTTGCATTGCGTCCCGAACAGGTTGCCGCTTACCGCTTCGACCAGGAAGGCTTTGCACACAACATCATGGACTCCGAAGTTGATCTTATAGATGAAAACGAATTGGATCGTGTAGCAGACGATCTTGACACGGATTTTACCCGCCTGCAAGATCAATTGGGGAGTGAGGAATGACGCTGCCTCCAATTTTGACGGTTTTAGAAATTCCTCAAAAGTGTCTATCTCAACACAGTTCTGCCCACAAAATGAGGCGGTTCACGATTCATCCAGGAAATGGAGATACCGTATGGCGAGCAGAAGTAGACGGATGCTGGCTGCAAGACACCACCATGAAGAAAGTGGATTATTTGTTTTGGTGGTACAGCGCATCTGAGAGAAGTGAAATAACTATTTTGGTCGAGCTAAAGGGGAGCAATTTCGGAGAAGCG
>DYIZ01000198.1 GCA_020723385.1 Candidatus Aquidulcis sp.
CGATCTGATCCTGCTGATGCCGGTGCGCGTCACGCAGGCCAAGAATATCGAGCTGGCCTTGCAGGTGGCGGCGATTCTGAAAGCGCGCCGCCTGCGCCCGCGCCTCATCGTCACCGGGCCGCCCGACCCGCATGATGCGGGCAATATGGCCTATTATCAATCGCTGCTCGACTTGCGGCGGCAGTTGCAGGTGGAAAATGAGCTGCGTTTTGTGTATGAATCGGGGCCGGAAGCAGGGCAGCCGCTGATCCTCGACAGCCAGGCGGTGGCGGAACTGTACCGGGTAAGCGATGCGCTGTTCATGCCCAGCCGCCGCGAGGGGTTTGGGATGCCCGTTCTCGAAGCGGGGCTGCTCGGCCTCCCGGTGATCTGCGCCCACATGCCAGCCGCAGACGAGATCGGCGGCGGCGAGGTGATGGCTTACCCGCCCGAGTCGTCGCCGGAGGAAGTGGCGGCGCGCATCCTGGCCTGGGCCGAAGCCAGCCCCACGCATCGCCTGCGCCAGCGGGTGCGCCGGAATTACACCTGGGAGGCGATCTTCCGGCGTGAGATGATCCCGCTGCTGGCGGGGAACTGGGCCGAATGATGGCCGCCGCCGGATGCGCCTCTGACCATTGGGGGCTGGCCGCCCAAAAGGTGTGGCTGTTCCTGGATTACGATGGCACGCTGGCCGAGTTTTCTCCCACCCCGGAGACTGTCACGCCCGACCCGGCGGTGATCGCGCTGATCCGGCGGCTGGCAGACCATCCGTTGCGGCGGGTGGCGGTGGTCAGCGGGCGGCGTCTGGGCGACCTGCAAAAGCTGCTGCCGGTAGCAAGCATCTACCTGGCTGGGGTTTACGGCATCGAGCTGCTGACGCCCTCGGGCGAGATGATCCAACGGGCCGATCTGCACGAGATTCGCCCGTTCCTGGCGCGGATCAAACCCCGCTGGCAGGCATTGATCGAAGGGCAAGAGGGTTTCTACCTCGAAGACAAAGGCTGGGCGCTGGCGCTGCACGCCCGCTTCGCCGAAGAGGACGCCGCGGCGCGGGTGCTCTCGGCGGCGCGTGACCTGCCGGATAACGCACCCCTGCCAGATCGAGTTCGCTTCCTGGAAGGGCGGAAATTCCTCGAAGTCGCCCCCTCGCTGGCAGACAAGGGCGAAGCCGTCGCTCATCTGCTGAAAACGTACCGGTGGCGCGGCGCAAAGCCGATCTACATCGGCGACGACGACAAGGATGCGCCTGCTTTTGGGGTGGTGCGATCTAAGGGAGGCCGCGCGGTCCAGGTGTCGAACCCTGCCCGGCAGGTGACCGTTGAGGTGGACTGTGTTTTGGAATCCCCGGCTGCGGCGCGTGAGTGGCTGGATGGGCTGGCATAGAGAAACCTGACAGGGCCTACCCTGTGAGGTCTGTCCTGATCATCACGGCTTCTGGCCGCCAAAAACCTGTATCATTTCCACCCTCGCCCCTGGCGAGACAATCAGCACGTAATCGCGAATATCCTCAAGGTGCGCCTGCACCGCTTGCGGCTCGATCCCGGCAGGGGCATACACGGCGAACAGCACGTTCTCGGTGGCGGCGGTGATCTGCGTGCGCTGGTCGGGGCCGTAGATGATGGTGGAGATCACGCCCGCCGGGTCGGCCATCAGCATGTCGCCGGGTTTCGTCGTTTGCTCAACGCCCCGCAGCAGGGTGTAGATTTCATCCCCGCGGGCGACATCCAGGGTGATGGGCAGCCCCACCCGGTCGAGATCGTGCCCGGCGGTGAGCAGGAGATTCTCGATCTCGGCCATGAACATCGCTTCCACGAGACATGCCACGCTCGGGATCGTCTTGCCTTTGAAAACGATCGACTCGAGCTGCGCTTGTACGTGATAGGTCTTCTTGAAGGGCTTGTAGTAGGCTGCGTACGCCGGGATCGGCCCCCAGGCTTCGATGGCGCGCCGCTCCTGCGCGGCGAAGCGGGCGCGTAATTGCTCTTCGAGGCCGCGTTTGCGGCTTTCCAGCTCGGGATGGGACGGCAGATTCTGGACGGCGCGCATCGCCAGGATACCGGCGTGCGCGCCGGAGTACGTTGACTTCCAGGCTTCGGTGATGGTGAACATTAGTTTTTCTGTTTTCGATGGTTGATCATGGCAGCGATTAAAACCGTGGCCAATCCACTCCCCATGACGAACGGCGACCAGCCCACGAGGGATGGATAGGGTGCTAACCCAAACACCACTCCCAAAATATACCCTCCCAAGAAACCGCCTATTATCAGTGCAAACAGCGGCCAGCGAGCTTTCTCGACTGGCAGCCAGGCGCCGATTGCTCCGCCGATTACGGTCCCGCCGACTGCGAACAGAATACTCTGCGATTGGAGAATTTCTAACAGGTCATCCGATGCCGTATTGCCCACCAACACAATGCCCACCAGCGAGCCGATGTAAAAACCGACCAGCGCCAGCAAAATCACAACGACATACCGCTGAAAGAAGGGCGTTAAGCCGATTCCCAGCCCAGCCAGGGCAAGCACGCATCCAAGTAACGCCCACACATCCAGGTCGGGATCGAAAAGAGTGAAACCCAGTACCATCCCGATAAGATATCCGGCGATAGTACCTGTGAGCAAGCCGATGATTTTTGGGTTCATAGGTTTAGGTGGCAATTGATCCGAATCGGGCATTCGCAGTTCTGCTGGGGGATTCATCCCCCGGCGCTGGCGGCGATTTTCTGATTATGCGCCACAGCCATTTTGTATGGGGTGGTGCAGGTATCATACATCACGATACCCCACCAGGCGCAGGCGAGAATGATTTGCACGATAATGCTCCACTCTCCGATGAAACTGTGGAACGGGATCACGCTGATCACCGCGATCCCCGCCGCCAGGCGCAGCGGCGTCCAGACGAGATAGGCGAGGGCGTAGCCCCACCTGCCAAGGTAGGCCATTCCGAGGCCGGGGAAGAGGATGTTGAGGAAGACGGCTGTGAGGGGGTTCTTGGGGGCGGGCATGGGTTAATTCACACCGGTATCTATGGATCTACGGGTTTGAAGTTCCAGCTTTGTTTGTATTAGGCTGCCAAACTGGCTCCCAGGCATTGGTTAGCTCATAAGTTAGACAGGTCATATTTCGACCATTGGAGTCCATAATACAGATTTCAGAATCTCCACTGGAATATAAAGTGTGAAATACAATATGTTCTCCATCGGGTGACCAAGCAGGAGCAGAATCGTTCGGTTGGTCATTTGTTAAGCGCATCGCGTTCAAACCGCCAGCAGTCATGACATAAATTTCCATGTCATCGCCATCGCGGTTTGACATGAAAGCAATATGCTTTGTAACTGGCGACCATGTTGGACGCAATTCTATTGATGGATCGCGGGTCACACGAAAAATATTTGTTCCGTCGGCATCCATCACGTAGATATCAAAATTAACTTCGCGGAAGGAAAAAAAGGCGATTTGTTTTCCATCAGGTGACCAGGAGGGTCCTTCATCAGGGGATGGGGAATCTGTTAAGCGGATCTCGCTCATATTGTTAATGTCTATCACATAAATATCAGTATTGCATCCTGTGGTGCGCGTGGCGCAGTTGGCTAGATCAGTTTCATTTCTGTCAGATGTAAAGACGATGCTTTTTCCGTCTGGCGACCAGGCTGGATAGCCTTCAAGCGACTGGTTGTTGGTCAAGCGCCTAACATTTGACCCATCAGCATCCATGATGTAAATTTCCACCTTACCGCCACGCACAGACAAAAACGCTATTTGTTTTCCATCTGGAGACCAAGTAGGGCTCCAATCCCAATCTATATTGGTTGTTAAACGAGTTGCGTTTGAACCATCAATGTTCATCGTGTAAATATCACGATTCCCATTCTTTTCCGCAGAAAACGCGATTCGCCCCGTCCCGCCTCCTGTCGGAGTTGGTGATGGTGTTGGGTGAAATAGCCGCGTTTGACTACAACTTAGAGAAGCAATCATCAGCATGAGTGGAATAATAGCGATCCTTTGTCTTGTGGTCATTGGGATTCCTTATTTCTATTTACAAACCATCTTCAATCGCTTGACCTTAACCTCCGCGTGCGATAGTATAGCAAATAACCCATCCCCGCGCAACAACCTTCAACCTACTACCCCTCCCCGTCTACCGCCCGGCATCCATCGCGCAGCGGAACCCGCCATTGAAATCGCTGTACCCGGGGTTATATTTGTCACGCGCCGCCGTACGCGCCTGGCCAACCGTATTGAACCAGCCTCCGCCGCGTTCCACGCGTTCCAGCCCGGTTAAGGGGCCGCCTGGGTTAGTTTGAATTGCCGCCCCATAGCTGCCGAACCAATCCGCCACCCATTCCCACACGTTACCGGCCATATCCAGCGCGCCATACGGACTGGCGCCATCGGGATAACTGCCCACTGGCGCAGTAAAGCGGTAGCCATCGTCCATATCAAGAAACGACCAGCCTGTGTTCAGCTCCGCGTCGGCTAAGTTGAGTAAATTGCCTTCCGGCCCCTGGCTGCCCCACGGGAAGTCGCGCTGATCTGTGCCGCGGGCGGCCTTCTCCCATTCGGCTTCGGTAGGGAGCCGGCGCCCGGCCCAGTTGCAGTAGGCGAAAGCATCGTTCCAGCTCACCACCACAACGGGATGATTTTCCAGCCCATCCAGGTTACTGCCCGGCCCTTGGGGGTGCATCCAATTCACCCCGCTCATGTTGACCCAGTTATTTGTCGTAAAATCAAAAACCTGCCTGTCGTCAGTCTTCTCGGCATCTGTCAGATAGCCGGTGACGTTGACGAATTGCCTGAACTGCGCATTGGTTATTTCGGTTTTGTCAATCCAGAAAGCATCCAGCTCGACCGTATGCTGCGGCATCTCTAAGATAATCGCTTCGAGAGGCACATCATGCGACAAGAGAATCTGCTTCTGCTCCTCGGAGGTTCCCATCAGAAATTGGCCTTCCGGAACGTAGACCAGGGTCATACCATCATTTTCGGACACAAAAGCTGATCCGACCCCGAGCGTGGGAAGCACATAAGGAATCGGAGTGGGGGACGTGACCGGGATCGGCGTTGGCGGCAAAGTGGGATTCGCCTGGCCGACAGCGCTGCTTTTACAGGTTTGCGGTGTATCTCCGAATACCCCTCCGGTCGCCTCGATATCATATTCGGCGTACCCCGCTATCAAATAGGCTGTGATAGTTCCAACAAGATGATAGGTGTTTCCAGAACTGCTGTAGGTCTGATTTTGGTCTACAGTCACGATGGCTTTGGATACCTGGCCCGTAGGGTCATACTCGACACTGGTGGAGTTACTCATCTCGTTGGTAACAGTGCCGGATTCGCAAGTGATCTCGAAGCTATAGCTTTCGGTGTCAATATTACACTTCAGCTCACAGGCGGGCGCGGGGGTTGGCAAAATTGGGGTTGGCGTGGAAGTTGGTGGAATCGGGGTGGGCGTGAAAGGCGCTCCTGGCAATTTAATGGAGCCACACGCTAAAGCCGAAACGGCAAGGCTGATCGCTATTAATGACGCGGGCACAGTGATTCGCACCTTCATATTTCCCTCGACTATAACGGGGCGCACCCGGCAACTGCTGAAGCGAGTCGTATGCTGTGAGCATGGCAATTCGGACGCTCCCAATAAATTTTGGCGGGTTACTACAATCGCTTGACCTTAACCCCCGCTTGCGATAGTATAGCAAATAACCCACCCCCGCGCAACAACCTTCAACTTTCAACCTGCCACCTGCCACCTGCCAACTGATAACTGATAACTGATAACTGACAACTGATAACTGATAACTGATAACTGAATCCCATGCCCCTCACCCCCGCCCAGACCTCCCTCGCCACCGCCCCCCTCGACGCGAAACTCTTCCTCTCCGGCCCTGCCGGGACGGGCAAGACCACCGCCGCCGTCGAGCGGCTGCTGCACCTCATGGCGCAGGGCGTGCGCGCCGATTCGATCCTGCTCATCGTCCCGCAGCGCACTCTGGCAATGCCGTATTACGAGGCGTTGAGTTATCCGGGCGTCGTGGCGGGCGGGGTGGTCAGTGTGTTGACTGTGGGCGGGCTGGCGCAGCGCATGGTCGAGTTGTTCTGGCCGCTGGCGGCGGAGCAGGCCGGGTTCGCCTTCCCCGACGAGCCGCCCACCTTCCTCACCCTCGAAACCGCCCAATATTATATGGCCCGCCTGGTGCGCCCGCTGCTCGACCAGGGTTATTTCGAATCCGTCACCATCTCGCGCAACCGGCTGTACAGCCAGATCATAGATAACCTGAACAAAGCCGCCGTGGTCGGCTTTGCGTACAACGAGATCGGCCCCCGGTTGAAATCGGCCTGGATCGGCGAGGCCAGCCAGGTGCGCATCTACGATGACGCCCAGGATTGCGCCAGCCGCTTCCGGGCGTACTGCCTGGCGCACAACCTGCTGGATTTCTCGCTCCAGCTCGAAGTGTTCGTGCAGCATCTCTGGCCCAACTCGCTCTGCCGCGATTACCTGACCCGCACTTATCGCTGCCTGATCGCCGACAACCTGGAAGAAGACACCCCCGTGGCCCACGACCTGCTGCGGGCGTGGCTGCCCGATTTCGACTCGGCGCTGCTGGTTTACGATCACGACGCCGGTTACCGCCGCTTCCTCGGCACAGACCCCCAATCGGGCTACGGCCTGCGTGACCTGTGCGGCGAGCACATCGTTTTCGATGAATCCTTCGTCACCTCGCCCGCCCTCGAAGATTTCGGCGCCCGCCTCGGCCTCGCCCTCGACCGTCGCTCGATCCCCTTATCCCCTCATCCCTTATCCCCTCCCCCCTTTTCCCTTTCTTTTGCATACCTGCGCTACTTCCCCCAAATGCTGGATTGGGTCGCCGGTCAGATTGCGAATCTCGTCCACGAGGAGGGCACGCCGCCGGGGGAGATCGTCGTCCTGGCGCCGTTCCTGCCGGATGCGCTGCGCTTCTCGCTGACGGAGCGGCTGAGCCGGTTGGGGGTGCCGTCCCGTTCCCACCGGCCGTCGCGCGCCCTGCGGGAGGAGCCGCCCGCCCAATGTTTGCTGACTCTCTCGATGCTGGCCCACCCCCAGTGGGGACTGAGTCCCAGCCGGTTCGACGTGGCTTACGCTCTCATCCAGTCCATCGCCGATATGGACCTGGTGCGTGCCCAACTTCTGGCCGAGATCGTCTACCGCGTGCGCGACGGCCGCCCGGCGCTCAGCTCGTTCGACCGCATCAAACCCGACATGCAGGAGCGCATCACCTTCGGGCTGGGGCAGCGTTACGAGGCCCTGCGCGCCTGGCTGGACGATTACGCCGCCCGCCCCGAAGAAGAGTTCGACTATTTTCTGAGCCGGCTGTTTGGCGAAATCCTGTCGCAGCCGGGTTTTGGCTTCCACGCCAATTACACCACCGGCGAAGTCGCCGCCAACCTGATCGAATCCGCCCGCAAATTCCGCTGGGCCGTCACCCCCCTATCCCCTCCCCCCTATCCCTTCTCGGAAGGAGTCCCCCCTTCCAGGGAAAAACCCCTCGGCCAGGAATACCTCTCGATGGTGCAAGACGGCGTCGTCGCCGCGCAGTATATTCAATCCTGGCAGATCGAGACCGAAGATGCCGTCCTGCTGGCCCCGGCGTACACCTTTTTGATGCGCAACCGCCCGGTGGATTACCAGTTCTGGCTGGACGTGGGCAGCCGCGGCTGGTTCGAGCGACTCTACCAGCCGTTGACCCATCCCTACGTGCTCAGCCGCCAGTGGGCGGGGAATACCGTGTGGAGCGACCTCGAAGAGCACGAGGCCAGCCAGGAAACCTTGTATCGCCTGGCCCTGGGGTTGATCCGCCGCTGCCGCCGCAAGGTGTACCTGGGCCTGAGCGAGATGAACGAGCAGGGCAACGACCAGAAGGGGCCGCTGCTCAAAGCCATTCAGCGCGTCTTGCGCCAAAATACAGCTATCCCAACCGAAGATGAGGAGGAATAACCATGCCCGAAACACAACCCACCCTCGATGAGTGGCGCGCCCTGTACGCCGCCGCCGATCAGATCAAAGCCCTCGCCCCCTGGGAGTGGATGTTCGAAAATCAGGTGTTTGGCGTGCAAGACCCGCTCGATCACACGCTGGGCTTTATCAGCGTGATGGGGACGCTCGGTGAGCATTTTGCGGTTGCCGTTTACCTTGGCAGCAAGGGGCTGTCAGGCTTTATGGCCATGCAAAACGCCGGCCCGAATATTTCGCCCGAAATGGTGCTGGAAGTCCCGCAGTTGCAAGCCTCCTTTGAGAGTCGGGATGATCTGGAAAAGGAAGACCGCGAGGTGATGAAACAGCTTGGCCTGAAATACCGCGGCGCTAATAATTGGCCCATGTTCCGCTCCTACCGGCCCGGCTTTTTCCCCTGGATGATCAACGCCGATGAAGCCCGCCTGCTCACCCTGGCCTTGCAGCAACTGCTCGACGTTGCGCCGCGCCTCCGTCAAAACCCGGGGATGATCCACCAGGCTGGGAGTGCTAATTTTTTGATCCGCAAAGCCCGCCAGGAAAGCGGCCGTTTCGTATGGGAGGACCATTTCGAGCCGTTGCCGCCCCCTGCCCCGACCGAGATTCCCATCCCGATCGAAAAACACCACCTGGATGCCCTGGAGGGTGCGCGTATCATCGAAAATGTGCTTCAAGTGGATTTGTTCATGCTGCCCATGCCCACGCGTGAGAAAGGCGAGCGCCCCTATTTCCCGTATCAGTTGTTGATCGTGGATAAAGACAGCGGTTACATTCTCCATCAGGATCTCTTCCCGCCTGAGCCGACCCTCGAGGCGATGTGGGGGCAGGTCATTGTGAGGATGGTGGAATTTTTCGGCGCGCAGAAGGTGATCCCTGGGCAGATCGAAATCAGTTCGGACTTGTTGATGCAACTGTTCCAGCCTTTGACGAAAGAGTTGGATATCAAGCTGAAGCAGAAAAAGAAGCTGCCCGCCCTCGAACGAGCCAAAAAAGAGATGTTACAGTGGGTGGGCAACTTTGGCTGAAAAATGAATCTAACGCGAATGGCGCGAAAGGGCGAATTTCGCGAATGATACTTGATTTATATTCGCGTCATTTGCCCATTCGCGAAAGTCGCGTTGAAATAGGCAATTATCAATGACCTTCTCCCCTCGCCCCAAGCAAAAAGCCGTCCTGCGCTACCAGCGCGGCAGGATGGGCGTTTCGGCGGTGCCCGGCAGCGGCAAGACCCACACGCTGTCTTACCTGGCAGCCAGCTTGATTGCGCGCGGGGTGCTCGAAGACGACCAGGAAGTGCTGATCGTCACGCTGGTCAACTCGGCGGTGGATAACTTCGCCCAGCGCATCGCCGGGTTCGTCGAGGAGGGCGGGCTGCTGCCGCACATCGGCTACCGCGTGCGCACCCTGCATGGCCTGGCGCACGATATCGTGCGCGAGCGTCCCGCGCTGGTCGGCCTGGCCGACGATTTTCAGATCATTGATGAGCGCGTCGCCGCGCAAATCCTCGAGGAGGCCGCGCAAATCTGGCTGCGTAGCAATCCCTACACACTCGACGATTATCTCGACCCCACGCTGGACGACAACCGCCGGGACTGGGTGTGCCGCGACCAGCTCCCCGATATGGTCAACAACCTGGCGGGCAACTTCATCCGCTACGCCAAAGATTTGCAGATCAGCCCCGCTGACCTGCGCCAGCGGCTGGATGCACTGCCGGTTCCTCTCCCGCTGGCTGAGTTAGGCTGCGCCGTCTACGCCGACTACGAGCGGGCTTTGCTCTACCGCGGCGCAGTGGATTTCGATGACCTCATCCGCCTGGCGCTGCAAGCCCTCCAAACCGACGAGAAATTTTTAGACCGGCTGCGCTATCAATGGCCTTACATCCTCGAAGACGAAGCGCAGGACAGCAGCCGCCTGCAGGAGGAGATTCTCCAGCTTCTCGCCGGCCCTCACGGCAACTGGGTGCGGGTGGGCGACCCCAACCAGGCCATCTACGAGACTTTCACCACCGCCAATCCCCGCTACCTGCGGGAATTCCTGGAGCGAACCGGCGTCAAACGCCGCGAACTGCCCAATTCCGGGCGCTCGACCGCCAGCATCATCAGCCTCGCCAACTATCTGATTGACTGGACGAAAGCGGAGCATCCTCTCGCCGCGGCGCGCACCGCCCTCGACGAGCCGCACATCCTCCCCGCCCCGCGCGGCGACCCCCAGCCCAACCCGCCCGATGATCCTTCGCAGATTCATCTGATCGCCCGGAAATATTCTCCCGACGAGGAAGTCCAGTCTGTCGCCGACTCGATCGAGCGCTGGCTGCCAGAGCATCCCGACGCGACCGCCGCCGTGCTGGTGCTGCGCAACTGGCGTGGTTACTAGCTGTCCGAGGCCC
>DYIZ01000199.1 GCA_020723385.1 Candidatus Aquidulcis sp.
CCCCGACCTCATGTGTGTGATACATGCGCTCTGACCAACTGAGCTACGCGCCCGTGCGGGAGGCCCACATTATACAGGACGGATGGCCGACCTGCAAGGGGGAATTTTGGCGTTAATCCCACTGCCATCCTACCAGGCCGGGCATTGCCTCTCGATCAGTCAAATCCAATGTGAGCGGTGTGACCGAGACATAGCCCTGGGCCAGCGCGCCAAAATCGGTTCCATCTTCGGGCACCCCGGTAGGAGATTCGCCGCCGATCCAGTAATAGGGCCGGCCGCGCGGGTCGAAACGGCAATCCAGCTTGTCACGATAAACTCGTAATCCCTGGCGGGTGATTGCCACACCCTTGATTTGATCGTCAGGCAGATAGGGAACGTTGACATTGAGTAAAACCGGGCTGCCATTGGAACGAGACAGAATTTGCACAGCCACCCGCCGGGCGGCGCGTGCCGCCGGGCCGTAATCCAGCCTGCCGGGGTGGTTTTCGGGAGAGTGGAGCGACACGGCGATACCCGCCACGCCGCCGATTGCCGCTTCCATCGCCGCAGTGACTGTGCCCGAATAAGTGACATCGTGGCCAAGGTTGGCGTTGGGGTTTATGCCGGAGACGACCAGATCAATCTTTTCGGATGCCAGCCCCAATAAAGCCAGGGCGACGCAATCCGATGGCGCGCCATCTGCCGCCAGAGCGGGAGATCCGTCGGCGAGTGTGACTTCCTTCACCCGCAGAGGCCGGTGCATGGTTTTGACATGCCCCGACGCCGACCAGTTGCGGTCGGGGGCAAGCACGGTGATCTTTCCAAGCGGACGCAGCTCTTGAACGAGCGCCAGCAGGCCGGGGGCGGTAACGCCGTCATCGTTAGTGACAAGTATGTGCATGGGGAAATTTTAGTCCATCAAGCAGATTTGGGTTAAGCGACGGGTATTATACTCGAAAGAATGCGGTGAGTTTTTGACTACAATCCTGCTTGGTCATTGATCCGCGGCCTTAATCAAAATAGTTTCGAATTTTGAACCAAACCAAGGGGTTAGGCGACTACAGGATACCGGACAATGCATTCAAGCATTAATTCCGGCAAGTGATCAAACAAATATGGAGGCTAAAATATGAAACAAAAGTGGTTTTCGTTGGTATTCGCCATTATGCTGGCAGTGGGGGTGGCGGGTACGTGGCCGATGGATGTAGCTAACGCACAAGGCCCAGTTGATTTCTCTGAAAATTTCACCTCCTATACGGGCAGTGGATATGCTCCTACTCCTGGTGTAGGTCAGCTTGACTCTGATATTTGGATTGCAACCGGCTTTGATGGCGGCACGCTGTCTTGGGGTGGTACACAGGCCGCTGGCACAGATTTCGGAAGAGGTGTTTCAACCGGTGCTGTCTCCACAGGTGGTATTTATGCCTTCAATGTGGGTGCTGGCAATATGATTCTGGGTACCCAACCAGGGGCATCAGATTTTACCCCCGGGTCTTTTAGATTGAGAATACAAAACACATCCGGTTTCACAATCAAAGCCGTAGATGTGTCTTATAAGATCTGGACGCGCAACGATCAGAATCGCTCGAATTCCTTGAACTTTAGCTATTCGACGGATGATTCGGCTTATACGCAAGTATCTGCGCTCAACTACGCCACTCCCGCTGCGATGGATGCTTCCCCGGCCTGGGTCAGTGCTGATCGTTCGACAACGATAACAGGGTTGAATATCGCCGATGGCGCTTACCTGTATCTGAGCTGGGATGGCGATGATGCCGGCGGCAGCGGAAGCCGGGATGAATACGGCATTGATGATGTCAATGTCGCCCTCAACGCGATCAATGTAGACGGCGTTCTCTCCGATTGGAGTGATGCCACTGAGAAGCTTGGCTCGATTGATGGCCGCGAAATTTACATGTCTTGGGATGACGACAACATCTACGTCGCCGCGAAGGGCGCGGGCGGCGCCAGCACCGACCACTACATGGTCGCAATTGATACTGATCCTGATGAGCATGGCGGCTCGAACACAGGCGCCACCGCCACCTATCAGGGCGCGGACTGGCCAACATCATTCACAATTGGCAATAAACCCGATTATGTCATTGAGAGCTTTTTTGACATCTTCACCGAGGTGACCATGCAGCACGATGGCAGCGGCGGTTGGACAGCCTGGACTCCCACGGTCAGCAAAGTCGTACGCTGCGCCGACAATACATGCGCCGAGTGGGTTTTCTCGAAAAGCGAGCTTGGCCTGGCTGATGGCGATCCGGTCGGTGTATTCATTTGGTTCGCTAATAGCAGCAGCGCAGTTTACAATTCCTGGCCTCCTGAAAACCGTCAGACCAGTGGCACTTTCTACGCTTACGCCTACACCGAAGGTACAGAAAGCGGACGCACGCCCCGTATGGACGTGCAGCGGCGCGGTGCAGAGCAATTCTGGATCACGGATAGCGGCAGCTTCTCATACCTCAACAACTGGGCCAAGCTGCTGAACGTGAACACATTTGGCGACGATGGCTGTTATGTCACTGTCAGCTTCAAGGCAAACGGTCAATTCACGACCAGCGCCGATGATTTCCGCCGAACCGTGACGATAGCCCGCGAAGAAGGATGTCCAACGACGCCCACTGCAACTTTCCAATTCTTCTATGAAGATGGCACGGCTAATAGTGCACCATCTGAACTCGGAGTTGGGGATAATGAAAGCACGCTGGATATTTTCCTTTGGGGAAGCTGGACAAACCTCGGGCAAGATTGGCGGGATGGAACTGCCAATTTTATCGAAAAGCAAAACTTAGCTATCCCAGAAGGAGACTCATATTACATTCTGGGCAGCAACACCCCCACTATCATCACCCTGCGCAACCTCACCGCGCAGAGCAGCCAGCGTATCTCCATTGCCGTTTTGAGCGCAATGGCAGTCATGTTGGCGCTCGGCGGCGCGCTCCTGATCGCCCGCAAGCGCAGAGCGTAATCGCGCCTTTTCGCTCGAAAGCAGACCTCACAGGTTTTCAAAACCTGTGAGGTCTTTTTCATTCAGTCGCTATCGCTTCGTAGATTTATCGCCGTTTTCGAATGAGCAACCCTGTCATCACCAGCCCGCTGCCCATCCACCACAACCAGCGCGGCGCTCCCGGCGGTGATGCTGCTCCCTGCGCCCGAACACACCCGCTGAACCCTGCGCCAGTCACCTTGGTTCCTGGTGAGAATAGCGCCCCATCCGACCCAGAAGCCGTGCTATGTTTGACGAAATCGCCGCTGAGATCGGGGTCGCGGGTCAACGATTGGTTGTCGCCGCCCTCGCTCCCGTAGGTGTACGAAATCACGCTGGTGTCCATCTCATCGAACAGCCCAACGGTATCCCCGGAATTGTTCAATGTCAGTGATCCGGTAGTAGCCGTTACCACGACGCTGCCGCCGAAAGTTCCTGTCGGATCGCCGCCCCCAAAGATCACAATTGCGCATCCGGCTGGAACGATAGCGGTCTGGGTGAAGATGTGGCGGGTTGTCACACTATCGCGAAGTGTCCAACCCCCAATGGAAATATCCACTGCGGTCGTATTGACCAGCTCGACAAATTCGTCATCGAACTGGCCGATATCACCGTCGCCGTTGGCATCGCCGTTAACTGAGTCGGGGTCGGCATGAATTTCGTTGATCACCAGCGGTGGAAGCGGCGTCGGCGTACCGGTCTCGGTGGGGGTCGCCGTCGCCGTGGCTGTGCCAGTGGGTGTGGGCGTCTCGGTCGGCGGGGTGAGGTCCACCTCACCGGGGGAAGGGATCTCCTGGTCGCGCCAATCCCCGGCGGTATCGGTATCCTCGCCGGGCGGGTAGCGCTCCAGCGAGTGATCCTCCGCTGCCACCGGGGCAGACGGGTCGAAGGCCCAGGTCGAGCTGCCCCACGAAATGCCGTCAATCACGCGGTCGCCGCCGTCAACAAGCAACACCTCGTCGCCGGAGTTGGTCAACTGCACGCTGCCGGTCGCCCAGGCTGAATATTTCGTCAAATTAGGCACCGCCGCGTCGGACTCGACCAGCTCGAAATCGGGCTTGAACCCATGGGCCGCCTCGAAAACCTCGGATTGGTTGGCGACGACGATAACCTGCCCCGGCGTGATGGCTGCGCCCAGCGGGAAGCGGTACATGCCCTCGTTCGCGCCGGGCGTCTGCGCATCGCCGATTTTGAAATTGTCCAGCTCGATGGCGAACGAATCGGCGTTATAAAGCTCGATCCACTCCGCGGCTGGCTCGCTGCCCGATGGGTTGGCCATCACCTCGCTGAGCAGCAGCCTCCCGCCGAATGGGGTCGGTGTTAAGGTAGAGGTCGGCGTACCGGTGGATGTGGGCGATGGGCCGAAAGTTGGGGTGGGCGAGGCGGTTGGCGTGCCGGTCGCCGTCGGAGAGGCGGTGGGTTGGGGCGTGGGCGGGGTCAAGTCAACCAGGCCGGGCGCGGGAAATTCCTGATTACGCCAGTCGGCGGCGGTGTCGGTATCGGCCGAGGCCGGGCTGCGTTCCAGCGAGCGCCCCGCGGCGACCACCGGCGCGGGCGGGTCGAGGATCACGTTCGAAGCCCCCCACGATAGGCCATCCACGATGGCGTCGCCCCCATCCAATACCAGGATTTCATCCCCGGAGTTGGTCAGCTCCAGCGGATAGCTGTAATACTTGCTCAGGTTGGGCACCCCGGGGTCGGATTCTGTCAGCTCGAAATCCGGCAGGAAACCGAACTGGTTATAGAATTCCGTCGCCCGGTTGGCGATGACGATCACCTGCCCGGAGGCGATTACCGCCCCCGGCGGGAACTGCATCATGCCTTCGTGGTCGGCAGAGTGGGCCGCGTCGCCGACTTTGTAATACGTCAGGTCAATCGCCCCGCCGCCGGCGTTGTACAGCTCGATCCACTCGCCGGCTGGCTCGTTGCCGGCAGGGTCGAAGACCACTTCGCTGACCAGCAGGCGGCCGGTGGACGGGGTGGAAGGTAGTGTGGACGTGGCCTGCGGCCACTCTCGAACGGCGACGGGCAGGAAGGCAGGTTGTGTCGGATCGGCTGGCGACGAGTGCGCGCCTGGTGGCAAACTGAGAAATAAGCTGCCCAAGAGGATACCCGCTGCAACCAAAACTCCGAGTGCAAAGCGTGAGCTTTTTGAATTCATCTTGCCCTCCTTCGTGCATCAATTCTTACAACAGTCTAACCCCTGGTGGGCGAATTATTGGCCGGGCACTGACAAATAACGGTCCCAATCTGTTCCCCCGCCAGCGCCCGCTGTACGTTTCCGCCCGTTTTGCCCGAGAAAATCATGGCTTTCATGGATGGCTGCTCTTCGATCAATGCCAGCATCTCCTGCACTTTACTCGCCATCCCACCAGTCACGTCCGTATTGGCCGAGCCGCCCAGTGCTGGGGCGATTGCTTCCCAATCGGCGGGCGTAATTTGGGGGATGATGATTTCCGTTTCTTCCCCCCATTCTCGCCTCTGCGCTGACTGGGTGTTGGATGTATACTGTTGGCGAGAATGGGGGGACCGAGGGGAGTAAGCCCACACACCCGCCTCGATGCCCGCCAGCAGGATTCTTCCCGGCTGAAGCTGGCGCGCCAGGTGAACGAACAAATCCTCAGTGGAGAGGATCGTCCCGCCGCGGGTTGTGTCGAAGACGACATCTCCGAACACAACCGGCAGCAGCCCGGCAGCCAGCGCCGACCGCATGGGAGTCAAATCCCAATGATCCACCTGCCCATTGCGGGCTGTCACTGCCGCTGATGGGGGGAAGGTGATTGCCGGCAGACCCTCAGCGAGCAGCGCATCCATCACCAGCCGGTTGAGGGCGTTGGCTTCACGCCAGACTTCGGCGAAGCCGCGCCACTCATCGGGCGTATGAACTCCCTGGCGGGTGCCGTATTGTTTGGCGGGTATATGCCCGAACGACCCGCTGCCGTGGCCGAGCAGCAATTGCAAATCAGGATTCTCGGCGCGGGCCGCGGCGATTTCGCCTGCCAGCCGCGCCAGCGTCTCGGGCCGCGCTGTGTGCGGTTGAGATTTGTCGGTGATGAGCGAGCCGCCGAGTTTGAGAAATACCAAATTTGCTGATTTGCCCATTTGCTTATTTGCCGATTTCAGTGATAATCCCCCTCACCGCCCCGGCTTTTTTCAACGCAGCCGCCACAGCCTCGGCGCGATCTTTGCTCACCAGTGCGATCATGTTCCCGCCGCGCCCGCCGCCGCACAGTTTGGCTCCCAGCGCCCCGGCTTTGCGAGCCGCCAGCGTCAGCGTATCCAGCTCGCTGCACGAAACACCGATCTTCTTGAGAATTCCGTGGTTGGCGTCCATCAGCGGGCCGAGCAGCTCGATCACCCCGCTCTCGATGGCCGAGCGCGCCGAATCCACAATGCCGTGGATCGAGTCGAAATAGGCTTCGTATTGGGCTTTGTTCGCCTGCCAGGCTGCGCGCACGTCGCCGACACTGGCCTTCGTAGGGCTGGCGATGCCTGTATCGCCGATGACCAGTGTGAATGGGCGGCTCACGCGCAGCGTCTCAATGGGCTGGCCTTTGACGAAATAGACCGGTTTGGTGAAAGTGACGACTGTGTTATCAATTCCTGACGGCGTGCCGTGGTGAAGCTTCTCGACCTCGAAAGCCATTGCGCTGATCGTCTCGTCGGGCAGGGGATGGCCGAGAAAGGCCGAGAAAGCGCGGATCATCGCCACCGAGACGGCTGCCCCCGAGCCGAGGCCGGCCGCCACCGGGATGGTGGAGCTGACTTTGATCGAACAGGCGGGGGCGCGTTTGACCCGCAGGCTGGTCAACACCCCCTGGATGGCTGCCGCCAGCGGCTGGTCGGCGGGTAAATCCCCGAGGGATGCCTCCAATCCGATGTCAGGCGCGTGAATGCGCACATTGCCGGGTGTCCCCTTGGGGTCGGCGGTCACGTTGGCTTTGGCTTTCACCTGGGAGACGGGTGCGGCAATCGCGGGCCGCCCGTACACTACGGCATGTTCGCCAAACAGGATGATTTTACCGGGAGCAGAAGCGGTGAAAGCGGGCATGGATTTTGTCGGCTCGAATGGGTTTAAAAAATGTAGAAGATCGCCAGGATTGCGATGCCAAACAATGCCAGCGTGATTTGCAGCGGCCGGTCGGAAAAGAGCACATCCTCTGGCGCGCCGCCCCAGTGCTCCACCTGGACCAAATACAGGTAACGGAACATGCCATAAATGAGGAAGGGGATGGTCAGCATCATCACATGATTGCTGGGCAGGTTCTCAGCCGAGAAAGTATACAGGCTGTAAGTTGCGATGGTCAGGGTGACGACCACCGTGATCAATTGATCGAGCAGCGGCAGGGTATACCCTTCCAGCACCGGGCGCGCGGCATTCGCGCCGTTGGCGAGCTGATTCAGCTCCGCCCGGCGCTTGCCGATGCCCAAAAAGAGCGCCAGGAAAGTGGTGAACAGGTATAGCCAGGGCGAGAAGCGCGTCACGTGAATGACGAGTGCTACCCCGGCGGCCACGCGCACCACGTACAGGCTCGCCAGGATGATTACATCCAGGATGGGAATGTGCTTGATTTTGGTGGAGTAGCCCAGGTTGATGACGAGATACAGCAGGGCCAACCCGGCGAACACCGGCGAGAGCCAATAAGCCAGCGGGAATACCACCACCAGGAAGACGATGATCGCGGCGTAGGCGACCGGAACCGGGAGCTGCCCGGAAGCAATTGGCCGCAATCGCTTCTTGGGGTGCTGTCGGTCGGCTTCGACATCGGCCAGGTCATTGATGATATACACCGTTGATGAAAGCAGGCAGAATAACGCAAAGCCTGCCAGCGTGTTAGCGATGGCAGGCAGGTTATCGGGTCGAAGCTGGCGGTCGAAGATCAGTGCGGCGAACAAGAAGCCGTTTTTGGCCCACTGTTTGGGGCGCATAGTTTTGAGCAGTGCCAGGGCGGTTTTGAGCAGCATGGGGTAATGATAGCATAAAAACGTAAATCGTAAAACGTAAAATGTGTTGGATGGTTTTGTTACGTTTTACGCATTACGTTTTATTCCCCATCCTGCTAAAATTGAGCTATGTCAAAGACTCGCCTCGACTCTCTCCTCGTCGAACGCGGCCTGGCCGAGAGCCTCTCCCTGGCCCAACGTCTTATTATGGCTGGGCAGGTGCGCCTCAATGGGCAGGTAACACTGAGGGCTGCCACGCCGATTGCTCCCGATGATGCGGTGGAGATCGTCAGCGGCCCGCGTTATGTTTCACGCGGCGGCGATAAGCTGGCGGCGGCGTTAAAAGCCTTCGATGTAGATGCGACCGGGCGAGTCTGCGCCGATGTGGGAGCCTCCACCGGCGGGTTTACCGATTGCCTGCTGCAAGCCGGCGCAGCGCGGGTCTACGCCATTGACGTGGGGCGCGGCGTTCTCGATTGGAAACTTCGACAGGATCACCATGTGGTGGTGATGGAAGAAACCAATGCTCGTTTCGTCGAGCGTCTCCCCGAACCAGTGAGCTTGGTGACCGTTGATGCTTCCTTCATTTCCCTGAAGATTTTGCTACCGGTGGTTAAGGGGTGGTTTCCCTCCTCCCCACAAGGGGAAAGGGGAAAAGGGAAAGAGGGTATGGGAATAAGGGACAATGCCGGTCTTTCCCCTTATCCCCTATCCCCTGCCCCTTATGACGAATCAGGAGGCAGCGACGCGCACATCCTCGCCCTCATCAAGCCCCAATTCGAAGTGGGTCAGCGTGTGGCGGCGCGCGCCAGGGGGGTCATTCGCGACCCGGCCAGTCACCGCCAAGTGCTGATGGATGTGCTCGAGTTTGCCCGATTGGAGGGATACGGCGTGTGCGGGCTGATCCGCTCACCGCTCCTGGGGCCAAAGGGAAATACGGAATTCCTGGCGTGGCTGGTTTACCCGGCGGTAGATGCGGAACCGGTGGAGCATTGGGTGTCTGTCTTGTTTCCGCAATAAAACGGAGCATAATGCAAATCTGTTGAGAAAGACTCTCGTAGTTCCCAAAACCCCGGGAGTCTTTGCCGTTTCCAATACTTTGGCGCTATATCCCGCAAAACGCCAATTGATTCACAGCCCCCATTTTGCTATAATACTCACAGGCGATTATCATTTTTGTTAGCCGCATACCTATCTACGATCCAGGCCCGCGCCGATGTCACCATGCTTTCTGGACATCGCCGGGCTGTTTTTGATAGAAGAACGCCAACAAAAAACGAATAGTCAGGTCTGGCAATCAATCCAAGTGTCTCGAAGGAGGGCCACGATGAACGCCAAACTATCCAACACAATCCGCATAGCAGCCGTTGTGATTTTTGCATTGACCTGGAGCTCGCCCTCACCCGGCCTTGCCGCTCCCGGTGAGCCTTTAGGCGAAAGCAATCTCTCATCATCCCTCGATCTTTCAACCTTCAACCTTCAACCCGCAACTTACCTACCTTCAACTGATTCGCTGCTCCCCGGCGGCTCGACGATCAGCGGCACTCTGGGAACCAGTGATACCTGGGGCACGGGCACGATCACCGTCACCGGCGACATTACCATCCCGGTCGGCGTCGTCATCACCATCAATTCCGGAACGACCGTGCAAATGGCAACCAGCGACGGCCTGCACAGCGGAGTTGACCCCAACCGTGTCGAGTGGCATGTTTATGGGCAATTGCATGTGGACGGGGCGATATTCACGTCCAATGGCGCTCCGCAGAATGGCGGCGACTGGTATGGCATCCGCTTCCGCCCGGGTTCCGACGGGTATTTTTATGACGCCATACTTGAATACGGCGTCGTCGGCGTTTCGATAAACACTGCCTCGCCGACCCTGGCTGGCGACACGATTCGCTACATGCACGGTGTTAACGGGCAGAACGGAGCTAACGGCGCATCCGGCAACCCCGGCGCATCCGGTGGTAATGGCTCTGCGGGCGGCGCAGCTTATGGCGTATACATCACCGGCGCATCGGAGCCATTCATCCAATTTAGCGACGTTTACTCGATCACTGGAGGACTGGGCGGCAATGGCGGTGATGGAGGCAGCGGCGTTGGCGGTAGCTATCCGCTCGGCGCAAGCGGGGGCGCAGGCGGCAATGGCGGGGCTGGCGGATCAGCGGCGGGTATTTTTTCCGGCAGTAACGCCGCACCGATTATCGCGGCAACTACGATCATGACGGTGACGGCTGGCGCTGGCGGGGCAGGCGGGTTGGGCGGCGTCGGGGAAAACGGCTCGAATGCTGTTGTGGCCGGCGCTCCCGGCGGGGCTGGCGGCAACGGCGGGCCTGGCGGCAATGGCGGTGCGGGCGGCGAAGCCGAGGGCATTTACATC
>DYIZ01000200.1 GCA_020723385.1 Candidatus Aquidulcis sp.
CGCACTCCCACACACCCCAAATCTGGGGATTCCTCCCGTTGGAAACGGGAGAGCCCAATATGGCCTACTTTTGCACGGGCGAGTTTTCGTCGCGAATGAGAACGCCGTTGTGGATCACCAGCCGGATTTGCTGGAGCGCATCCAGGTTTTGTAACGGATCGCCGTTCACGACCAGCACATCGGCCGCCTTCCCGATCTCCAGGGTGCCCAGCTCATCCTCGATGCCCGAGACGTGAGCGGCGTTGCGAGTGCTGGCGACGATGATCTGCATGGCGGTCATGCCCGCTTTGGACATCTGCCCAATCTCATACATCGGAATGCCAAGCTCGAACTTGCCAGGCCCGCCTCCGTAGTCGTTTCCCAACGCCACATTGCCGCCGGCGGCAACGAAGCGGCGCAGATTGTCCACACAGGCAGCGATGGGCGCGCCGTAGTTGCGGAAGACGGTAAACGTCGGGACGAGGTAGGTGTTCTGGGCGATCATCTGTTCGATCACCTCATCGGGGATGCGGTCGTAGGCAACGTGTGCGATATCGTCCACACCGGCAGCGAGCAGGGGTGAGATGAACCGTGCTTGCGTGATATGCCCGGAGACCAGCATCCCGCGCTCGTGAGCGGCAGTGACGATGGCGAGCAGCTCCTCATCGGTCAGCTTGGGCAGGCCTGAGCGCCCGGCGTAGCCGTCTTCCAGTGAAACTTTGATCAAATCCACGCCCCAGCCGATCTCGTCGAGCGTTTTCTGCCGGGCTTCCTCGGGCGTGCTGACGAACAGCTCGCCGTAGCCGTTGGGCACAGTCATCATATAACCGGCGGATACCAGCCGGGCCAGGCGCGGGTTTTGCCCGGTGGTGTCCCGCAGAGCGAGCAGGCCGGTGATGGGTTCCGTCGAGATGATGCCCTCGTCGCGCACGGTGGTCACCCCGCCTTGCGCCCAGGCGGCCAGGTTTTCTTCGTTATAGGCAAAGTGGACGTGGGCGTTGATAAAGCCTGGCAGGATCGTGGCTCCGCCGACATCCATGATAGTGGCTCCAGCCGGGATCGTTACTTCAGAGCGTGGGCCGGCGGCTGCAATCCGGTTGCCCTGGATGACAAGCACGGCATCGGGGACGGGCGCAGCCCCGGTTCCGTCAATCAGGACGCCGTTGACCAGGGCAAGCGCAGGCACAGCGGGTGTAGGGTCGAGGGTTGGGGCCGCGCAACCGGTCAAGCCGATGAATGCGGCTAAAGCAATTGAGATATAAAACCCGAATTTGGGCGGTTGGTTCATTTTGGGTCATCCGATTTCAGCGCTGGACGCCGCAGAATCATTAGCGCGCGGTGTCCAGAAGCGAGGCGAGGCATTCCAATAAACCGGTGATATCTTTTTCCGCCATGGTCAACGATGGATCGAAGCGCAGAACGCTGCCTGCGGGATAATACCCGACCAAATAGCCCTTTTCCAGAAGCGCGTGATAGGCCCACGTTACTGAGATTGTCTCATGGGGATTGAATTCCAACCCGAGCAGCATACCCCTTCCGCGGGCTTCTTTCACAACATCGTATTTCGCCTGCAGGCGTTGCAACCCTTCGAGAAAGAACTCCCCGAGTGCTCGACCCCGCTCGATCCAGTTCTCTTCCCGGAGGGTGGCGATCACCTCCCGGGCGATGGCGCATCCCAAGGGGTCGTTTTGATGGGATTGGGCGTATCGGAATCCGCTGGTCTCTACTGCCTCGGCGATATTACGCCTCATCGCCACCGCGCTGACCGGGTAGCCATTCCCTAACCCCTTCCCAAGCGCAACGATATCCGGTTGAAAATCATAATGCTGGAAGCCAAACCATTTCCCGGTGCGCCCCATGCCGGTGGTGATTTCGTTCGCCATCAGCAGACCGCCAGCTTGTTTGACGCGCTGTGCGATCTCGCGAACGAGCTGTTTTGGAGGAAATTTGACAAACCCCGAACCGCTTCCGCCCGGCTCGAAGACGAACGCGCCGATGGCCTCGAAGGGGATGCTTTTCAAACATGCGTCGAGATCATCGGTTGTGCAGGAACTCCAATCGAGCAGCAGCCAATCATCGCCGCTTTTTCTTCCTGCAGAGCCATACGCGGCGAGGTAAGAATTCGAGAATGTCAGCAGTAACTTTTTATTGGTTGTGCGCCTGGCAGTCTGGACGCCGAATTCGACGGCCTCGCTGCCCGAGCTGAGAAAGACGCATTTTCCATCGTCAATCCTGACGATATCGAGAACATCCATTGCGGCTTTCTCGGCCAAATCATTGGGATAGCGTGTTCCAACATGAACGAGCTTCTCGATTTGCGCCTGCATCACCCGGTTGATGCGCGGGTGGCAATGGCCGAGGGCGGTACACCAGATGCCCGATTCGAAATCAACGTACCTTCTTTCCTGGCTGTCGAACAGGTAACAATTCTTGCCCCTCACAAAATCGGTTTTGACAATTTCATGACATTTCAGAATATGATTCATTATCAGCCTCGTGATAGGGTGGTGTGGCATTAGGGCGTTAATATTATGGTTTCCACCAAAGGAAACCATCGTCCCAGGAATCGCTGATCGTATTTCCCAGGGAAGTATAACTGCTCCCATCGGCGGCCAGGATCGAAAGCATTGGGTTCACGTAGAAGTCGCACATCGGGCAGGATGTGTCGGCGGTGAGCGCAACAAAGCGGCTGTTCGGTGAATAGCTGTAATTGATCACATAATGCCCGGTCAATTCCTGGATACCGTCCGTAGGGCATGTGGTGTTTTTCGTGGACAGGTCAACCTGGCATAACTCGCCCTGCCCTCCCGAATTTTCAGTGTAATAGGTGTAGTTGAGGCCACGTCCGTCGGCTGTCCAGTTATAGTGGCTGACATATTGATGACCATAATTCAACCGGAGGGAATCCAGGCATTGGGTTTCGCCAGTTTCGAGGAAGAATATGCAAGGCGTGTCCGAGTAATGATCTTCGCCTCGACTGTAGAGCAGCTTGGTCCCATCCGGCGACCACCGTACACCTTTTTGGAAATCAGGGCCGTAAGGGTATTCGTCGCCCACGTTTTGATATACCCCGACAAGATTCCCCGAACTCGAATCATAGATTCTGAACTTCCCGCCTCTAATGCTCACCAACGGGGCGACCGACGACCATGCGATGTCTACCGCAATAGATGCGCCGTTCTTTTTTAGATTCTCCAGGTATTCGGGCGGAAATTCAGGGTAGGAAATCTGGAAGGTTTTGTCTGTAACCAGATCTTCCACTGTGGTAAACGGATCAGGGTCCAGGACGGGGTTTGGGATAATATAACGCCCATCGTTCGAGGCTTTCCAGCGATCCTGGGCGTGAATAAGGAAGAAGTCATCTGGGCCTGGCACTGGCGATAGAGCAATCAGGGGTGCAGGTGGATAGCTGTCAGGGAAAAAATTCGTGTCGAGAAAACGCAAGTTTTGCTCGCTGGGTTGGATTGCCTCGATACGGCCATCGGATAAGCTGACCCGGTAAATCGTCTCGAAATTCTTCGTAAGGAGGCCGAAGTGCTGGCGATCAGGCCACCAGAAATAGGCGCATATCTCGTTATCAAATTGCAGATCAAAGCGTTCTTCGGTCTCCGCGTCGAAAAAGGTCAGAAAATATTCTGATTCATTGTAACCCCCCGTCACGGTCATCAATAGATTCTCGGTTGGCGAAGAAACCCAGCCGGGCAAGGTGTAAATGGCGTCGGTAGGCGGCGGCGGAAGCGGAGAGGGTGGTTGAGTGATGGTAGGATGCAAGGGGGCTGGCGGTTGAAGCGTCGCCGTTGAATGAGGCGCAGTTGGGGTTGTCGTTGGGCTTTCGAGTGGAGCTCGGGTCGAAGATAACGGCGTTGGATCGGTCGTCCCTTCGGAGCTGGATGAACAACCGGCGATAGCGATAGAAAGAGCCAGAATAATCAGGAAACTCTTTAAATTCATCAAGTATCCCTCCTGCCTCAATAAATCTCCTTCGCATCTCGGGGAAGCGAGCGCACGTGCTTCAGGAAGGCGCTCACCCGCGCGTCGTCGCCGGCTGGATAGTCGAAACTGAAATGCCCGGCCACGTGCTGCGCAACGATCCTGAACAGGTCGCCCTGCGCCAGCAGCGCATCCCAGGCGCTCTCGTAACTGGCAGCCGGAAATGTTTTCAGCAGCATCTCCCACAGTTCCGGTGAGAGATACTTTTTGAAGTATTTCCCAAACTTGCCGGGGTTGATGGCGAATTGGGTGTTCACGCCGATGTGCCAGACCAGCATCTTGGCAAGCTCCCCCCATAGAATCCCGAGCATGGACCTGGCATAGATGAATTCCTCCCGCCACAGCCCTTTGGCGACATAGGGGCTGCACCACCAAAATTCGTTGCAGCAGTTGAAGAACGCTTTGGCAGTGGGCGGCTTGGGGAGATAGCCGCTCTCATCCGGCGGTGGAAACGGGGGGATGATCCCATCCTTGTCCAGGAGCAGCACACTCAGGCTGTCTGCCTCCATCTCGGCGAGTTTTCCGAGCGGGTAGAGCGTCAAATCTATCCGGTTGCCATCGGCGAACTGCATGAGATAGGCAAACCGGTCGTGGTCGCCTGGCGGCGGGTCATCCATATCGTCGGGCTGCTGCAGGATCATCATCTCGCCGAAGCGTTTGATCCATTCGAGATTGCGCCTGAAGGGCGCGGGGTCGGCGACGATGTAAACAATGTCGAAGTCCTGGAACGGGTCGCGCGGGGCGTTGGGGTTGGCGCGTGAGCCATTCAGGATCACGGCCCGGATGCGCTCATCGTTGCGGGCGGTATTGAGGATGAGATCGAACATTTCTTTTTCGCTACGCATAATCCTCCTGTATCAGTTTTCGACTTTGCTCTCATGGCCGAATTCCTCGCACCGCCCAGGCACGCGCCGTCAAGGGGATGGAACCATCCCGCGAGACTGGCAATCCCGCCCGGATGCGGTCTCGCAAGGCGTTTCGCCGCTCGTCACTCAATGACCGCTCGTATTCCGCCGCTGGCCCAAGAATCCTTTGGGGATGTGGCGCTTTCGGCCATTGCCATTCTCCCGTCGCGTGCTTTTTGATGGTGAGGCCGCGCGTTATAGGTATTTCTGAACGGCCTCGGTCAGTCTGCCCAGATAGCTGGAGCCTTCGACAGTTACGGCTGCCAGGTAGCCCCAAACCCGCCACAGATCGCGCCTGTCCCAAAATCCCGGATCTATTGGCATCTGTTCGCGATAGCCATCGAAGACAGCCTGTGGAACGGGTTGGAAATAATCAATATAGGCCAGATCCATCTCTGGGTTTCCGTAGTAGACCGCAGGGTCAATCACAACTGCTCTATCCTCGGCGCTGATGAAGTTGTTTTGTTGCGCATCGCCATGGATGAGTGTTGGAACCACTTGGGGTCCGCAAAGCTCGGGAAGGCGCGAGATCAGCTTTTCGACTTGACGAATTATACCTGGAGGCAGATTTCCTGAATCAATCGCCAATCTCAGGCCAGGCCAAAGGCGGCGTTCGGCATAGAATGTGGGCCAGTCGCCCGAGGGCGTGTTGTCTTGATAGAGTGGGCCAAAATACCCGTGCCTTTCGAGACCAAACCGGTCGCCCTTGACCTGATGGATGCGGGCCAGCGTCTGTCCGATTTGCCGCCAGTGGCGGGGCGCTCGTTCCACGGCCTGGACAGTCTCGAGGATCAGGATACACCCACCGGTGACTGGGACTAAGCCAATGGGGGTCGGTATCAGGATGCTGGATCGTTCCCGGAGGAGCCGTAACCCTGCCAGCTCGATCTCGAACTGTTCGAGGCCGTTCGCCGCATCGCTGAATTTTGCGAATACGGAATAGGAATCATCCGAAAGGATGGCGCAGGGATGGCAGGCAAACTCGGTCATGTCCCTGGCTTCCTGGACGGCCCACCGCCGCCCCAGGTAGTCAGACACAACCTGTTCCAAAGGGGTGCGAAGCGGATCGGTTGCCAACCGGACAAACGGGATTCGGTTTTGCGGTTGAGGGGTGTTGCTCGGGAGCGACATTCTCGAGGGCGCCTATATTAGAATTTGGCTGGATCGCCTGGGATGAGATCGTGCTCAGCTAAAGCGTTTACGCCGGCTCCGTTTTATCTCGATCACCTGCTCTGCCCAAATCCATCCCTCAAACCCGTAGCTGGATGAAATGGTAAAGGCCTTGATGCGGTCGGTTTTCAGAGAGGCGATGAGATCATCTTCGGTTTTGTACGGGAAGGGCCAGCCGTAATTTTTCAATCGCTCGAACAGGTCGCGGTGATCGTTGTAAATGCGCTCAAGTTCCGTTTCTTCTATGTCGAAGAGTATGCTGTTTGGCAGCTCGCATCCAAAGTGATGAGCAACGACGCCGGAAAATTCGATATCGGTATACTCGAACGGTCGAAGATCCAGAAATGCAGTATGCAACCGGATCGAATAGGACCGGCTTAGATAAGCGCCGCTTACCACCGTGACACCATACAGAATGTTGTCGTGAATGGAGAGGGTTTCTTTTCGGTCTGCCACTGATTGCCTAACCAATGCTACCGTTCGGATTGTGGCCGTTGGTTCTCGCGAACTTCTGAACGAACCTGCATCAATAATTGGCCGAGGTGGTTTTTACCGACCCATTGGCCTTTGATCATCACCCGTCCCCAGATGCGGTCGCCCCAACGGTTACCCTCGATCAGCTCGAGGTCGCCGGTCTCCAGCAGTTTTTGGCGCAGGTCTGGCTGGGTGAACTTCTGCCTCAGGAAACCCAACATGATGTCGAACTTGACGGTTTCCCAATCGCCGCGCAGGGTGACCCTGCGCCCCAGGCGCTTCGCACTCACGGGTGAGGCGGCCAGCCGGATGGCTTCGCGCTGCTCCCGGATCGAAGTCTTGGCGGCCTGGAAGGCGTGCTCGACCGTGGGGTAAACATCCCCCTCGAAAACGATCTCCACAGGGAAGAAATTGGATAAGAAAAAGTGGTCGCCGTGAAAGTCTGTGATCATTGTCAATTTGTCTCCATGCGGCTTTCGTTCAATCGCTCGATCAGCGCGGTGTAATCGTTATCTGTTAGTTGCTCGCCTGACATGATTTCAGTCGGACCGATCAACTGCACGCGCAGCTCACGGGTTGTCAGCCACTCCTCTCCGGCAGCCATTGTCGTGTGGGGATGGGGTACGATATCTTCGGGTCGGATTTCATCCACGATGAGATACAAATAGCCCGGCCGCTTGCCGTTGTGCTTGATCTGACCGTCATCGTCCACCGAGACAATGGTCGGCTTGTGCGAGAAGATGCGCGCCAGCTTCCGCTTTTGGGTGATGGTGCTTCCCGTGCGGAGGACGGTCAACTCGAGAGGGGAGCCGTGATACCAGCTTTGATTGGGGTCAAATTCCATGAGAGGCTTCCTTTGCGATCAACGCACGATAAACTCACTTCTCAATAAACCGTAGTGTAACGTTCCGCTGATGCTCCCATCCGCATTCTTCTTGTTGTCTCGAATATGCCCTTCTTTGATCATTCCACACCTTTCTGCTACTCGATAACTGCGCACATTGGTATCGTCGCATTCAATGCGGATTCGATGCGCCATCAGATGTTCAAAGGCAAAACGTAAAGCCCCCTTCGTCGCTTCGGTAACGTAACCTTTCCCTTCGTGGTCGATATCTGCGAAATAACCGATATCGAACTCAGGTAAATCCCAATTGACGACCCCGATATAGATTTGCGTCACAAACACCTGTGTATCCTGGTGAAATGCCCCCAGGAAAAAAGCGCTGCGTGCGGCCCAACTGGCTGCAAAACCACGTACAACGATCTCGGCGTCCTCTTCTGAATTGATCGTCATCACCGCGTTGCCAGACTCGTACCGGGTGAGGTGGAATTTATTCTTTTGGCTCATCGCATAATACCAGGGGCCGTCGCCGGCTTGATAACAGCGCAGAAAGAGTCGCTCAGTCTCTATACGAGTGGGAATATCCAGAAGCAATGGGTGCATGTTCTTGTCTCTTCGTGTGTGCGTATGAGGGTTACTGGCGTTGTTCTAATGTTCGGTAAATTTCGTTGACCGCAGACTGACCGTAGATGAAATGGGTAAACATGATTTTCTGCCCACTCTTCGATTGTAACGTGTGAAAACCTGAAATCTTCTCGTAAAAAGACTGTTTGCGGATTCTCGACTTATCCAACTCGGAAATCGAGAAAGATACTCTTTCAAACGGAATCCCGGTGCTCGCTCCACTGATTTTGTTCTCTGTGATTACGATATCATATTGTTTCCTGAGAATAACAGCGGCAATGGTTACGCCAGTCAATAATCCAAAGGCTGCAATTATGATTGGGAGTGAAGCGTAGGCATAATGTTTGACCAATCTGTTGAGCGCTTCGGCTATCATCCATCCCGCTAATATCGGAACGTATTTCCAGATCATCAAACGCCAAAATACAGGTTTGAAAGTAACTGTTTCTTCCATAAAGGCCTAATCCCAATCTTCATCACTTGCTTGTTGGCTCGCAACGACTATGCTGCCCCATTGTCTAGCCAGATGCCGCGTATATCCGTTATCGCGGCAGTCATAATTGCTGTCCACTACGCGGCTCAGGAGCTTGGTGAGAACAGTGCCAATTTTGGAATTGGTTATACTTTTATCTACCGCTGGTTAAGATTAAACCCCACGATATGATAGCTTTCGCCGTCTTGTTGTGTGATATTTATTACTAACGATGCCGATCCTTTCTCTGTCCTGATTTTGTATTCCAACGAAAACCATTTGCGCCCATTAGAAACCCCCAGATATTTGTACTGAGAATAAGTTCCGTTTTCGATTTTTCCTGTTAATTGATAGATGTCATTTATTTGTTGGTTGAACTTTTCCTTCGGTATGTCTATTTGCGCGAGTGGGTCAAGTAATGAGTAGAGACCAGCACTATCCTGCGCGTTATAAAGTTCCTGAAAATCTTGCAATAACTGATCTTTTGCTTGACTTGATCCAAGTGATGCAGGTAAGGGTTCTGTTTCTCCTGCCGAAGCTAAATTTGGCGATTGTTGAAATTTGAAAATCAAATATGTTGTTGCGCTAAGATTACATACCAACAACACAACGATGAGTGAAAGCAAGCTGATGACAACAAACGTAAATGTTCTCGATCTATTCTTTGACATACCCATTTCATTTGTCACCTTCACCTGGTTATCGGCGACCGATAACTGAGTACCTTCTTCCTCTATTATTTCTTGCTCTACTTCTTCTTCCACAAAAACACCTCTCTTTCAGTCTTATAATCGTTCAATCCTCTGCTCTAACAGCGGCAGGACGAAAACAGAATTATCCTCCGCCCTCGACCCTCACCATCATCCCCGCCACCCCCGCCAATTGATCCTCCTCCAGCCGGCAAATGCGCCACTCATCGAGCATCATCACACCCAGTGTTTCATAGAACCCGATCACCGACTCGTTGCCGAGGTGTGCATCCAGCGCCCTGACTTTCAAGAGAAGGGCGGCCGCCGGCGTCGAACCAGGATTGCGCCGATTGCCAACCCAACCATGCCCAATACAATCGTTCCCCAGGGGAGCACCTTACCGGGCGCGGCTTTGAAGTGATCCAGTTTCACCGCGGAGGGAGCCTCATTCCCCACCGCCCAATCGGAGAAACCGAAGATGTGATCGAGGGTCACCGAAGTGTTGGCAATATAGCTGGTGCGGGCGCAGCCCCATGCGCTGTCACGCCAGCGGCAGAGCGAATCGCCGGCATCGGCGGAAGCGTAAGGCAGGGTCAGCCGGACGTCGAAGCCGGTTGCCGGGTTGTTGCTGCTATCCAGGCCGCGCAGCGACCAGTAATAGCCGGTATTTTGATAGGATTGGGCATTAGGGTGGTTTTTGTTGAAACGCTGCACGCTCAAGCAATCCAGCGTCCCGAGGGTGTTGACGTGCAGGCCCACCGGCAAGTTACCGGCGTAGAGGGTGTAATCGCCGCCTTCGGCCAACCCGCATTGACCATCCCCGGCCGTCCAATAGGAGATATAGTTCGCCCTTTTGCTGCTGCCCGCCCGGGTGAAGTAGCCTCCCACGTACAACCGGCCGCGCCCATCGTAAACCATTTTGGCGGCCGCGCTTTGAGTCCCTGTCGAGTCAAATACGCCGCTCCCCAGGGGCGTCCACGCCGCGCCGTCCCAGCGGGCGATGCCGTTGCAACCGGATGTGTAGCTCCCCGCCCGGCCGCAATTCCC